>JAFPVW010000145.1 GCA_017395215.1 Prevotella sp. | reverse complement strand
AATGACCTCGTTCACCTGTCCGCCTACAAGCATGCCGACCTTCAGCGTGTAGGTTCCTGCGGGCAGGGTGAGCGTGAAGCCGTTTGGAACGGGGTTGCTCGTGGCTGTAGGCGCAGAGCCGTCGGTGGTGTAGACCACTTGGGCATCAGCCGTCTGCGTGACTGCACTAAGCCTTACCTGCTGTGTGCCCTCATAGACGCCGGAAGGCAGGTCAGCATAGGCTGTGTTCATCGTGGCGGGGAAGTAGTAGGCGTAGTGGTAGCCCGCCACGACCTTAGTCCATTCAGATGAGTTCGGCGCGTAGCTGTCGGTGTTGCCTACGACCACGACAAGCCGGTTGTCCACGTTGCAGGCATAGGCCGTCGACTGTGAGTAAGCCTGAGTATAGGCACTTTCGTTGGTGATGCCAGCCAGCTTGCGGGCAGCCACCATAGCCTTGATTTGGCTGGGGTAGGCCAGCCAGTGTTTCAGGAACACGCAGGGCGTGCCCGGCATGGCCATCATGTAGGCGTTGGCAGCCAGGGTGTCTTTCTTCAGCGGGTCCTGCGCCGCGTTCGAGCGCTTCTCCGTGTCGTGGTTCTCGACAAAGGTGACGGCATAGCGGCGGTATTTCCCGTTGTCCTGGTTGTTGCTTACCAGTGGCCAGTTGCCCTCGTTCTGCGATGCCAGCCAGCTGTAGGCGCCGTTGTTCATGGCATTGCGCACGGTATAGCGGAACTGGAAGTCGAAGGCGGCACTCTGTATCTGGCCGCCCTGCTTCGTCCCCTCTATCCAGTTCTTGATGGTGCTGGTGCCGTCCCAGCACTCGCCCACGCTGAACTCGGGCTGTGCCGAGGCATTATACATGCCCGTGTAGCTGGCCGAATAGCCCTTCACCATGTCATAGCGGAAGCCGGCATAGCCCAGGTCGTTTATCAGGAAGTCAAGATAGGCTTTGACGATGGTCTGCACGTTCTCACTCTTATGGTCGATGTCACGCATGCCGTCCCAGCCTTCGCCTGTATCGTTGTTCGTCGACAGCTGGAAGCCGTTCTGGGTAGCCCATGATTTGGTCTTGCCGCCGTCGTCGTTGGCGCAGATGTCGGTCGACTTCATTTCGTAGGTCACGCCATTATAAGTCTCTGCGGGGAAGTCAACCCAGTTTGAACTATTGCGGCGGTGGTTGATGACCACGTCGGCAATCGTCTTGATGCCTTTCGACTTGAAAGTGCTGATGAGCGAGCGCAGTTGCTGCTCATTGCCGAACGAGCTGTTGTAGTTGCTGAACCAGTAGAGGTCGTCGTATCCCATAGACAGTCCGCCGCAGTTTCCGCTCTGGGGCAGCCACACGAGGTCGAAGGTGCCGGCCATCTGGTCGGCCTGAGCCTCCAGAACGGTCCATTGCGAGTCGTCGAAGGAGTCCCAGTAAAAGCCTTGCAGCATGACGCCGTCATACTTGGCGGGCCAGCCCTGGCAGGCCTGTACGGTGGGTGTCGGGTCGGGCTTCTCCTCGCCGTTGGGGTTGTCAATGGGTGTGTCGGGTGTTGGTTTCTCGGGCGTCGGGTCGTCGTCGCCGCAGGCTGTCAGTGCCACCGTCAGTCCGACGGTGAGTGTAGCCGTCAGCAGCAGTGCCATCAGTTTTAAGTTCTTTCGCTTCATTCTTGTCAGTTTTAGTTACGCCTTGCAAAGTTAGTAAAAAAGGCATATGCAGCTTCCCAACGCGTACCTAATTATATTATAAGTGTTGTGCAATCGTTTGCAAGACCAGCACTTCCTTATTTACCTATATAGTTGTTAATCACAGGAATTATCCTACACTACCGACACTTCCTACACCTGTCTTATTTTTTTAGGTGTAGGAAGTGTAGGGAGTGTGGGATAAAAAGTGCGAATGACAACTATAATAGCAAAAATGGTCGGTTTCATCGGCAAAATAGTGCCTTGCCTCGCCCTTCGGAGGCTGGAACCGACACCTGAACCGACACTTTGGCAAAAGGCGCCGGGTTACGAGCAAAAGGCGCCGGGTTTTGGACAAAAGGCGCCGGGTTTTTGACAAAAGGCGCCGGGTTTTGGGCGAAAGGCGGCGGGTTTCTGACTCTGTGTTTTCTTATCGCCTGCAGACCTTAGGCTCCTGCTGTCCAGTCAGGCGATAGACGTTGCCATTGCGGACGATGACGAGACGACGGTCGGGGCCGATGCGCTTCACGGGCTCGCCGTGGGCGGCAGGCGGCGACGGCGGCGTGACGATACCGGTGGCCGGGACGCTGGCCCGCTCGTAGGGCCCCAGGTCGCGGGCGGAACCCGTCAGGGTGCGCTCGAGGAACGGGAAGTCGGCCAGCAGAGCTGCCGGCACGTCGTACTTGGCACTGCCGGCGTCAACGAGCTTGCTGTCGGCGGCCAGGCGGCCGAAGCGGCGGGGCAGCGAACCGTCGATGGCGCGGGGCTTCAGGGCTTCGTCCTCGTCGAGTGTCACGAAGTCGTCGCGGCCAATGCCCGTGACGAGGTGGTTGGTCCAGCCGTTCTTCGACATCGGCGTGCTGATGGCGTTGTAGTCGTCGGTGCCGACGCAGATTTCCTGCCTTCCTAAGCAGACGTTGTTGTAGAACCGCGTGTTGGCCTGCGAGCCGCCCGACTCGAACATATAGTCGTAGCCGTTGTCGAAGGCCAGGCAGCCTACGAGCACGTGGCCGTCCTTGTGGCTGTTGCAGTCGAAGCCCTTCACCGAGCCGCTCCTGTTGCAGCCGAAGGCGATGCAGTTGTAGGCGTAGTGTATGCCCGCCGACGAGCCGCCGGTGCCGTTGCCGCCCAGCTTGATGCCGTTGCCGTTGCCCGAGAACGACATGTTGCCGCTCTTCTTGATGAAGTCCTTCACCCAGAGATGGTCCTCGGGCTTGCCCGACTCCCACGCCCAGCACTCGGCCAGCACCACGTCGTAGTCGGTCTCGTAGAGGTCCCAGGCGTCGTCGGAGTTGCGCCAGGCGCGGCAGCGTATGAAGCGGTTGCCGCGGCCGTTGTGCATCTTGCAGGCAAAGCCGTCGGCGTCGGAGCCGTAGTTGGCGTCGTAGTCGCAGTTGTGGTGCGAGTCGCAGTCGACGACGTCGTTGTAGGCGCAGTAGGTGCCGTCGTTCTTGCTCAGGCCGGGGAAGGTGTCGCTGAACTTATGGCCGAAGCCCAGTTGCAGGCCGGTGTCGAGGTTGTATGAGAACTGGCAGCGCTCAATGCGGTTGTAGGAGCCTTCGAGCTTGATGCCGTTGTCGGCAGCGTGGGTGATGTGCAGGCCGAAGAGCCACCAGTGGTTGCCGGTGAGCAGGATGCCGCGCTCGCCGACGCGCTCGGCCGTCAGTCCGTCGCGGAAGTCGAAGACGGGCTGCTCGCCGTCGTAGCAGCGTATGACGATGGGCGCCTCGGCAGTGCCGCTGCTCTTGATGCGGACGGTGAACTTGCCGTCGGCCTGTGGCTTCTGCACGTAGGTTCCGCCCCGGCAGACGATGTGCGTGCCGGGCTTGGCGGCATCGACTGCTCGCTGCAGGCCGGCCCAGGGCCGACTGATGGTGCCGTCGCCCGTCAGGTCGTCGCCATCGGGCGCTATGTAGATGGTGTTCAGGGCCGTGGGGAAGGGCTTGGTGGGCACCCACGTGCCCTCGGTGACGTAGGTGGGGTCGTCGGGCTCGGTGACGGGTGCCGTACTGGCGGCGTTCAGCGTAATGGTGACGTCGTCAACATAGATGGTGCTGCTCTTGCAGGTGAGGCGTATGAGCACCTGTGTGTCCTCCTCGCGGGAGTCGCACTTGAAGCTGCTCGTGCCGTAGGGCGTCGACGACGCGACGGTGGCCGTGCCCAGCGTGGTCCAGGTGGCGCCGTTGTCGGTTGACTTTTCGGCCACAAGCTGCTTGCCGTTGCCCGATGCACGGTGGCTGAACGTGATGCGGCCGGGCTGGCAGAGTGGGGGCGTGACGATATAGCCGTCGGTGCTCATGGCGGCCCGCAGGCTGTTGTTGTCTTTCTTGCCGGCCACGCCTTTCACCCGCCAGTTGCCTGATGCCAGCGTTGCGGTGGTCTCAGTAGCCGGTGCCGTCGTGGGCAGTCCGGTCTCAAAATGCTCCGTCAGCTTGTCGTCGGCGTAGGTCGCCGTCGGCAGAAATCCTGCAGTGAGCAGGCATAATAGGAATCTGATAGTCATAGCAGTAGTCTTTTTCTTTGCTTTGCAAAGATATGGCTTTTTCGCTGTTTGCCGTATCAGGTAGTGGCTGCTATCTCACGCAAACGTTTGCGGCGATACATATATCATACTTATGATTATCAAACTTTTGATAATTGTTTTTTGATAATTGGACAACAAAGAACTACGGACTCCACAGAAGGCTGTGAAGTCCGTAGTTGGTGTTTGACCGTTGACGGTCAGTTCATTCCACCGTGCAGTAGATGTTGTCTGAAGTCTTGCGGGTGGGGTAGAGCTTGATGGTCGTACCCACAGCCGAGATGTTGGAGCCGTTGCCTTCGAGGTTGCCCAGGTCGCCGCCGAGGTTGACGTCCCAGCTGTTGTTAGTGGTGAACTTCCAACCCTTGTCAGTGACACCAGCACCGGTGATGACATAGCAGAAGTTCTCGGCATCCCACTGCATCTGCTGTGCATCGTCAGCAGCGTTCCAGCCGTTGAAGTCGCCCACAAGGTTCATGTTGGTGACCTTCATGGCCGAGATGCTGCCCTCAGCGAGGTTGACGGTGAAGTAGTAGACGCCAGCCTCTGCCACTTCGATGTTGTTGTCGCCGGTGACACCCGTCTTGGTCGTGAAGGTGCCTGCGTTGATCTCGTTATCCCACGAGCCGGCCACGCGCTGGAACTTGAAGGCCAGCCCCCATCCGTTCGGGTCGGCCACGTAGCAGTAGCCCGTGTAGACGCCGTCGCCCTGGTGAGCCAGCTTCTGGTCGGCGTTGGCCCAACCGTCGGTGGCACCGATGAAGTAGATGAACGGGTTGAAGTTGACGGCGTTGACGCTCCAGGTCTGGTCGAGCATGTTGAACACGAGTTCGTAGTAGAGAGCATCGGGAACGGCGGTGATGACCAGGTTGCCACCATCGTTGTTGTAGTTGAACTTGCCCTCCTCGCTGCCGGCGGCCAGGCACTTGCTCCAGTCGCCGCCGAGGCCTGACTCCGGCGTCAGCTTGAACTCAATGTTTCCACCGTTCTCAGGAGCGGCGAGGCGCAGCGTGTAGGTCGGGTTGGCGTACGGGTCGCTGCCGTCGTTGGTCAGCTTGTAGGTCTTGTCGTCATTTTCCCAATTGTTGATGTTGCCAGTGATGTAATAGGCCTGCTCAACCTCGGGAGCCTCGGGAATGACGCTGAGGGTACCCGAAGCCACATTCTTGATGCTCTGGCCGTTGACCATCGTATAGGCAGCGATGGCCATGCTGATGGCGCGGGGCACGGGGCGTGCGCCGTAGAACGACACGACGGCGTCCTGCAGCTCGCTCTTCAGCACCCGTCCGGCATTGTCGGCTACCAGCGAAACGACGCTGGAGCCTTCCTCGCCAGTGGTCAGGTTGACGTTGAAGGTGGTGGTGGCCTCGTCGCTGATGGCTACAGATGGAGCGAACAGCTGTACGGAATCACCCGCAGCAGCCAGATTGATGTCGCCGGCCGTCGGCGTTACCTTCATAGTCACGGTCTTGGCCTCTTCAGCGGCATTGCGCTGAAGGTCGGCCCAGTCGGCATAGTCTTCTGTGCAGCTTGCCGCTAAGAGGGCAATGCCTGCAAAAAACAATATCTTTTTCATTTGCTTACTACGTGTTTTGGTTATTGTGTGATTTCAACGTGGCTGTTGCCCTCGTGAGTGATATAGAGTTTGAACGTGTAGGTTCCGGCATCGAGGCTCAGGTTCGAACCGTCCTGCGTCAGAGCGTCGGCTGTGCCGCCCCAGTTGATGGCCCAGTCGTGGTTGGCGCGGAACTTGAACTCGCCTTCCACCTCACTGGTCGTTACCTCCCAGTAGCCACCGTCGGTATTGTAGGTCATCTCCACGTCGTCGGCCCATCCGTTGAAGCCACCGATGATGCTGACTGACGTAATGGGCGAAATGCTCCACGTCATAGTAGTCATGTCGACATCAATCTTGAAGAAACCGGCGGGCTGAGCCTGGTCGGGGAAGCTCTTGCCTGGGTCGTTGCAGTCCTCCTCGCCGTCGACGATGAGGGTGCCGTATGCACCAGCAGGATCCTGACCCCAGTCACCGTCCCAGTTGTTGTCGTTCGGGCGGAACTTGAAACCGCCGTCGAGCCAGTTGAAGCAGCTGTAGATGCCATCCTGGGCGGGACTGCGCAGGGCAACGGGATCGGTCCATCCGTTGAAGTTACCCATCATATAGATGAACTCGGGGAACGACGGAGCCACAACAAGGCTGGGCACCAGCGTCAGCGAGACAGTGTTCGAGAAGATGGTGTCGGTGCCGGCGGTATGAGCGGCCAGTCGCACCAGCGTGCTCACAGTGGCAGGCAGTTTGGCAGCCTCTTCCTCGGTCAGTTCAGTCCATCCCATCAGCTCGTTGATGGCGCTGGCAACCTTGTTGGCGTTCAAAATGCCGCTGGCCGTGGTGAATACGTCGTCGATGGTAGCAAATTGCTGGGCGTCGCCCTTTGCCACACCAACCTGGAACTGGTACTGCGTGACGATGGGGAATCCATAGTCAGGCTGGTTCCATGTGAAGGGTATGCCTGTCGATGTAGCCAGGTCGATGACCGACGCGGCGTAAGGCGTCGCGTTCAGCACGAAGGTCGTGGGCTTCAGCAAAGTCGGATTTGAGTCGTTGTCGTCTGCACAGGCAGCGAACAGGAACACGGTGCTCAGCAGCAGCAGTGTTGACTTGAATATATTTTTCATCTTTCTTTGTCTTTTAAATGGTTTAATACTCTGGATTCTGGATGATGGCACCCTTCACCTGTGCGGCGGGGATGGCAAAGATGTTGCGCGAGGCACGGAAGTTGCGACCGTTCTTCACGCCGCCTTTCCAGGTCCAATTGTAGTTGTTGTCGCCGCCGAACTTGCCGTGGCGGATGAGGTCGACGCGGCGACGGCCCTCGAAGTAGAACTCGCGGCTCCACTCGTCGAGAATCTCGTCCATCGTGAAGCTCGACTTGTGCGAGGCGTTGGCGCGGCCACGGATGGCGTTCAGGGCGTTAACACCCTCGCTGGTGGCGTTGCCGCCGTTCAGGCGGGCCGTTGCCTCGGCATAGCTGAGGTAGGCCTCGGCCACGCGGAACATAAAGAAGTCGGCATCGGGGAACTGAGCATCGCTACCCAGCACGACTGCTCCCGTTGACTTGTAGTTGATGAACTTGGCCACGCCATAGCCGTCGGAGAAGTCGCCGGCAAAGCCTTTCTCGTTGTCGAGCGTGTGGTCGATACCCCAAAACAGGGCGCGGTCGTCGCCGGCAGCAGCGGTCATGTCGTATGAGGCTACCTGAGGAGCGTCACCTGCGGGGAAGAACTTCTTCACCAGGTCGATGCGGGCGCGGTTGCCGCCCCACTTCTCCTGCGTGCCGTTGGTGGCAGCCTCGTTGTCGTCCCTCGGGTTGGCGTGCATGCCGCCGTCGAAGGTCGAGGCAATAAGGAAGAGCGAGGTACCCCAGCTGGTGGTCTTCAGACCGTCGCAGAGAATGGGGAAGATGCCCTCGTAGGCAGCATCGCTCTCACCATTGTCGCCCATAAAGAGCATCTGGTAGGCGCTCCAACCGTTCTGTCCCTTGGTGAGCAGACGGTAGTCGCTGTCCATAATCTTCTTGGCATAGTCGGCAGCCTTCTGCCACTGGGCCGTGCCGGTGTAGACCTCGGCATTGAGGTAGAGGCGCATGAGCAGCACCCAGGCAGCAGCCTTGTCGACGCGGCCGTAGGTGGCGTCGGTCGACTTCTTGGCTTTGGCGTCGGCGAGGGCGGGCTCCAGTTCGAGCACTTCGCTCTCAATCCAGTCGAAAGCTTCCTTGCGCGTCTTGTACTCAGGATTTGTCAGCGAGGTGGCAAACGGAATGTTTCCGAAAGCATCCATCAGCAGATAGTACTCGAAGGCGCGGATGAAGCGTATCTCGGCCGTCTTCGTGGCATCCTGGCCGCCAGCCACCTTCAGGTACTGGTTGCAGTAGGAGATGCCAGTGGTCAGTCGGGCGTAGTAGCCGTTAAGCATCGGATGGCTGGCATCGTAGGTGTTGTAGCAGAACTGCTGGATGCCGTTGTCGCCCCACGAGCAGAGGGCCTCGTCGGTGGTCAGTTCGTTGGAGTTCCACATCTGGCGGACAAAACCTGTCGTACCTCCGTCGAGACCGTCGATGTCGCAGTCGCCGTTGGCGCCGCCGTTGCCCTGCAGCGCTATGTTGGCATAGCACTTGTTGAACAGGCCGTCGGCATCGTATTCCAGCGCAAGGTTCGGGTTGATGGGTGTGACGTCGAGGTCGCCCGTACACGAACTCAGGCCTACTGTCAGCAGCAAGGCTGCTGCAGGGGCTATTGTCTTGAAATATCTGATATTCATCATGATTATTTACGATTTACTTATTTTCGATTTTCGATTTGCTTTGTCTTAGAAGTTCAGGTTAAGACCGACGATGAAGGAGAGCGGACGCGGATACATCTCGTTGTCGTAGCCGCTGAACACCTCCGGGTCGAGACCGTCGTACTTTGTGATGGTGAACACGTTGCTGGCCGTAGCATAGACGCGGCCAGAAAGACCGTGGTAGTTGCCCGACTTGAGCAGGTCGCTGAACGAGTAGCCCAAGGTGATGTTGTCGCACTTCAGGAACGAGGCGTTGTGAACATAGCGGTCGGAGAGCAGAGCCGTGGGATCGTAGGTCTGCCAGCCTTCAGCTACTGCCTTGATGGGGCGGTTGCCCAGATAGGTGGACAGGGCCCACACCTCGTTGGGCTGCACGTTGGCCTGACCCGACTCGATGTTGTTGAACACGTAGTTGTCGAAACTGGCGCGGAGCGAGAAGCCGAAGTCCCAG
The DNA here is from genome assembly GCA_017395215.1 of Prevotella sp. Lineage (GTDB taxonomy): Bacteria > Bacteroidota > Bacteroidia > Bacteroidales > Bacteroidaceae > Prevotella. The sequence continues at coordinate 47,528 of JAFPVW010000145.1, read as the reverse complement.
CTCTTATACTCTAAGCGCGAAGCCAGACCCATCGTGACGGGGGCTGCCGGACTCTTGTAGAAGTAGCGGTCGTCGTCGGTAATCTGTCCGTCGTTGTTGCGGTCGACGACGGCGTTCTCAATGGCCTTGCCGTTCTGGTCGTAAGCCTGCTGGAAAACATAGAACGAGTTCATAGGCTTGCCAACCTGGTGGTACTGCAGGTACTTGTCGGTACCAATAGTGATATTCGTGTTAGGCACCGGTGCACCGTCGGTAGAGACGCCTGAGAGGTCGGTAATCTCGTTCTTGTTATAAGTAAAGTTGTAGTCAATCTGCCAGAACCAGTCCTTGGTCTGGATGGGCTTGATGCCGATGGTGGCCTCGATACCGGTATTCTTCAGTGAACCGATGTTCTGCCAGGCCTGGTTGCGGAATGCCGACATGGCCACGGTGGGCGCATAGTTCAGCAGGTCGGTGGTCTTGCGATAGTACCAGTCGACGCTGGCCGTCAGGCGCTGGTTGAGGAAGCCCAGATCAAGACCTATATTATAAGTAGTGGTGGTCTCCCACTTCAGGTCGGGCGTGAAGTTGTCGGGACGGTAAAGCACGCCGGTGCCCGTGATGGGATAGAAGCCGTTGGTGCCCGTCGACATCGAGTAAGTGGGAATCCAGGCGTAGTCGTTGTTCACATCCTGCTGTCCGGTCTTACCCCAGCCGAGGCGGAGCTTCAGGTCGCTCAGGGCGTCAACATCCTTAAGGAAGTCCTCGTTCTTGACTCTCCAGGCCAGTGCCACAGAGGGGAACAGCGACCAGTGGTCCTCGAAGCGGCTGGAGCCGTCGTCGCGGATGGTGGCTGTCAGGTAGTACTTCTCGTCGAAGATGTAGTTCATACGTCCGAAGAACGAGACGAGGTAGTTCTCAGTCTTGAAGTTGTAGGGCGTGTGGTCGCGCTCCTTGCCGGCATTGGCACCTGCCGTCGAGGGGTAGTAACCGATGTAGTCGTTGTGCTGAGAGCGCCAGAAACGCTGCCACTCGTAACCACCCATGATGTCGAAGTGGTGAACCTTGGCGAAGTCCTTATAGTACTGTGCATACGTCGACAGCGAGAGGTTACGCTTCGTAATCTCCTCGGCGCCGTAGCTGCCGTAGTAGGTGTACTGGGGCGACATGGGGCTGCCCATGCGGTGCTGGCGGCCCTTCGAGATGTCGGCACCAAGCGTCAGGTGCAGGCGCAGGTCCTCGAAACCGTGAATCTTGTAGTCAACGTCGGCGCTGCCGATGAAGGCGCGGCTGTAGGCCGACTCCTTCACGAGGTCGAGCATAGCCAGCGGGTTCCTCGTGGCGTTGCGCTCGTAGGTGTAGGGCCATGAGTCGTCGCCGTAGGCACCGGCCGTGGGCCACTCGAAGAATCCGCCGAAGTTGTTCAATGTTTGGGTGACCTTGTCGCCCATCATATTCAGATGATACGGCGAGGTGTAGGCGTGCGGGTCCTGCGTCGGGTCGAAGCGGAAGGCAGCGCCCACGGCACCACCGTCGGCGAACAGCGAGTGGGCAAACATGCCCTTGCCGTTGAGGTTCAGTGTCAGATGGTCGTCGAGCAGCGACGGGTTCAGGTTAACGGCTGCCGTCACACGCTTGAAGTCGGAGCCTTTCAGCGTACCCTGCTGGTCGGTATAGCCCAACGAGACGCGGTAGGGAAGTTCCTTGAACGAGCCCGACAGCGTGACGTTGTGGTCATGCGAGATGGCCGTGCGGTAGATCTCCTTCTGCCAGTCGGTGTCGGCAGTACCGAGCATCTGGTAGGCATCGCTCTGCTGGCCCCAGATGTCCTTGATGAAGTTGCGATACTGTGTGGCATCCATCACGTCGAGCGTGTTCTTGTTGGTGCTGATGGTCATGCTACCGGCGTAAGACACCTGCATGCTCTGACCCCTGCGACCTTTCTTCGTTGTGATGATAATGACACCGTTAGAACCGCGGCTACCGTAGATGGCCGTGGCCGAGGCATCCTTCAGCACGTTGAAGGTCTCGATGTCCTGCGGGTTAATGGTTGCGAGAAGGTTGGAAACACCCTTCACTCCGTTGTTATCCATAGGCACACCATCAATGACCAGCAGCGGGTCGTTGTTGGCATTCAGCGACGAGCCGCCGCGGATGCGGATATTCATCTTGCCGCCAGGTGTACCGTCGTCCGAGGTGATGTTAACACCAGCAACCTTACCTTGTAACATGTCCTGTGCGTTAACAACGACACCCTTGTTCTTCGTGTCGGGCTTCAGGGCGGCCACTGAACCGGTAAGGTCGCTCTTCTTGGCAACGCCGTAACCGATGACCACAACGTCGTTCAGCGTCGTGGCATCTTCCTCGAGTGTAATCTCCAGCGTCGGGGCTGCGGCGACGGTGGCCGTCTGGTAGCCCACGTAGCTCACGGTGATGGTGGCTCCCCGGTTGGCGCTGAGAGTGAAAACACCATTGAAGTCAGTGACGGTGGCCGTCTGCGTACCTGCTACACGCACGGTAGCGCCGATGACGTCCTCACCACTGGCATCTTTCACATGGCCTTTCACGGCAATCTGCTGTGCAAAGGCTCCTACCGACAGAAACAGGCCCAATAGCAAGGCCAGCATCCTGAACGGAATCTTCATGTTTACCTGCTTCATCATTACATTTTAATTAGTTTAATTATAGTTTTAGCTAAAATTCTGCTGCAAAGGTAGTTTTCTTTTGCTTTCGATGTACTTTTTTAAGATTAAATTCGTTATTATGGTAGTGCAAACGTTTGCACGTCGCTTCGCGCGCATTCTTTGTTAATGTGAAACCAACGGATACTTAAAATACTTATCTTTGCACTGCAAACTAAAAACCGGCATGAAAGAGAACGCACCAATGACGATGAAGGACATAGCAAGGGAGCTTGGAATCTCCGTTGCAACGGTGTCGCGTGCCTTGAAGGACTCGCCCCGCATCAGCGAGGAGCGGCGGAGGGTGATTCAGCAGTTTGCGCGCGAACATAATTTCTATCCGAATGTCATCGGCGAGGCTCTGCGCCACAGCCGCGTGGCTTCGTCGAAGATTATTGGTGTTATCGTGCCGGAGTTCACCCACTACTACTTCTCCAGCATACTGACCGGCATCGAGGAGGCCGCGATGGCCCACGGCTATTACATCATGGTGGCGCTGAGCAATGAACAGTATGAGCGCGAGGCCCGCATCTGTGAGATGTTCCACCGCCAGAAGGTGTGCGGTGTCATCGTGTCGCAGGCTAAGGACACCCGCCAGTACGACCATTTTCAGAAGTTGCTGGATTCGCAGATTCCCATCGTCTTCTACGATCGCATCTGTACTGGCGTGAACGCCAGTCGCGTTGTCGTCGACGACTATATGGGAGCCTTCAATGCCGTGACCTATCTCATCGAGACGGGTTGTCGGCGCATTGCCTTCTATGGTTCACCGATGCAGCTGGAGATTTCGAAGAACCGTTTCAACGGCTACAAGGATGCGCTGCTGAAGCGCGGACTGCCCTTCGACGAGCAGCTGATGCGCATCTGCGACAACCGTCAGGATGCGGAGCTGATAACGCCCGACATGTTCGACGGCGACCGCTATCCCGATGCGTTCTTCGCCGTCAACGACGACACGGCCATCGGAATCCTCTACACCGTCAAGCGCATGGGGCTGCGGGTGCCCGAGGACATCTCTATCTGCGGCTTCACCAACGGTCAGCGTGCCGTGGCCTGCGACCCGATGCTGACCACAGTCGAGCAGCGCGGCAAGCGGGTGGGGGAGGAGGCCGCCGAAATACTCATCGACAAGGTGGAGGGCCGCTCGCCTATCGAGAAGGTTGAGAAGCGTATCGTGCGTACGCGACTGATAATAAGAGGAACAACAAGATAAAATAATATGAAACAAAAACCTGACTTATCATTCTGGAAGCTCTGGAACTTGAGCTTCGGATTTTTCGGAGTGCAGATAGCCTATGCACTCCAGAGTGGAAACATCTCGCGCATCTTCCGCACCCTCGGTGCCGACCCGCATTCGCTGTCGTTCTTCTGGATACTCCCGCCGTTGATGGGTATCCTTGTGCAACCGATTGTCGGGACACTCAGCGACCGCACGTGGACGCGCTTCGGCCGCCGTATTCCCTACCTCTTTGTGGGCGCTGCCGCCGCCGTGGCCGTGATGTGCCTGCTGCCCAATGCCGGCTCGTTCGGCATGGCCGTCGGCACGGCGCTCATCTTCGGACTCTTTGCCCTGATGCTGCTCGACACATCTATTAATATGGCGATGCAGCCGTTCAAAATGCTTGTCGGCGATATGGTCAACGAGAAGCAGAAAGCCAAGGCCTACAGCATCCAGTCGTTCCTCTGCAACGCTGGCTCTGTCGTGGGCTTCCTCTTCCCTTACATCTTCGCTGCCATCGGCCTGAGCAACGTAGCTGCCGAGGGCGTCGTACCCGACACGGTCATCTGGTCGTTCTATATCGGCGCAGCCATCCTGATTATCTGTGTCATCTATACGACGTTGAAGGTAAAGGAGTGGAACCCGCAGGAATACCGTGAATATAACCCTGTCTCCGAGGAGAAGGAGGAGTCCGCCAACTGGATCACCCTGCTGAAGAATGCCCCCTCGACGTTCTGGAAGGTCGGCCTGGTGCAGTTCTTCTGCTGGGCGGGTATGCTCTATATGTGGACCTACGTCGTCGATGCCGTCTCCGAGACCGTCTGGGGAACCATCGACCCGGCCACCGGCGACTACCAGGAGGCCGCCAACTGGACGGGCGTGCTCTATGCCATCCAGGCCTTGGGCAGTGTGGTCTGGGCCACGCTCCTGCCGCGCTTCAAGAATGTGAAGATGGCCTACAGCGTCAGCCTCGTGCTCGGCGGACTGGGCTTCCTGCTCATCCCCTTCTGTCCTGACAAGTATCTTCAGATTATTCCCTTCCTGCTTATTGGCTGCGGCTGGGCCGCCATGCTCGCCATGCCCTTCACCATCGTCACCAACGCCCTGCAGGGCTATGGTCACATGGGAGCCTACCTCGGACTGTTCAACGGCACCATCTGCGTGCCCCAGATTGTTGCTGCCATCTGCGGCGGTACCATCCTGTCGCTCGTCGGCCACCACCAGTCGACGATGATGATCGTCGCCGGTGTCCTGTTCCTGCTTGGCTCTGTCTGCGTCTTCGTCATCAAGGACAAGAAAGGTTAGGGTGCAAACGTTTGCACAACATAATGCCGCAATAACCCGCCGTCGGTGAACGGCGGGTTATTATTTTTAGTATTTTTGCACCAAGCTAAAAACACTGAAAGTATGAAAATCCTATTTAACTTAGAGTATCAGACGACGTTTGGCGAAGAGCTGGCGCTGAACATCATGGGAGAGAACGGAAGTACTGAACTGTACAAGATGGGTACCCTCGACGGGCTGCACTGGACGTATGAGCTGTCGCGGGCAGTGCAGGCAGGTACCTACATGGACTATTTTTACTCGGTACGCCGGGGCGAGAGTGTGTATCGCCACGAGTGGCTGGTGGAGCCTCATCGTTTGGAGTTCCCTGCTACGAAGGCGTCGCGCTATATGGTCTACGACCACTGGCTCGACATTCCCGATGACAGCTATCTTTATTCGTCGGCCTTTACTGAGTGCGTCTTTGCCCGTGAGCGGCGGATGAGTTCTGATGAGTCGTTCGAACGCACCGTTCGCCTGAAGGTACGAGCCCCGCAGCTTCGCGCCGACGAGCGGCTGGCCGTTATCGGAGGTGGCGAGACCTTGGGCAACTGGGAGGCCAAGCGGGCCTTGGACATGGCCGAGCATGAGTGTAACGAATGGGTCATCTCGCTCGATGCAGACCAACTGCCCCGCACGTTCGAGTTCAAGTTCGTGGCCCTCGATGACGAGATTGATGTCACGCCGCTTTGGGAAACGGGCATGAACCGCACAGTCACGTTGCCGCTGATGGAGAAGGGCGATGTCGTGGTCTACGAACTGCAGCAGGCTAACTTCCCCGTCTATCCGTGGAAGGGCGCCGGCACGGTAATTCCCGTGTTCTCGCTCCGTTCGGAGGGCAGTTTCGGCGTGGGCGACTTCGGCGACCTGAAGCTGATGATTGACTGGTGCGACAAGACCCGCCAGCGCGTGCTGCAGGTACTGCCCATCACCGACACCAACATGACAGGCTCATGGCAGGACTCTTACCCTTATAACTCCATCAGCATCTATGCCCTCCACCCGCAGTATTGCGATCTGCGCCAGCTGCCGCCCGTCAAGGCCGAGGAGAAGCGCCAGGCGTTTGAACAGCTGCGTCAGGAGCTGAACGCACTGCCGCAGATTGACTACGAGCGCATGTTCAAGGCCAAGATGGACTACCTGCGCATTATCTTCGGACAGGAATGGGCCAAGCTGAGCCGTTCGGCCGACTTCAAGCGCTTCTTCGAGCAGAACCAAGAGTGGCTGGTGCCCTATGCCGCCTTCTGCTACTACCGCGACCTATATGGTACAGCTGAGTTTGGCAAGTGGCCGGCAGAGGCAACAGTGGAGAACACGCAGAAGTCTGCGTTTAAGGACAAGAAGGCGCTGCAGTTCTGGTATTTCGTGCAGTACCACCTGGACTGCCAGATGCGGGCTGCTCACGCCTATGCGCGCGCACACCGCGTAGTTCTGAAAGGTGACATCCCCATCGGTATCTCGCGCGACGGCGTGGAGGCCTGGGTGGAGCCGCGCTACTTCAACCTGAACGGCCAGGCCGGAGCACCGCCCGACCCGTTCTCGGCCGACGGCCAGAACTGGGGATTCCCCACCTACAACTGGGACGAGATGCTCAAGGACGACTGTGCCTGGTGGGTGCGCCGCTTCCGAAAGATGGCTGAGTATTTCGATGCATACCGCATCGACCACGTCTTAGGTTTCTTCCGCATCTGGGAAATTCCCGTGCCCGAGAAGTCGGGGCTGATGGGACAGTTCAGCCCAGCCCTCGGCATGAGCCGTGAGGAGATAGAGGGCTATGGCGTTGAGTTTAACGATGGTCTGTTTCTTGTCGACCACAAGCGCAGCGACCGCTGGCATCCGCGCATTGCCGTGCAATATCAGGAGGCCTACACGCAGCTCTCCGATCAGCAGAAGGCCAGCTTCAACCGCCTCTACAACGACTACTTCTACCGTCGCAACAACCAGTTCTGGTATCAGGAGGCTATGAAGAAACTGCCGCGGCTGACGCAGGCCACGCGCATGCTCGTCTGTGCCGAGGACCTTGGCATGGTGCCCGACTGCGTGCCCTGGGTGATGAACGAGTTGCGCATCCTCTCACTCGAGATACAGTCGATGCCGAAGGAGTCGAAATACCGCTTCGGGCGCTTGAGCCATAATCCGTACCGTTCCGTCTGCACCATCTCCACCCACGACATGCCGACGCTCCGCCAGTGGTGGGATGAGGATCCGGAGCGCACACAGGATTATTTCGGTGCATCGACGCTCCATCGCAGCGGCGAGGCCCCGCACCCCCTGCCGGGCTGGTTGGCCAAGGACATCATCAGCCGCCATCTGACGTCGCCCTCCATGCTCTGTCTGCTGTCGCTGCAGGACTGGCTCAGCATCGACGAGAAGCTGCGTCTGCCCGACGCGAACGCTGAGCGAATCAACATCCCGGCCAATCCGCGCCATTACTGGCGCTACCGTATGCACCTGACAATCGAGCAGCTGCTGCAGGCCGATGAGCTTAACTACGAGATACAGACCCTGATAGTGCAGAGTGGGCGGAAATAGGAAACGAGAACAATAACGAAAACTATGAGGACTATGACAACAAGGAGAGCAATTCTTGCTATGCTGATGCTGCCGCTGCTGGCAGTGGCCGGCAACGTGACGTCGCCGAACGGCAACATCGAACTGAAATTCTCTGTCGACGAGGCCGGACGGCCGACATACGAGATGACGTACAAGAACCGTGCCGTCGTGCTGCCCTCGCACCTCGGCTTGGAATTGGCTGCCGACAAGCACGCCTCGCCCAACCTTAGCGAACCCAACCTGATTGCGGACTTCCGCATCGTCGACGAGAAGATCAGCGAGTTCGACGAAACGTGGCGCCCCGTCTGGGGTGAGACGGCCACCATCCGCAATCACTACAACGAGCTGGCCGCCACACTTCAGCAGACGACCAACGAGCCCAAGTACATGGGCCACGGCAACGAACCCGGCCTCGCCCTGATTCCTCACACGCGTACCATCATTATCCGCTTCCGCGTCTATGACGACGGTATCGGCCTGCGCTACGAGTTCCCGCAGCAGGAGGAGCTGAACTACTTCCTCATCCGGGAGGAGCATACCGAGTTTGCAATGGCCGGCGACCATATGGCCTGGTGGCTCCCCGGCGACTACGACACGCAGGAGCAGGAGACGCAGCAGTCGAAGCTCTCTGAAATCCGTAGCCGTATGCAGGAGGCCGTCAACTGGGGCAACTCCAGCGTCGCCGTCTTCTCGCCCACGGGTGTGCAGACCTCACTGCAGATGAAGAGTCAGGACGGTCTCTACATCAACATCCACGAGGCTGCCTGTGCCGACTATGCCACGATGCACCTCGAGCTGGTCGATGCCCAGACCAAGGCCCTGACCACCAAGCTTGGCGGCACCAGCAATGCCTATACTCCTAACCCCGCTGCCTGCTCGGCGCCGCTGCCGAAGCCCTTCACCTTCGTCAGCCATCTCACCCCCGACGCCACTGGCCTGAAGGGCTGCATGCAGACGCCCTGCACCACGCCATGGCGAACCGTGATGGTCTCTGACGACGCCCGCGACATGCTCTCCTCGAACCTCATCCTCAACCTCAATGAGCCGTGCGCCCTCGAGGACGTCTCGTGGATTCACCCCACGAAGTACTGCGGCGTGTGGTGGGAGATGATTGTCGGCAAGTCCAGCTGGAACTACACCGACGAGTTCCCCAGCATCAAGCTCGACCAGATTGACTGGCAGAAGGTGAAGCCCAACGGGCGCCACGCCGCCAACAATGCGAAGGTGAAGCGCTACATCGACTTCGCCGCCAAGAACGGGCTCGACGAGGTGCTTGTCGAGGGCTGGAACGTCGGTTGGGAAGACTGGGCCAACCTCTGGAAGCGCGATGTCTTTGACTTCCAGACCGCCTATCCCGACTTCGACATCAAGATGCTCAACGACTATGCCCACTCCAAGGGCGTGAAACTGCTCATGCACCACGAGACCTCCAGTTCGACGCAGAACTACGAGCGTCACATGGAAAAAGCCTTCCAGCTGATGAACAAGTACGGCTACGACGCCGTGAAGACGGGCTATGTGGGTGACATCATCCCCCGTGGTGACCACCACTACTCGCAGTCGATGAACAACCACTACCTCTACGTGGTCAAGGAGGCTGCCAAGCACCACATCATGGTCAACGCCCACGAGGCCACCCGTCCGACTGGCCTCTGCCGCACCTATCCGAACCTCGTCGGCAACGAGTCGGCACGCGGCACGGAGTACGAGGCCTTTGGCGGCTCACGTCCCGACCATACTTGCATCCTGCCCTTCACCCGTCTGCAGGGCGGTCCGATGGACTATACGCCCGGCATCTTCGTCACCAAGCTGAAGGAGTGGAGCAACAACACCTCGTGGGCACGCATCACCATCGCCGGCTCGCTGGCCCTCTACCTGACGATGTACTCGCCGCTGCAGATGGCCGCCGACCTGCCCGAGCACTATGAGCGGTTCGACGACGCCTTCCAGTTCATCCGCGACGTGGCCTGCGACTGGGATGAGAGCATCTACCTTGAGGCCGAGCCTGCCGACTACATCACCGTAGCCCGCAAGGCGAAGGGCACCCCTAACTGGTTCATCGGCGGTAAGTGCGACGAGAACGGCCATCAGAGTGTTGTCAAGCTCGACTTCCTCGACAAGGGCCGCAAGTACGACTGCACCATCTACGCCGATGCCCCAGGAGCCCACTACGAGACCAACCCGCAGGCGTACACCATCACGAAGCGAACGGTGAAAAAAGGCGATACTTTGAAGCTCACGGAAGCCCCCGGCGGAGGCTTTGCCGTCAGTCTGATAGCACGATAGAAAGGGGGCTTTGGCCCTCTTTTTCGTTTTTGAGACATACAGAAAAACAAAAGCAACAAAACGAAACGCGGCTTTCTCCGAAAACCTATAACTTTGCACCGTGATTCTAACTAATATCATATACATTATTATTTAACCAATTAAAAACAATTAGCTTATGAAGAAATTATTTACGCTCATCGCAGGCTTGCTGTTAACAAGCGGCGCTGCATTCGGCCAGGCAAAATGGACGAGTGTCATTAACAACGGCGACTTCGAAGGAGAGGACATGACAAACTACTGGTCAAAGGACTGTCCTGAGGAAGATGCCGTGGAGGAAGGCCCCAGTCGCGTCATTGAAGAGCCGGGAAACGAGAGCAACCACGTTCTCGTGCTTCGTGTCGGAAATGAGCAGCTCACCTATCGCTATGACTGCCAGTTCTGGATTGTGGCCAATGAGGAAATCGAGCCGAATAAGATGCTGAGAATCAGCTTTAGGTACAAGACTGCAGCTGAGGAAGCCGGCTATTGGGGCACACAGTGTCACAACATTAGCCGAGGCTATGTCGGTTACAATACTTGGGGCGAGTTCGAAGTACCCACTGAGTGGACTAACTTTGAATGGGAGGGCGAGATGCCTGAGAATTTCGGTTCTTTTGTCCTTGACCTCATGGATACCAATGGCCGTAACCTCGGCAAGGAGTTCTATATCGACGATGTCGTTATGGAAATCAAGGACGGCATACCTCCCAAGGAACTGGAAGGCTGGTTCGATGTGCTGAAGAGCGGTGGCAAGGTTGGTGAGGATGTATACCAGTGGACCTGGAACCTGCGTGGGAAGATTGACCGTAGCACCAATCCATTCTTCACGGTCTCTGGTATCCAGAACGATGGCAATGGTACTGTTCCATGCCCCATTGTGAACGACCCCGTTGACGGCCAGCCCGCATACACGTTGACCACTACCGTAGCTGTTGAGTGGAGAGACACCACTATCAATATTGACGGTACAGACAAGTCGCCTGTGCCTTATTTCCTCAGAAAAGTTGCTGAGGGTGAGGATACCCTCGAAATTCTGAAGGGTTATACCACGCAGCTCTTCATTGGCGGTTGCCACGTGTTTAAGAAGGGTGAGAAGTATCACTTCAAGATGGATATGCGTGCCACTCAGGAGACCTCTGCTTCTGCACAGGCTCACTACTCTCCTGGCGACTACAAGCACTGGCAGATGTTGAGCGGAAGCATTACCCCCAACGAGGAATGGCAGACCTATGAGTACGAAGGCGAAATCAGCAGTGACCAGGCTGGTACCACGAGTATTGCCTTCAACCTGAACGAATGGAACTTCAATGCTCCCGAGAACGATCAGCCCATCACCTATTATTTCCGCAATATCGAGTACTGCGTCAACTCAGCCGAGGTGTCCGAGTCTGACCGTGTGCTTGCCAGCGATACCGTGGCTTGGGCAGCTCCTGCCAAGTCTGCAGACCCAACAGCAGGTACAAAGGTGGAGGTTGACCTGTCTAATGCCATCCAGGCTCTGGGCTTTGCTTCAGCTGAAGAGTTGTTTGAAGGTGCCCGCTTCAAGGTTCTTGCCAAGGGCGATGAAGATGCTGCTGTTCCCTTCGAGATTTCCGAGCTCGACTATTTCATCGATGCTGCTGGTCTCTATGCCGATGATGGTATCAATATCTTCTGCGACGTCGACGCTATTGAGGGCAATACCGTTCCGTTTGTCCTCTACAATTCAGCCATCGATACCGATGCTAATACAAACTTAGCTACCAAGATTTACTTCATCAAGGATGAGGATGCTGAGCCTGCTGAAGGGCATGTCAAGCGTGGTTGGGACTATGAGCTCAACATCATGATTCAGGGTGAAGAGGTTCTGGCCGTTAAGGACCTGAAGACTGTCAGCAAGAAGAGCGGTGCCATCTACGACCTCTCTGGTCGCCGCGTGGTCAAGGCCGCTAAGGGTCTCTACATCAAGGATGGTAAGAAGTTCTTCGTGAAGTAAGATTCCTTATAATAAAAGGATGAACCCCGAAAGTTTTTTCAAGAACTTTTGGGGTTCTTCTTTTTTTTGTGTATCTTTGCGCCGTGATAATACCTAAACTATGAAGAAATTGTTATTAGCTGGACTACTGACAGTGCTGGCGGCAAAGCCCGCCATGTCGCAGGAATTTGACTTCGACGAGATGACGTACACCCCGGAGGTGACGACATTTAAGCTCTTTGCCCCGGCAAAGGCCAAGGGCGTAAAGGTGCGTATCTATAAGGACGGGCAGGGCGGCAAACCGCTGAAGTCCGTCACGATGAAGGTATCCTCTTCGGGACAGGAGGGGGCAGTATGGACTGCTACCGTCAAGGGCGACCTCATGGGCCGCTTCTATACCTTCGACACTGGCCACGGCGAGACGCCCGGCGTCTTTGCCAAGGCCGTCGGTGTGAACGGGCGGCGCGGCGCCATCATCAACACGATGAACACGTGGCCCGACGACTGGTGCTGCGACCAGCACCCCGTCGTCAAGTCGCCTGCCGACCTCGTCGTCTATGAGCTTCACCACCGCGACTTCTCCGTGGCGCGCCCCGATGCCAAGTACCCCGGCAAGTTCCTGGCGCTGACCGAGCCGTGGGCCATCGACCACCTGAAGCAATTGGGTGTCAATGCCGTGCATATCCTGCCCAGCTATGACTACGGTTCTGTGGACGAGACGCGCCTGAATGAGCCGCAGTACAATTGGGGCTACGACCCTGTGAACTACAACGTACCCGAGGGCGGCTACTCCACCGACCCTTACGACCCCGTCTGCCGTATCCGTGAGTTCAAGCAGATGGTGCAGGCCCTTCACAATGCCGGCATCGCCGTCATCCTCGACGTGGTCTATAATCATACCTACGACATCGAGCACTCCAATTTCCAGCGCACCTTCCCTGACTACTATTACCGCGTAGGGAGCAACGGCAGCGGCTGCGGCAATGAGACGGCCTCTGAGAAGCCGATGATGCGCAAGTTCATGATAGAGTCGGTGAAGTACTGGTACAACGAGTTCCGCATCGACGGCTTCCGCTTCGACCTCATGGGCTGCCACGATATTGAGACGATGAACCTCATCCGTCAGGAGCTCGATAAACTCGATCCCTCCATCTTCATCTACGGCGAGGGCTGGAGCGCTGGCCAGTGTGCCCTACCTACCGAGCAGCTTGGCGTGAAGGCGAACATTCCGCAGATGCCCCGCATCGCCGCCTTCAGCGACGAGCTGCGCGATGGCCTGCGCGGCCCGTTCGATGACGACACGAAGACCGGCTGGCTCGGCGGCGCTCCCGACTGCGAGGAGAGCCTGAAGTTCGGCATCGTCGGCGGCATCAGCCATCCGCAGGTGGACATGGCGAAGGTGAACTACTCCAAGCAGCCTTGGGCCACCGAGCCGACGCAGATGATGGCCTACGTCTCCTGTCACGACGATATGTGCCTCGTCGACCGCCTGCAGGCCTCGGTTCCCGCCCTCGCAGCACCAACGCCGCGGCACAGCCAACAATCCGAAAGTTCGCTGTGCAGCGGCGGTGCCGCTGCCGATGCCGAGCTTATCCGCCTCGACCTGCTGGCCCAGACCGCCGTCTTCACCTCGCAGGGCGTGCCCTTCATGCTCAGCGGCGAGGAGCTGCTGCGCACGAAGCAGGGCGTGCATAACTCCTTCGAGTCGCCCGACAGCATCAACCAGCTCGACTGGCAGAACCTGCAGCGCTACCCGCAGGTGTTCAAGTACTATCAGGACCTGATAGCCCTGCGCCGCAACCATCCCGCCTTCCGACTTGGCGATGCCCACCTCGTGCGTAAGCACCTGGAGTTCCTCGATGCCCCGAAGGGGGTTGTCGCCTTCCGCCTGAAGGACTATGCCGGCCGCGACGACTGGCGCAATATCATCGTCATCCTCAATGCCAACCGCGAGACGGCCACCGTCAGCATCCCCAAGGCCATGTACACCGTGGTCTGCAAGGACGGGGAGATCAACGAGCAGTCAACCAGCAAGATTTTCGGCCGCCGCACCACCGTCGGTCCGCAGTCGGCCCTTATCCTGCATGATTAGCCTATGACCGAGGAGGAGTATGCGAAGCATAAGCGCTATGCCGGTGAGGCGAAGCCGTCGATGAACCGACGGCGGGTAGGGCATGACTACCGGGAGCGGCGCCTGTATATGATTACCATGACCGTCGAGGGGCGCCGCCCGCTGTTCGGGCGGTTGGTAGGAGAGGCTGCCGGTGCGCCCGAGGCTGCCGAGGCCCGGGTGGAGCTGACGCCGTTGGGGCAGCGGGTGCAGGAGGAGTGGTTTGCCGTCACGGCCCATCATCCTGAGGTCACCGCCGTCTCGCTACAGCTGATGCCCGACCATCTGCATGGCATCCTCTTTGTCGAGCAGGCTATGCAGGAGCACCTCGGCGCCATCATCCGCGGTTTTAAGACCAGCACTAACAAGGCCTACCGGCAGCTGGTGCTGGGCCAGGAGGCAGAGGCTGCGGCACCGCCGCCGCACAGCCAACAAGCCGCGCCCGCCGCAGCTTTTTCCGCGCCCGCCGCTTCCCCTTCCGCGCCCGCCGCTTCCCCTTCCGCGCCCGCCGCTTCTGGTGGCTGTGCTGCGGCGGTGCCGCCGCGGAAGCGCGACCGCAGCCACGAGAGCCGGGAGCACGGCCTGCTCTGGAGCCCTGGTTATAACGACCACATCCTAAGCAACCAAGGCGAACTGGACCGCTGGCGCCATTACCTCGCCGATAACCCGCGGCGACTCTTCCTGCGCCGCCAGTTCCCTGACCTGTTCCGCGTCAGCTTCGGCCTGCGCATTGGCCCTTTCTGTTGTTCCGCCGTCGGCAACCGCTTCCTGCTCGACTATCCGCAGCGGAAGCAGGTGCAGTGCTCCACCCATTTTTACGAAGAGGACATCCAAAAGGCCGTTGCCGGCTACATGGCAGCCGCCCGAGGCGGTGCCGTCTTGGTATCGCCAGCCATCAGCGAGGGCGAGAAGCGCACCATGCGCACGGCTTTCGATGCCCGCCTGCCGCTGATTCTCATCACGGCCGACGGCCTCGGCTCTTACTCCAAACCCGGCGGGGCGTTCTTCGATGCCTGCGCCGAAGGACGGCTGCTTATCCTCTCGCCTTTTGAGCATACGAACCGCAAGGTGAAGCTTACCCGCCAAATGTGTATGCAGATGAACGAGCTGGCCCGCATTATCGCAGAGGCAGCGGCACCGCCGCCGCACAGCCAACAAGCCGCGCCTGCCGTGGCACCGCCGCCGCACAGCCAACAAGCCGCGCCCGCCGCCGCCCTTTCCGCGCCCGCTCCTTCTGTCGGCTGTGCTGCGGCGCCGCCGCAGTCAGAATGAAACAAACCAACAAACCGAGAATATGAAAAAGAAGCTTTTACTATTAACCGCCCTCGTGGCGCCAATGCTAACAATGAGTGCAGCAAAGATTAAGATTGACCGTATCGAACCTACCGACTGGTTCGTCGGCATGAAGAACCCGACGGTGCAGCTGATGGTCTACGGACAGGGCATCCGTAATGTCCAGAACGTCACCACCGACTATCCCGGCGTGGTCATCGACAGCCTTGTGCGCCTCGATTCGCCCAACTATCTGCTCATCTACATGAACCTGCGCAACGCCCAGCCCGGCACGATGACGCTGACGTTCGACAAGCTGAAGGTAAATTACCAGCTGAAGCAGCGCGAGATGAGCGGCGACAAGCGCATGGGCTTTACCAATGCCGACGTGCTCTACATGCTCATGCCCGACCGCTTCGCCCAGGGCCAGGGCCATAACCCGCAGGTGAAGGGCATGCGGGCCTATAAGGAAGACCGCTCGCAGCCCTCGCTGCGCCACGGCGGCGACCTGAATGGCATCCGCGAGCACCTGGACTACTTCTGCGACCTCGGCGTGACCGCCCTCTGGCTGACACCCGTCCTCGAGAACGACTCGCCTGACAACGCCCAGGGCTACTCCACCTACCACGGCTATGCCACGACCAACTACTATCGCGTTGACCCCCGCTTCGGCACCAACGACGACTACCGCCGCCTCTGCGACGAGGCCCACGCCAAAGGGCTGAAGGTGGTGATGGACATGATCTTCAACCACTCAGGGCTAGAGCATCCCTGGATCAGCGACATGCCGAGCAGGGACTGGCTGAACATTGCCCCCCCCTCCGCCCCCGAGGGGGCTACAAATGCTGGCAAGCCTGGCCTGCAAGGTAATGAAGCCCCCTCGGGGGCAGTAGGGGGGGCTTTTATTCTGACCAGCTACAAGCTGACGCCCGTGAAGGACCCATACGCCTCCGAGGTTGACCTGAAGGAGACCGTGGAGGGCTGGTTCGTGCCCACCATGCCCGACCTGAACCAGCACAACCCACACCTTATGCGCTATCTCATCCAGAACTCGAAGTGGTGGATAGAGACCGTCGGCATCGACGGCATCCGCATGGACACCTACCCCTACGCCTATGCCGACGCGATGGCTGACTGGATGAAGGAGCTTGACGAGGAATACCCCAACTTCAACACCGTCGGCGAGACCTGGGTGACCGAGCCGGCCTATACCGCATCCTGGCAGAAGGGCTCCAAGCTCTCTGAGCAGAACAGCTACCTGAAGACGGTGATGGACTTCTCGTTCTACGACAAGATCAACCGTGCGGCCACTGAGGAGACCGACGGCTGGTTTGCCGGCCTGAACCTGCTCTACAACTCGTTCGTCTATGACTATCTGTATCCGAACCCGTCGTCGGTCATGGCCTTCATCGACAACCACGATACCGACCGCTACCTGAAGAACGGCCGCGACACGCTGATGCTGAAGCAGGCCCTGGCCCTGCTGCTGACGGTCAACCGCATACCCCAGCTCTACTACGGCACGGAAATCCTGATGAACGGCACGAAGGAGGTGACCGACGGCAACGTGCGCAAGGACTTCCCCGGCGGATTCCCCGGCGACACCCACAATGCCTTCACCCGCGAGGGCCGCACAAAGCAGGAGCAGTCGATGTTCCAGTGGCTCAGCCGACTGCTGCACTGGCGGCAGAACAATCCCGTCATCACCCGTGGCCGGCAGACGCAGTTCATTCCTTACGAGGGCGTCTATGTCATAGCGCGGATACTGGAAGACCGTGCGCTCGACCAGCCGAATCATGTAGTGACGCGCACTGTGCTCACTGTCCTTAACGGCACGACAAAGCCGGCCATGATGCAGGTGAAGCGCTATCAGGAAGTCATCGGGCAGGCTACGCGGGCACGCGACGTGCTGACCGGCCGCTACTACGACCTGAGCAGCGACGTGGAGCTGAAACCGCGCCAGTCGCTGGTGCTGGAGTTCTGATTGAGCGTATATGATTGTCAATCGCACTTTTTATCCTACACTTCCAACACTTCCTACACCTAAACGGGGGTGTCGCAAGTGTAGGAAGTGTAGGATAAAAAGTATGATACGCTTCACAAGCGCGTGTGTGCGCGCTCGCGTTAGGGGGTGCTAAATATTCAGGGCTGTTGAATTTTTGGGAACTGGCGGTTTTCTCTAAAAAGGCGGCGGGTTTTGCACAAAAGGCGGCGGGTTTTGGACAAAAGGCACCGGGTTTTGGACAAAAAGCGGCGCTTTTCACGCAAACGATTACGGTTTAATTGTTAAATCGACACTTAACAAAAATTTTTTTGTGTTTTTTTTCGTTAGTTATAAAAAAAATTATTAACTTTGCGCCATAATCTGAAGTCTGCGTAGCAAAAACTACAGATGGAAGTGTGAATAACGTTATTTTTTATACTACTTTTTTTATTAAAAACTTAAAGCTTATGAAATTCAAAAAACTACTCGTTTTGAGCATGATGTCTCTTATGGGGGCAAATGCTTGGGCTGCGGTGCCCGAAGGCGTCTGGACGATGCCAGAACCGCAGGGGTTGGAGTTTACGACGTTTACCGACGACGGAACTCGTTTCTACCTCTACAATCCTGGTGCCAAGTTGTTCTTCGCCAGCGGTAACTCATGGAACACTCAGGCAAGCGTCAGAGTGTATGGTTATCCCGTTTGGCTGGAGGTTGCTACTGAAGAGGGTGCACCTGATGGTTCTTACGAGTTGTGGAACTATGTTGATAATCCTCAGCGCACGGATGTCACCGGCAACCACAACGTATTCTTCGATGGCGGTTCATTCTTTGTAGACCACGCCAGTCAGGCTGGTTACAGCTGGAATTATACCATTGAAGGTGATTTCGTCCGCTTAGGTGTCGTTACAAAACCAGGTATGTTCATGGGTTGGGACGGTACTTACATTGACAGCGACGACGAGGGCGCTACCTGCAGTAGCGTGCTGAAAAATCTGGACCCCGCTGCTGAGGGCGTATGCGTAGACTGGAAAGCCGTTACAGAGGAATCGTATGAGGCCTTCAGATATGGCGATGACTATGAAGCCTATTGCAATGGCGTTAAGGCTTACATTGCATCTCTCGGTCTGAAGAAGGCTCTTGAGGATGCTGAGGCTGCCGGCTTGACTTGCGCTGCTTCTCTTGCTGTCTATTCTAATAATGCCAGCACTATCGATGAGCTGAGGGAGGCAAAGAATCTTACCAACGCTCGCATCGCTCTGAAGAATTCCATTGAGGCTGCCAAGGCTCTCTATGTTGACGTTGCTGCTGCAGAGGCTGTCCTCGCTGACGAGTCAACAGCTCTCGCCGATGTCAACAAGTGCTCTGACGGTCTGAAGGAGATCACAGCTGCCAAGCAGAAGCTGAAGAACCTTATCGATGACTGCAAGTCAAAGGGCTATACAGAGACTGCTGCTGCTGAGGCTGTGCTGCAGAATACCGCTGCTACAAAGGCTGAAGTTGAGAAGGCTGAGAGCGATCTTGCTGCTGCTTACGCAGAGTGGGGTAAGAGCCACGCTTCTGTGGAGAAGCCTGCCGACATGAGCTCCAAGATTGTGAACCCGAACTTCGACAATGCCAGCTCTTCAGGTTGGAGTGGTTCTACTCCTAACATGGTTGGTAGCGGTTCTCACGGTCCTGCCAACGTTGCCGAGACCTGGAATGCTACGTTCGACATGTATCAGGACATCGTAGGTCTGCCCGCAGGTGTATATGCACTGGGTGCCCAGACCATGTGGCGTTGCAACTATGTTGATATGGTTAATGGTATCGCCCCTGCCGCTAAGCTTTATGCTGTGGTAGCTGGTAAGGAGACACAGGTCCCCTTCAACTACGCTTTTGCACCCCTGGTTACTGAGGCCCCGGACGGCTCGAACACGTCTTGGGGTGTTGGTGCTGGTTTCACAACCACCACTGATGATGAGACAGGTAACGTTTACTACATTCCTAACGATCCTTCTGCATTCCGTATCTTCGCAGAACTGGGTTACTACGACACCAAGCTTCTGGTTGGTGTATCAGAGGGTGACACCCTTCGCATTGGTGTGAAGAACCCGGCCATGAAGGGTACTTGGGACAACTGGAGTTGCTACGACACCTTCACGCTGACCTACTACGGTTCAGCTGCCGATGCTGCCAAGCTGTATCTGGATGAGACCATCAAGAACTACAGCGAGAAGACCATCGAAGAGGGAACTATCTATACCGAGTCTTACCTGACGGCTTATAACGAGGCTCTGAAGGCAGAAATCAGTGTCAATTCGTTCGAAGAGGTGGCTACTGCACTGAGTGGCATCGATGCTGCTAACAAGGCTATTGATAAGAACATCCAGCTCTGGCAGGACTGGAAGGATCTGGTTGACCAGGTTAAGGTCAAGTATGTCATCGACGACCAGTATATGGGTATTGAGCCTGAGATCGACGACCTTGCCGACTATGTTGACGAATGGACTGTAGAGGAGATTCTCGATGAGAGAGCTTGGACCAACGAGGAGCTGCAGGCTGAGATGGATAAGGTTAACGAGTGGGTTAACAGTCTTGTTGAAAAGTCGAAGAAGGATGTTTGGGATGGTAAGAACATGACCAGCTACATTACGAACCCCACCTTCGAGACAAGCACTACCAAGAACACTGGTACCAGCCAGGGTTGGACAGTTGACCGCATCGATGGTGGTAACGTGACTCCCGGCCCGATCAATGCCGATGGTGACAAGTTCCTTGATAAGTGCGGTTATTACAATGGCTGCTTCGAGTCGTGGCACTGCCACAAGTGGGACGTCTGGCAGGAGATTACCGGTCTGCCCGTCGGTATGTATGAGCTTGAGGTTCAGGGCTATGTCCGCTGCGAGGTTGGTGGCTACGTCAAGGGCGACGAGCTTGGCGAGGACTATCCTTCACCCGTGTACCTCTATATGAACAATGCTATGAGCCAGTTCCCCAGCGTCTACTCTGAGATTCCCGCTGAGAACGGTATTACTGAGTTCCAGATAGTTGAGGACTGGACCCAGGAAGAAATTAATGGCAGCTGGTTCCCCAACTCGATGGGTGGTGCTGCACAGTGCTTCCACATTGACAAGGAGGCTGGTCTCGACGGCATGTACAAGACCACAGCCTACGGTCTGATTGCCAAGGAGGGTGACACCTTCCGCATCGGTGTGAAGATGGATGCCAACCAGGATTGGTGGTGCATTTGGGATAACTTCAAGCTGACCTACCGCGAGCCGAAGGCTGACATCGTGAAGCCCGTACTGGAAGAGGCTCTGAAGAGCATCGACACCAGCAAGGCTATGGGTAAGGACATCTTCGCTCAGGCTGACGAGGTTAAGTCGAAGGCTGCTGAGGCTCTGGCCGGCAACGACGGCAAGGCCATGTTCGACGTGCTGACTCAGGTCTATGACCTCACTGGTGACATCAGATCTTCTGTTGACAAGTTTGCCAAGCTGAGCGCTGCTAACCTGGATCTTGAGAATGCTACATTCGATTCTCAGTCTGCTGCAGTTGGCGAGGCCAAGACTCTTGTAAACAATATCAACAGTGGTATTGAGAACCACAGCATCGAGGATGCAGAGGTTGACGGTCTGATTGAGCAGATTAACCTGATGCTGACCAAGCTGAACATACCTGACGACATGGCTCAGGCTACCGACAACGATCCGAAGGAGTGCACAGGCGTCATCAAGACTCCTGGCTTCGAGGATGCCGACTACGTCAACTCCGCTGCAGGCTGGACCAATCCTGGTAACCTTGGTAACGACGACACTCAGAAGGCTGTACTCGCTATTGAGTTCTGGCAGACCAACTTCGACATGTACCAGACCATCAAGGGTCTGCCTAAGGGAACCTACCTCCTGACGGTTGACGCATGGTGCCGTGTTGGTGACAACCAGCAGAACTACGACGCTTGGGTGGCTGACAACGCTGCTACTATGGCTTACGTCTATGCCGTCGACGGCGACAGCACTGTCTACTCTGCTCCTGTTGCTAACGTGATGAAGGGCGCTATGACCGAGTCTTACGGCTATGATGGCGAGCAGGAGTTCACCGTCGGTGACGTGACTTACTACATGCCTGGTTCACTGGTAAGCGGTCGCAGCTACATGGACGCTCCGAACGAAGGCGTCTACACCAACTCTGTCATCTGTAAGGTCGGCGACGACGGTCTGCTCACCATCGGTATCAAGAAGGACCAGAACGTGACCAACAGCTGGGTTGTCTGCGATAACTTCAAGCTTTACTACTATGGCGACGGTAGTTCGAAGCAGCCCAGCGGCGACGCTTCTTCTGTCAATGCTGTAGCTACTGCTCCTGTGAAGGTAGAGTTCTTCAGCCTGAGCGGTGCACGCATCAGCAAGCCCGTCAAGGGTGTTGTCATCCAGAAGCAGATTCTTGGCGACGGTTCTGTGAAGGTGCAGAAAGTTACTGTTAAGTAATTGATTACTGAAGATCATTCAATGCAGATAGATAAAATCTGACAGCCGGAAAAGGGGCTGGAGGCGGGCTTAAGACCCGTCTCCGGTTCCTTTGTTTTTCATTAACCATACCTTACACCTTATTATATATATAATATTGTGAGAACACGAACAACCAGCCGGACCGCCAGCGGTCTGACCACTTGAAAGAGAATAAACCGACAAAACAATATATAAGTAACAATATTAAAAATCTAAAAAAGTATGAAACAAGGACAATTCGTAAGACAAGGACGACGAGTGGCTCTGGTCACCTGCGGCTTGCTGATGAGTGTCTGGGCGTTGACCTCGTGTAAGGACGACGACATTCTGCTAACCGGTCAGCCTTCGTGGCTGGGCAACTCAATCTATGAGCGGTTGCAGGAAGACGGAAACTACACGGTCGTGCTAAGGCTTGTCGACGAGCTGGGACAGAAGGACGTGCTGAGCCACACGGGTTCGAAAACTCTGTTTGCTGCCGACGATGCAGCTTACGCGGAATGGTTCAAGAACAACTCCTGGGGTGTTCGCAGCTACGAGCAGCTGTCGGCCGCCCAGAAGCGTCTTCTGCTGAACAACTCGATGGTGAACAATGCCTACCTGATCGAGCTGATGTCGAATGCCAAGTCGGAAGGTGACGCCGGCGCACCCGAGCTGGGTCGTACCATGCGTCGCGAGACGGCGCTGAGCCTCTATGACTCCGTCTACATCATGAAGCCGTCGGCCATGCCGAACACGCCGGCCTGGGCAGCGCTCAAGGCGAGCGGCAAGAGCATCCCCATCTTCAAGGATGCCACCACGGCGCCGATGATTCACTTCCTGCCGACTTACATGGAGTACAACAAGATCAGCAACGAGGACCTGGCCATCCTGTCGAACCATGGTTCGGACAACATTGCCGATGCCTGGGTGAACGGCAAGAAAGTGATTGAGCGCGACATCACCTGTAAGAACGGCTACATCCAGAAGGTGTCGGGCGTCATCGAGTCGAGTCCCAACATGGCCGAGGTTATCCACCAGCATCCCAGCATGTCGAAGTGGGGTGAGCTGCTCGACCAATTCTCGGCCCCTTATTACTATCCAGTAGGAACGAGAGAGTATAACCGTATCTATAATAACGAGGACTCCGTCTACGTGTTGCGCTATTTCAGCCAGCGCGCATACGACGTGATTACCGGTAACGTCGAAGTGAACGACCACTACGACAATGGCGACCCCGTCAAAGAGTCGCTGCTGCGCTTTGACCCGGGCTGGAACCAGTATATCGATGCCAACCAGCGCAACGACGTCCACAATGACGCCGGCGCCATGATTGTGCCCACCAACAAGGCTCTTGAGGAGTGGTGGAACACTGGCGGCCTGGAGCTGAAGAACGAGTATGGCGTCATCGACTCGCTGCCCAACAACACGCTGGCCACACTGATCAACGTCAACATGCTGTCGACATTCACCGAGACGGTGCCGACGAAGTTCGAACACGTGCTGAACGACGCCAAGGAACCGCTGGGCATCACCATGGCCGACGTTGACTCCTGCTTCATGGCCT
Source organism: Prevotella sp. (assembly GCA_017395215.1). Taxonomy (GTDB): domain Bacteria; phylum Bacteroidota; class Bacteroidia; order Bacteroidales; family Bacteroidaceae; genus Prevotella. The sequence continues at coordinate 24,116 of JAFPVW010000145.1, read as the reverse complement.
GTAACGGTGTGGTCTACATGGTCAACAAGGTGTTCCCGCCGGCAGAGTTCCAGTCGGTGCTCTTCCCCGCCACGGCCCACAAGCAGTCGATGAGCGTCATCTACTGGGCGCTGACGGGTGCTGAGAACGCCTCCGACTTCACGGCCTTCAACTTCCAGCCTTACCTGCTCTCGATGGACTCCAAGTATGGCGTGCTGCTTCCTACGAACGATGCCTTGCTGACCTACCTCGACCCGAAGAGCTTCGGTACCGGCAACAAGTATGTGATGAACGAGGATGGAACCGACAGCACACTGGTGGACAATGTCGATGTGCTTGAGTACTACTATGACCTGACCAAGAGGCCGAACCAGCGCGTACAGACCAGACGCTACAGGGGCACGGTCGACAAAGACGGTAATATCACGAAGGACGAACTCTACCCTGGAACGGTGGCACAGAACATCACTAACCCGCTGATGGAGAGCATGATCGACGGTATGATTATCGTCATGCCCGACAAGAGCAAGACCGTAGAGAACTACGTGGGCGAGGGCTACCAGTACTTCAAGACCAAGGGTGGCAGCCTGGTTCGCGCCACAAAGGGAGCCGACGGCAAGCTGTGCTTCGAGGGTGGCTGGCAGATACAGCACAACCACCGCTTAATTCCCGTCGTTGAGGCCTACAACAAGGTCAACGGCGTGAGCTATCAGTTGGAGGAGATGGTACCGATGCCCAGCGAGATGTCGTTCTATATGACTCTGAAGCAGCATGAGGAGTACACGTCGTTCCTCGAACTCCTGGAGAACGACTACTGCGACCTGCTGTCGCCGACTCTGGGCAAGAACGGTAAATACAAGGCCGGTCTCGGTGAGCGCAACAAGAACCTGCGCCTCTTCGACAACTACAACTATACGGCCTACGTCCCGACGAACGCCTCGATCGCTAAGCTGCAGGGAGACAAGATCCTGCCGACGGCCGACGAGCTGGAGATGGGCGACGAGAACGACGAGATACTCGACAGCATCTGCCGCGCTGAGGGCTGGTACGGCGAACTTACCACCGAAAAGGACCTGACGGCCAGACGCGAGGAAGTGAAGACCATCGTCAAGGGCATCGTTACCGACTTTATCCGCTATCATATCCATGATAACTCCGTGGCACTTGGCATGGCCATGGCCACTGACGGCGACAACAAGTACGAGAGTATGAAGCGCAACCTGGCCACGGGCCGATTCACCCCGCTGACGGTTGTCAGTACGCCGACCCAGATGACGATTACCGACGAGGTAGGCAATACCCGTAACGTAGTCACGACTGAGGGACTCTACAACAACCTCTGCCGCGAGTACTGGTTCGACGGAACCCGCCAGTTCATGGCCAGCGACGTCGTCGTTCACCTGATTGACGGTCCGCTGTTCTACGAGAACCTGAAGCCCTGGCGTGAAATAGTGAAAGAATCGCTTAAATTATAAGAGAGGAGGACTATCGCATGAAAATACTGAAAACCATCATGATGGCACTGGCGCTGTTGGTAACGACGACAGTCGGTGCGCAGACGATAACATCGGTCCACGGTACGCTGAGCGACGACATGGGACCGCTGATGGGTGCCACGGTATGCGAGATTGACGGTACCGGGCGTATCATCAACTCGGCCATCACCGACCTGAACGGTAACTTCACCATGAAGATTAAGAACCCGAAGGACAAGATCCGCTTCAGCTATGTGGGTCTGAACACGGTGACCCAGCCTATCAACAAGACAACGTATAACCTGAAGATGACCTCGAAGACTCAGATTAAGGAGGTCGTCGTGCAGTCGAAGAGACGTGCAACGGGTCCTGGCCTGCCCATCCCCGAGCGCGAAATCTCATACGCCACTCAGACCGTCAATATGAAGGAGTTCGAAGGCCTGTCGTTCACGTCGGTCGACGAAGCCCTGCAGGGACGTGTGGCCGGTCTTGACATTGTCGGTAACTCTGGTGACCTGGGTTCCGGTTCTACCATGCGCCTGCGTGGTGCCGGTTCGCTGTCGAACCTGACCGACTCGAACCCGCTGATTGTGATCGACGGTAACATCCGCAACGTGGATATGAGCAACTTCGACCTGGCCGGTGCCAACAACGAGAAGTTTGCCGAGCTGCTGAACATCAACCCTGAGGACATCGCCTCGATTACGGTGAAGAAGGATGCTGCCGCCACGGCTATCTACGGTTCGCAGGGTGGTAACGGTGTCATTGAGATTACCACCAAGCGCGGTGTCCGCGGTAAGCCCCGCGTGACCTACTCGCTGAAGCTCACCGCCACCCAACAGCCTAAGGGCTACGACCTGCTGAACGGTGACGACTACACGATGATGCTGAAGGAGTCGTACTTCAATCCCCGACAGGACGACAACGCCGCCAGCCAGAACCGCATTCCCGAAATCAACTATCTGGACGAGACGGGCGGATTCTCGGAGTGGCGACAGTATCGTGACAACACCGACTGGCGTGAGGCCGTCACCCAGACCGGTATTCGCCAGAACCATTACGTTACCATCCAGGGTGGTGGTGAGAAGGCTACCTTCCGTATCGGTGGCGGTTACGACCACGAGACGGGTACGATGATCAAGCAGGTGCTGAACCGTCTGTCTACCCGTGTAGCCCTCGACTATAACGTCTCCGAACGTATCCGCGTGCAGACCAACTTCTCGATGACCTACACCAAGAACGACCGCAACTCTGACGGTTTGCTCGACATCGCCCGTCGCAAGATGCCTAACATGAGCATCTACGAGAAGGATCCTGTCACTGGTGAGAACACGGATAAGTACTATAACATGATTCAGACCGGACCGTATCAAGGCTCGTCGGTGTTCAACAGCAACCAGAAGGGTATGGTCAACCCGGTCGCTTCGGCCAACCTGGCCAAGAACCAGCAGCGCAACTACGACATGAACCCTGAGCTGGTCATCAACTACAACCTGTTAGGACTTGACGATGACCACTGGCGTCTGGAGTACCGCGGCTCTGTCTACATGAACATCAGTAACGGCTATAATGACTCCTTCTATCCTTGGGAGCTGAAGAGCCTTCTGTATAACGACACAGGTGTGAACACCTCGTCGACGAACTCGTCGAAGAGCGTGACGTTCAACACCCAGCAGCGACTGGTGCTGACGCCCGCCTTTACCAACAAGGACCATTCGCTGATGCTGATGGGCCGCTTCGAGCTGAATTCCGGCACTTCGAGCGGACAGTCTACCTCTGTCTATGGTCTGCCGTCTACCGATCAGGCCATCGACAGCCCTTGGGCCGGAGGCATCATCAACAGCATGAGCTCAAGCTTCAACCAGTGGCGCTCCATGCGCTACGCCTTCCAGGCCAACTATTCGTACAAGGGTCGCTACGTCTTCCTGACCACGCTGAACATCAGCGGAACGACGAAGTTCGGACCCGGCAGCCGATGGGGATATTTCCCCGCCGTCTCGCTGAAGTGGATTGTCAGTGACGAGCCTTGGATGCAGAAGCTGAAGCCGTTCCTGTCGATGTTCGCCCTCCGTCCGGGATGGGGCCGTACAGGTAACGAGCCTGGTCAGAACTATCTCTATACGTCGAAGTATGGCAAGGCCGACCCCTATATCGACCAGTCGTCAATGAAGCCCTTGAACATCCGTCTGACAGACCTGAAGTGGGAGCTGCAGGATGAGTTCAATATCGGTGTCGACCTCAGCTTCTTTGACAATCGCCTGAACATAGGTCTCGATGCCTATAGCAGAACGAGAAGGGACATGCTGATGAGCAGTTTCCGCATTCCCTCGAATGCCGGTTTCACGACCGTTCCCTATCATAACAACGGTAAGATGCGCAACGTTGGTTGGGAGTTCCACATCAATTCTAACCGCGTCATCCAAAAGGGTAAGTTCTCGATGGACGTCAACGTCAATTTCGGTAACAACCGCAACGAAATCCTCGAACTCGACGAGTACATCCTGAACCAGAAGAACTCCATCTACGGCTATGCCAACGGTGAGACCCTGCGCCGCGTGCAGCTGAACAACCCGTTCGGTGCAGTCTACGGCTTCAAGTGCCTCGGCGTCTACCAGTATAACTACAGCACGTTCAAGAATGCCGTGGCCGGTATGACCAAGGAGCAAATCTACGACTACTGGGAGAAGTTCAAGGCTGAGGGTAAAACCGCTCCCGTGGCAACCAACGCCGAGGGACAGATTATCCTCAATGCCGACAACGTGCCACTGCGCATGAAGTACGACTACCGCGTCGACGGTACTGGTCACGACCAGAGCTTCCCCGGCTTCAACGGTGGTGACGCCATCTACGAGGATGTCAACCATGACGGACAGATCAATGCCCTCGACATCGTCTACTTGGGCTCGTCGCTGCCCGCACTGACCGGTGGCTTCGGCTTCTCGATGAACTATGGCGACTGGCGCTTCACGACTCAGTTCACCTATCGTACCGGTTACAAGATCATCAACAAGGCCCGCCTGAACGCTGAGGCCATGACCGGCAACGACAACCAGAGCCAGGCCGTGAACTACCGCTGGCGCAAGGAGGGCGACCGCACCTCTATCCCGCGTGCTATGTTCGGTTCTACCAGCAACTACAACACGCTGATCAGCGACCGCTTCGTCGAGGACGGCTCATATCTGCGTATGAACTACGCCCAGCTGTCGTATACCATCAGGAAGAAGTATCTGACGTGGATAGGCCTGAACCGTCTGTCGTTCCATGCCAGTGTCAACAATCCCTTCGTGCTGACCAAGTACACGGGTGTTGACCCGGAAATCGCTTTCGGCGGTGAGGAGCCTGCAACGGACAACAACCCGACGCCGCGTTCCCGCCAGTACACCTTTACCATTGATATTGGTTTCTAACTGAAAGAAAAACGTAGATTGAAAAAAGAAGATTATGAGAAAGACATATTATAAAATAATAGGTGTAGTCTGCATGGCTTTCGGAATGGTTTCCTGTGCTGATTTTCTGGAAATCAAGCCGCAGAACGAGATCATCCTGGAGGACTTCTGGGGTGAGAAGGCCGATGTCGACAACATCGTCATCAGTTGCTATTCGGCTCTTCAGTCGGAGGACGTAATCAAGCGGATGATTATCTGGGGCGAGGCCAGAAGCGACAATATGCAGTCGGGCGAGAATATCAACAATGATATCGACCTGTATAACATCCTGAAGGAGAACCTGACTGCCAACAACAAGTACACGACGTTCAATAACTTCTATGAGGTCATCAACCGTTGCAACACCGTGATAAAGTATGCACCTGGCGTGGCCGAGATAGACCCGAGCTACACCCAGGGCGACCTGAAGGCTACGATAGCCGAGGTGTCGGCACTGCGTGACCTATGCTACTTCTACCTCATCCGCACGTTCCGCGACGTGCCCTACACCGAGGAGGCTTATACTGACGACGATCAGAAGATGGACGTGCCAGCAACGCCCTTTGAGACCATTCTCGACAATCTGATTGCCGACCTTGAGAAGGTGAAGGACGATGCCGTGAACCGCTATCCCGAGAACAAGCCCCGCTATCAGACCGGGCGCATCACTAAGGATGCCATCTACGCTATGCTGGCTGAGATGTATCTCTGGAAGAAGGACTATGACAACTGTATCAAGTATGCCGACATGGTTATCCAGTCAAAGAAGCAGTACGAAGTAGATTTGCGCAACCGCAATGGCCGAATGAGTGCCAACAGTTCGAATCTGGCAACCATCGAGGCCCGCCTCAACGGGTTCCCCCTTGTGAACGACGAGATTCAGGGAAAAGATTTCGGCACGGCCTATGAGGAAATCTTCATACAGGGCGCAAGCAAGGAAACCATCTTCGAGCTTAGCTTTGACGACTCCCCCAGAGGAAGCGACTACAAGGCTAATTCGGCCATCGGTTCGCTGTATGGCAACGACAATTCCAGGAAGGGACTTCTGACGGTCTCGTCAGTGGTGAAGGGTGACATGCAGGAGCCAAGCGGAACAATGGTCTTCGAGACAAAGGATAAGACGAACTATAACGACGTCCGCCTGTTCCAGAACGCCAGTGTCGACGACGAGGCTATCGTGAAGTATGTCGTCAGGGGCGTCAATGTGGATGCCAGAAACACCCCGGCGAAAGCCACTTACCGCGAGCGCTTTGCGTCGGACAACAACGGCAGCAAGTGGATTATCTACCGCATTCCTGACATCATGCTGCTTGAGGCTGAGGCTCTCTGCCAGCAAATGGGCGAAGGGAACGACTCGATAGTAATTGCCCAGAACAAGCCGAAACTCGACAAGGCCTTCAACTTGGTCAATGCCATCAACAAGCGCTCCATCTGTAAGGACATCCTGACAGACAAGGACACGCTGAAAGCCAGCGAATATAACACGAAGAGCCTGATGGAGGACTTGGTTAGGCGCGAGCGCCAGCGCGAGCTGATGTTTGAGGGGAAGCGCTGGTACGACCTTGTGCGCTACAGTTTGCGCAATGGCAATACCGACCCCGTCATCTCAGCCGTTACGAAGCGTGACGACGTGAACAGCCAGTTTGCCCAGAACTTCTTCAAGAAGATGGACGCTATCTTCTGGCCCTACAACATCGAGGAGATGAAGGTGAACCGCAACCTGGTGCCCAACCCTGTCTATGGCACGGGTGAGAATACCAGCTATGAGAAAACGAAATAACAACGAAACTTGAACACTGAAGATTATGAATATCAAGAAGAATATACGAATAGCACTGATGGGGCTGGCCGCCCTTGTCTTTGTGGCACCGATGGCCAGTTGCACTGACGAGCCCGACGCGGAGAACTACTACACCTTCACGGGCGAGATGCTAAGCGACTATCTGAACAACCGTGCCGAGTATAGTGATTTCAAGACTATTTGCGAGCGCGCCAAGCTGATGGACCTGCTCGCCACTTACGGACAGTACACCTGCTTCCTGCCTTCCAACGAGGCTGTGCAGAATTTCCTGAAGGACCGCGGACTCTCGAGCCTCTCTCAGCTGTCGGACGCTGACTGCGACACCATTGCCCGTACTCACCTGGTGGCCAACATGTACTCTACGTTTGAGATGACGCAGGACCGCCTGTCAACCGCCAACCTGCTTGGACGCTACCTCGCCACCTCGCAGGGTGTCGACAAAGACAGCAATGCCGTCGTCTACCTTGAGGGCACTGCCCATATCTACTTTGAGAAGACGCTGGCCGATGGTACTGTCGTCCATCAGAACGACTCTGTGGAGAATGGTATCGTGCAGCCCATCGACATGGTCATTGAGAAGTCTAACAGCTATATTGCCGACATCCTGCGCAACAATCCCAAGATCAGCATCTTCTACGGTGCCTTGGTGGCTACGGGTGTCAGGGAGCAAATCCTCCTTGTCGACGACCCGACTTACAACAAGCGCGACTATCCGCTCTATCGCTACAAGTCGCATATCAGAAACGAGGTGGCTTGGGTGCCCGACACGAAGAAGTTCGGCTTCACCGTGTTCGTCGAGCCCGACTCCGTCTACGAGGCCAAGTTCCAGGAGTATGGCATCTCGACAGACAACGGAAGCACGCGGGCTCTCTACGATCTGGCCTGCCAGATCTACGACCCCGTCTATCCGAACGACGTGTCTGCTGAGGGACATAAGTTTGAGAACCTGACCGACAGCGTCAACCCGTTGCACCGCTTTGTGCAATACCACATCATGACCCGCTACGTGCCGGGTACCAGCGACTTAACAGCGCTCATCGTCCCTGAGATGAAGGAGGCCTTCGGCTTTGAGACGAAATGGGTAAACCCCGTCGACTGGTACGAGACCCTGCTGCCCCACACCATGCTGAAGATTGAGCAGCTTAGCCGCAACAAGCGCGAGGACACGAAGAACGACTGCATCGGCATCGACGGCGACAAGAAGGAGCGCCACTTCGTCAACCGGCGCTATGAGGCTCCTGAGTATGAGTTCCGCGGTGCCTGCGTCGACAACACGGTTGAGACCAAGCCCGTACACGATGCCCTCAACGGCCACTACTTCTACGTCGACGACCTGGTGGTGTTCAGCAAGGACGTGCGCGACCGCGTGCAGAACATGCGTATCCGCATGGACTTCTCGACAGTGTTCCCCGAGGTGATGACCAACGACATGCGCCTGAAGGGTAACTACCGTGCCGACGACGGTAACGGCACGCCGGCCGACGACTCCCCCGAGCCAAAGAATGGTAAGAACCACTATTTCCCCTTGGGCTATCTCGACGGTGTCACCTTCAACTCCAACTGCACCTTTATCTACCGCCGTCCCCACTGGGAGTTCTGGTCGTGGCAGGGTGACGAGTGGAACCTCTTCGGCGACTACGACTTCACCTTCCGCATTCCGCCCGTGCCCTACAGCGGCGAGTGGCAGCTGCGCTTAGGCTTTGCCCCGCTGGAGACCCGTGGTGTGATGCAGGTCTACTTCGACGGTGTGCCTCAGGGCATTCCCTTGGACATGACGCAGATTCTGACCAGCGAGATGTATCTCGGCGACCGTTTCACGGAAGACCCGCAGCTGTCAGAGTATAAGAATACGGCCAAGGAAGACCTGGCCGAGGAGCAGAAGCTGCTGAAGAACCTGAACGCCTATCGCGGACCGCGCTCCTGCTATAACATCGGCAACAACGGTACGCAGAAGAACTATTCGTGGGGCATCTCTCACATGATGCGCCGTGTGCTCTGCCAGACCTATATCGACGCCACCAAGGATCACTTCCTGAGATTCCGCGTGGCCTCCGACGGTAAGCAGGGTAACGACAATGAGTTCATGCTCGATTTCTTCGAGATGGTTCCCAAGAGCGTCTACGGTGTCGATGGCGACGGTGAAATGGAAGACGACCTGTAAACAGTAAAATGTAAACCGAAAATTGACAGTTATGATTACCAAGATATATAATGTAATAAGCAGAGGCCTGCTGTACTGCGGCGTCGCAGTCGCCCTCGCTGCCTGCTCCGACACATGGGACGACCATTATGACAGCATGGGCAGTGGTAGTATTCACGAGGGCTCCTTGTGGCAGGCCATCAAGAGCAATCCTGACTTGAGCAACTTCGCCAGCGTCGTCGAGGCCTGCGACTTTGCCAAGTCGCTTGACGGCAGTCAGGTGTTCACGGTCTTTGCGCCTACCAACAGCAATTTCAGCAAGGGGGAGGCCGATGCCCTGATCAACGACTACAAGGCCCAGAAGAATGCGAACGTACTTGAGGACGACAACACCGTGCTGAAGGAGTTTGTCCAGAACCACGTGGCCCTCTATAACCATTCCGTGTCCTCGGAGAGCCACGACTCCATCCTGCTGATGAACGGCAAGTATGCCGTGCTGACCAGCACCGACATCGACGGCGTCCAGATGCTCTCCAAGAACCAGCTCTACGGCAACGGCGTTCTCTATACGCTGAGCAATAAGGTGAAGTTCCTCTCCAATGTGTTTGAGTATGTTGCCAAGGACCCCGAGCTCGACAGCCTGCGCAGTTTCCTTTACAATTCGAAGTTCTACTACCGCGAGTTCCTGCCCGAGCGCAGTGTCGCCGGCAGTATCGTCGACGGTAGGACGCAGTATCTCGACTCTGTGTTCATGCAGCGCAACGACTTGTTTGGCTATCTTGGCCAGCTGAACCTCGAGGACAGTACCTATATGATGATAGCGCCCACCAACGACGTGTGGAAAAACCTGGTCGAGGAGTACGAGCAGTACTTCAACTACCCCGCAAGCCTGACCAACCGCGACTCCATGGTCTACACCAGCACGCGCCTGGCCATTGTCAACGGTACAACCTTCAGCCGCACCTTTAATCCCGACAAGGTGCTCAGCGACTCTGCCTTTTCAGTGAGCAGCATTAAGGGAGCGAGCATGCGTAAGGCACGCTGGGGTGCCCCGTTTGAGTACTACCAGTATTACAAGCCCAGGCTGAAGCCTTTCGGCGTGCTCAGCCAGGACGCTGACGACATTGTGAAGTGTAGCAACGGCGAAGTGTATAAATCTTCTGAGTGGAACATCGACAAGCTGATGACCTTCAACAAATTCCTTATCTACGAGGCTGAAGGCCGTAGCCTTAAGGAGATGAGCCGTACAAAAGACAGCCGCGGCGACTCTGTCAACACGGTGACGCCGTTCACCCGCCAGGTAAGTGCCGACAGCCGTTACTACAACAAGGTGTGGGACAACCGCTTCGTTGAGTTCCAGCCTAACTTCGGTACGCTCAACCACTCCGTGACTTTCACGTTGTCTAACGTTCTGTCGAACATTGGCTACGACATCTACCTGGTGACGGCTCCCGCTTTGGCCAGCGATAGCAATGCTGTTGCCGAGGTGCGCGTTCCGACTATCATGCGTTGCACCCTCAATGTTCCCGGTAAGGGTGATGTCCCCATCGTGGGAGAAGACGGTAAGTCCAAGGACTTCAAGACGACTCCCGATGCTGTTGATTACCTGTTGTTAGCTGAGGACTATAAGTTCGATGTCTGCACATACGATGTCAACGATGAGAACATGCAGGTGACACTGAAGGTGGAGACCCGCGTGTCCAACTCACAGTTGCGTAACAACACCTATACGCGAACCATGCGACTTGACTGTGTGCTGCTCGTGCCTCACGGCACCTTGCAGATTGTCGACGAGCTGCCTGAGGGTACACCCTATGCTGGCCGTCCCGGCATCATGATGTTCCCCCACGGCACCTTCACTGACAGACCCATTAAGTGGTGGTATATGCAACGTTAATGTTTCACATGACTAAATAAAGAAGGATTTATGAAACGATATATCTTATTTGGATTTTCGCTGTTGGTGGCTTTCCCTTTGGCCGTGTTTGCACAGGACGACGAGGAAGACGATGAGAACTTTGATTTCCTGAAGCCCAAGCGCACCTTGACCGTGAAGAAATACGAGACACGTCCCGTCAAGGGTCTCGTCATCGACGGTGCCACCAAGCAGCCCATTGCCGGTGCTATCGTCCGTGCCGCCGACTTCGACGGCTATAGCGTACTCACCGATGACGACGGAACCTACGAGTTGAATGTTCCCACTTTCTCGAGCGCACTCTTCATCACCACACCCGACCACAATCCCGTGCGCATGGGTCTGGCCAAGGGCGAGCAGCAGCGCGAGGTGAAGCTTTATCCTTCCACCTTCTTGGCTGAATACGGTGCGACGACTAACGTGCTGAGTGAGAATACGGCTACCGACTTCAAGTACACCAATGCCATCAACATCAAGGATGAGATCCAGAAGCAGTTGGGCGGGCAGGTGCTCACCATCTCGCGCAACGGCGTTCCCGGCGTTGGCAGTACCATGTTTATCCAGGGCCTTAACTCCCTCAACGTCAACGCGCAGCCTCTGGTTGTCATCGACGGTGTCGTTGTCGACCAGCAGTATGGCCGTACCATGCTTCACGACGGATTCAACAACGACATCCTCTCAAACCTGAACCCCGCCGACATCGAGAAGGTGACCGTGCTGCGCAACGGTACCGCCCTCTACGGCTCCAAAGGTTCCAATGGTGTCGTTCTGATTCAGACGCGCCGCAACAAGTCGATGGCCACGCGCATCACGGCCAATGTCTCGGCTGGCGTCGTACTTGAGCCGAAACTCGTCTCCATCATGGATGCCAACCAGTATCGCAGCTATGCGTCGGAGATGCTGAAGACCACCAATACCAATAACCGCAAGTTCAAGTTCCTGATTGAGGACAAGGACTACTATTATTACGACCAGTATCACCAGAACACCGACTGGACGGACCTCGTCTATCATACGGCCATGACTCAGAACTATGGCATCAACGTCGAGGGTGGTGACGCCGTGGCCAACTACAACCTCTCGGTGGGTTATACGTCGGCACAAAGCACGCTGAAGTACAACGACATGGATCGTCTGAACGTGCGCTTCAACACCGACATCTCGCTGCTGCGTGATCTCTCGGTGCGGTTCGATGCTTCGTTTGCCAACCAGACGCGTAACATCCGCAACGACGGTGCTCCCGAAGGCTACGATGCTGGCACGCCGACGGCTCCGGCTTTCCTTGCCTACGTCAAGAGCCCGTTCATGAGCCCTTACAGCTACGGTCACGATGAGATGGGTAAGGGTCGCTTTTCCGACAGCCACTACGACCTTGAAAAGGAATCGTATCTGACGGAGGCCATGACCAATTATAATAATTACAACTGGCAACTGGGCAACCCCGCAGCCATCAATGAGTATGGCGACGCCGAAGTGAAGAACCGTTTCGAGAACTCTATGCTGAACCTCACCATCACGCCGAAGTATGAGATCAACTCACACCTCTTCGTGAGCGAGCACTTCAGCTACAATCTGGTCAACACCAACGAGCAGTTCTACATTCCCTTCAATGGCACCCCCGATTACTACGTTACCGCTCTCGGCGGCTATCGCGAGAATGAGGTGCGTTCGCTGGCCTCGAAGCAGAACTCCGTGCAGAGCGACACCCGCATCGACTGGAACCAGCGTTTCGGTGCTCACTTCATACACGCCTTTGCCGGTGCCCGCATCAACTGGGAGAGCTTCACCAGCAACGCGTTGCTGAGCTATAACACCGGTAGCGACAAGACTCCGTTCCATACGTCAAACGACAGGAGCGTCGATGGTGTCAGCGAGAACTGGAACTCGCTCTCCTGGTATCTTCAGGGCGAGTACAACTACCTGAGCCGCTATTACCTGCAGGCCAACCTCACCGTCGACGGTTCGTCGCGCTTCGGCAGCGAGTCGGGCGACATCAAGGTGCTCAAGGCTCCCTGGGCCATCTTCCCGGGACTGCAGGCCTCGTGGGTTATTACCAACGAGCCTTGGATGGCAGGTGTCAAGGGCATCGACTACCTGCGCCTGTCAGCCGGTATCGACATGACGGGTAACGACGACATCGACTATTATGCCTCGCGCAGCTACTTCCGGGCATCCAAGTTCCTCCAGAGCGTTTCTGGACTGGCTTTCGAGGGCATCGGTAACAATAGCGTGCAGTGGGAGACAACCACACGCCTGAACGTCGGTCTTGAGGGCAGCTTCATCGACAACCGCCTGAACGTCGGCATCAACTATTTCCGCTCAAAGACCAACAACCTGCTCACACGCCAGATTCTGGGATTCCTCTCCGGCCTAAGCGAGAACTGGTCGAACGGCGGTAAGCTCGAGAACGAAGGCTTCGACGTCAGCTTCAATGCCAAGGTGCTTGCCCTCAAGGACTGGCAGTGGCAGCTGGGAGCCAGCATGGGCCACTACAAGAACAAGATTACCGAGCTGCCCGACGGCGCACAGAAGGTTGACCACGAACTCTACGGTGCAACCATCCGCACGCAGGTAGGTCAGGCCGCCAATATCTTCTATGGCTACAAGACGCTTGGCGTCTTCTCTACGACTGAGGAGGCAAAGGCTGCAGGCAAGCCTGGCACTGACGGACTTTACTTCCTGGCCGACAATGGTGTCGACAGGAACTATTTCCAAGCTGGTGACGTCCACTTTGCCGACGCCAACGGCGACGGCATGATTACCGAGGCCGACCGCACCATCATCGGCGACCCCAATCCCGACATCTATGGAAATATCTTCACGACCGTAGCCTGGAAGCGCCTTAAGCTCGACGTGCGCTTCAACTACTCGTTAGGCAACGACGCGTATAACTACATGCGTTCGCAGTTGGAGGGCGGCAGCCGCTTCATGAACCAGACAACGGCCCTGAACCGTCGCTGGCAGGCTGAGGGACAGCAGACCGACGTGCCGCGCATCACCTTCCAGGACCCCATGGGCAACTCGCGCTTCAGCGACCGCTGGATTGAGGATGGCAGCTATCTCCGTCTGAAGACCGCCACGCTGAGTTACGACCTGCCGTTGAATTCTGAATACATCCAGGGCTTCCAGTTCTGGATTCAGGGCAACAACCTGCTCACCTTTACCAAGTACCTGGGCAGCGACCCCGAGTTCTCAATGACTTCCAACGTTATCGGACAGGGTATTGACCTGGGATGTCTCGGACAGTGCCGTTCGATAGTTGCCGGCGTAAAAATTAACCTCTAATTTCCGTATGATTATGAATAGCAAAAATATAATTAAATTCCTCGCCGCCTGTTTCCTGTGCTGCAACATCGTTGCAGCCCTCACGTCCTGCGACGAATTCTTCAAGCAGGAGTCCGACGACGTGCTCTATGCCGATAAGGAACATCTGGACAACGCCGTCGATACGGTCTGGTCTGTAACAGGCATCGTAAAGAAGCTGCAGGCCCTCGGCGACCGCACCATCCTCTTTGGCGAGGTGCGCGGCGACCTGGTGAAGCTCACCGCAAACGCCAACAGCGACCTCCGCCAGCTGGCTGACTTCGAGGTCGGCGACGACAACCGCTACAACGTCCCCAGCGACTACTATGCCGTCATCAATAACTGCAACTACTTCGTCACTCATGCCGACACGGCTCTGCGAAGCAACCGCAACGAGGCCGTGTTCATGAAGGAGTACGCTGCTGTGAAGGCTATACGCGCCTGGACCTACCTGCAGTTGGTGATCAACTACGGCGAGGTGCCCTTCGTCACCGAGCCGCTGCTCTCCAAGGAGGAGGCTGAGGCTGCCGAGAAGGGAACCAAGGCCGACATACAGACCGTGTGCTCCTACTTCATCAATGACCTTGCCAATATTCCCGAGCGCTACAACAACGAGTACCCCGGCTATGGCGAAATCGGTGGCACCCAGTCGAGCCTGTTGTTCTTCCCGCTGAGTCTTGTACGTGGCGACCTCTATCTCTGGCGGGCCACCGTTACGGGCAATAAGGAGGACTACCGTCAGGCTGCACTCTGCTACTTCAAGTTCATTAGTGAGCGCAACGGCATGAACTCCATCTATCCGCTTCGCGTGAACGATAAGGTGTACTTCAGTCCGATGTCCACGAGTTTCCAGAGCTATTCTGGCGGCATCTTCCCCATCAGCGAGTCTGTATCGGGCAGCGACCCAGAGCTCATCACCATTATTGCCTCCGACAATATGCGCTCAGAGGGTAACTACAGCGAGTTGCGCGACCTTTTCTGCTCGACCGATGACAACCAGCGCAAGTTCAGCATCTCGCCGTCTGAACGGGTCGACGAAATCTCCAGTGCACAGGTCTACTGCATGGTTCCTGAGACGGGCACCAGCGTCTTCTATCTCAATCAGGATCTGCCTGATCACATGACCGGCGACTTGCGACTGGCCGACTCGTGGACAGAAGACTTTGAGCACGACCGCTATACGCAGGAGATGACCGAGACACAGTATATTACGAAGTATGGCGGTCGTAGCGAGCGTAGCGCAAGCCACATCCACATCTATCGCCGCACCATGGTTTATCTTCGTCTGGCCGAAGCCCTCAATATGGCGGGCTATCCGCGCATGGCTTTCAAGATTCTTGCTGAGGGTCTGAACAATACGGTCATTCAGAACGATGTGCTGCCTTATTACGACGACGATTCTAAGTCAGACTCCATCTTCCTGAGCCAGTTCGACTTTAATCCCGTGCGATACCAGCTGATTACCATCGACGACTATCGCGGAACCGGCGTAGGCGGCACGAACAACCACAACATGATGGGTATTCACACACGCGGTTCGGGCTGGACTCCGCTGAACGAGTTCTACAAGCTGCCCGAGGTTGAGTTTGAGATTGAGGAGGTTTATGATTCCATAGAAGGAACGACAACCTACATCATTCCCGACATCAGGGACACGCCAGAACTCATTGCAAAGCAGCAGGCATTCGTCGACAGCCTCATCCTGAACGAGAGTGCCCTGGAGTTCGCCTTCGAGGGAACGCGCTATTACGACATCATGCGCTATGCCTACCATCAGCCCAATCCCGGTCAGGCCATGGCCAATATCATTGGTGCACGCCTCGGCGAGGCCAACCGCGGCTCTATGGCTGCCATCGCTGCCAAGCTGACCGACCAGCGTAACTGGTTCCTCCATTGGAGGGGCAAGATCGGAAAGTAAGGCATTTCACGTATAATTGCTAATCGCAGAAAACAACCTACACTCCCTGCACTTCCTACACCTGTTGAACTTTTTTAGGTGTCAGAAGTGTAGGGAGTGTAAGTTATAAAGTGCGAATGACAATTAGTATAGTAAAAAGCCAGATGTCATGGGCTGAAACTGGGGCTATAAATCACTATTCGAGAGAGGGAACCGACACCTGAACCGACACCCAGCCAAAAGGCGGCGGTTTACGGGCAAAAGGCGCCGGGTTTTGTCCAAAAGGCGCCGGGTTTTGGCCGTAAACCGCCACGTTTTGAGAGCTACACGTCAGTCTATCGGCTCGTAGCCCCGTGTTATAGTGGAGCGTGAGGCGGAGGTGTTGTCCCGTGCCTGCTTGGGCGTCAGGTTCTTGGCGGCCTTCTTGTCGTAGACTACCTGGCCGTTCTTCCAGCTCTTCATGATTTGCCATTCCATGGGCACCATCATGTCGCCCTTGCTTTCGATGATGACGATGTGATGTTCGGAGTCTGTCGTGCTGCCGGGTATTGGGTTGCGGTGAACATAGATGTAGAAAGAAGAAGGCACTCTCTTGGAGTCGAATGTATGGAACATGTCTTCCAGTGCCCTTGAATGGTACTCGGAAGTGGGATTGAAGGAGAAATCCATGTCGGGATGCTCGTTCAGGAAAGCCCATGTGGTCTGCTTGATCTGGTTCAGCACCGTGTCGGCCTGTGCGCTGGAGCCCAGCGTGTAGACGGTTCCCCATGTCTCGCTCTTCAGCTGGCGGGGCGAAATCGTGTTCGAGCGAATGACAAACTCCTCGTTATTCCAGTCCTTCTTCTCAATGGTAAAGGTGCTGTCGTAATAGACGTAGAACTGGCGGGTGGTGATGCCTTTTTGTTTCAGGATGGACTGAAGCAGCCGCTTGTATGCTTCCTTGTCAAACGGAGCGCGCTCTTTCGGCATTTTGCTCACGCTGTCAGGGGTGTACTCATATCTGAACGTGGCGTATCCCTTTAGTCGCCACGGACTCACGTCACTTCCCGGCCAAGGGTCATAGCCGAAGGTGATGATTTCGGGGGCGTTATAGTAATACACATCCCTGTTTCGCTGATAGGTCGTCATGGTGTCGCCGTTAGCGTATTCTCCCAAGGCAATGGTATAGCGGACGCTGTCCACCCCGCCCCGGTGGTACTCCCAGCTGTAGCTCTCCTTGGCCTCGTCGGTGAGCTGCTGGCAGGTGCGGCGCATGGCGTCATACGCCCGTTTCAACCGCAGGGTCTCCATCTGTCGCACGCTGTCCAGCTTCTGCGCCTGTGAGTCCTGTTTAGGGTCACCTGTCGGAGGCGTAGGCTGGTAGTCTTTCATCAAGCCGCTGCCTATCATGATGGTCTTATGGAGCCTACCGTCGTAATAGTAAGTAAGGCGAACGCTTCTTCCCAACGCCTCCATCTCGCTCACGAGACTGTCAATCTTCGGGTGGCCTTGCAGGCGTTGCTGTATCGTTCCCTGAGCCGTGGTGCAGAGGGAGACGATGGTGGCACAAAGTGCAAATACTGTTCTTTTCATATCTTCTTGTCTTTTGGTTGCTGATGGTTAATATGAGTCGTCATTAATGGCCATTTCCGCTTGTTGGGTCATGCTGTTGCCCCGTTCTCTGATTTCCCTCGTCATCTTCAGGTAGTCGTCTTGCAGGCTGGTGTTCATCTGCTGCATCATCTGCATGGCAATCCGCTGCTCTTCCTCAGCGATGGCTTGCTCCGCGAGGTCTGTCGCGTCGATGACTTCAGAATCTATGATGGTTTCTGCCTGTTTTTCTCGTTTTGCCATATAGTGCTTGGGCGGGCGAGCCATCTGCAGTATCTCTTTCATCGCTTTCACCGAGTCGGCCGTTTCCACGTTTGTGTTTGTGTGTGGCACGGCCTGCACGGTGTCTGTCTGCACGATAAGGCTGGGTGTTTCGGGCTGTTGATCGATGGGTTTGATACCGATGTATAATAGCACAGCAATAGCGGCAGCTGCACCGAAGGCCGGGTAGAGCCACAAGTGGCGGCGCTTGGGTTGCTGGTTCTGCTGACCGATGCGCTGCATCACGCTGTCGCAGAAATCAGCCGACGGCTGGGGCTCCTGCCGTCGGGCTTCCCGTCGGCGCAGGGCTTCGCGTAAGTCTTTGTCGTTCTGTTGTTCGTTCATTGTTCGTTCTCCTTCATCATTAGTAATAGTTTCTTGCGTATGCGGTGCAGCCTTGTGGCCAGCAGGCCGGGCTCCGCGTCCATGATATAGGCGATGTCGCGCAGTGGGCGGTCATCGTAGTAGTAGAGGTGGAGCAGCAGTTGCTCGTCAGCCGGCAGCCGGTCGATGGCGGCGTCTAACTGTTGTATGCGCTCCTCGCGGTCGGTGCTCAGGTCGTCGTCGGTCGTGGGTTCGCTGCGATAATATCGCAGCATACGTGACAGAGGCAGGTCGTCGATGCTCAGCCATTGCAGCCGCTGCCGCTTCAGGTGGTTCAGCGCCGTGTGGTAGGCGATGCGCAGCACCCACGTGAGCCACGACGAGCGCCCGTCGAACTGCCCCAGGGAGCGGAAGGCACGCACAAAGGCATCCTGCGCCAGCTCTTCGGCATCGCCCGCGTCGCTGACCATGCGGCTGACGAAGTCGAGCACCTGCGCCGAGTAGGTCTTGACGAAGTAGCCGTACTCGTCGCTCCTGCCGTCGAGTATCCGCCTGATGCGCTGCCTCTCTTCCGTGTCGTGGTTCTTGTTCATTCTATCTATATAGACAGCCCACCCGCGAAAATATTACACGGGTGGGCGTTAAAGATTGTTATTCTGCTTTGAAGATAGCCCAAAAGGTATGGGGCGCAATCGCTGCGACCCATACCATCTCCCGGGTTTATACTACTCTTTACTAACTTTACTTAATCTTATCGAGTTCCGCAATGGCCATTTGCAGGTAGTTGCGGATGGTGTCGGTAGCGGCGTTGGCTTTCATCTGGGCAATGTCGCGCTTGAGCTGTTCCAGTTCGGCCTTGCCGTTGGGGACATCGGGGAAGTCCGACGAGAAGAAGCCATACTCGCGGGCCCGCTTGCAGAGGGTGTAGACGGAGATGGCGTTGAACTCGGTGTTCTGTCCGGCAAGGAACTGCTGCTTGAGCAGCGAGAAGATAAGGAGGATGTTGTCGTTGCAAAGAAGGTCGTCGGCCGTGACGGGCTGGCCCTGATGCAGGCGGATGACAACGTCAGTCACGGGGTCGGTGTCGTGTTCCAGGGTGTCGTTCCAAAGTACAAGGGCATCTTTGGTCTGGAACTTATGGCGGAGCCCTTCTATGCGCTTCTTGGCATCCTTCGCCTTCTGCTGGGCATCGCGGATGAGGCTGTCGAGGGACAGAACGGGGTAGTCCTTGCCGTCCCACTCGACGCGGGCATCGCCCTTGAACAGGATGGGGCTGCCCTTTCGCACCTTCGACTGGCCAAGATTGAGGAACGGCCAGTTCTGGTCGGTGATGGTTGTGGTGGCCGAGGGAATCTTGGCATAGGTGACGATGTAGCGCACGTCGGTCGCTCCCTTGTTACCGCCCCGCCATTCCAGGGCGTAGGCATAGCGGTGGGTCTTGGTGGTGTCGGCGTCGTCGAGGATGTTGATGTTGATGAAGTTGGTGTAGTCCTTGCCGATGGCGACAAAGCGGTTTGGGTCGTCGCCAACCATCAAATTGCGCTCATGGCCCACGCGGTTGCCGTCTTTCGATTCGCTCATGCTGTTGATGCCATAGCAGTTGGGGTTCTCGCGGCCGTTGGTCTCGAACTCTTCAATCATCTCGTCAAGCAGGTAGCGTTGTTTCTTGGGGAGCGTGAACGAGTAGATGTCGCAGCGCCATTTCAGTGGCTTTCCCTCTTTCTGGATGTTGCGCTCCTGGCCGAGGCTCTTGGTTACTTCCACTCCGTGGTCGTTGGCAACGGTCATCTTAAAGCCCATCTGCTTTTCAATTTCCTTTACGGACTGGGCCGTGGCTGTCAGCGTGACGAGTAGCAGGCTCGCCGTCATGACGGTTTTCATGATTTCTTTCATAGTCGTATTGGTGTTTTGGTTAGAATGCGATGATGGGTTGCGCCGGTGCCGCTTCTTCCTCCTCGAAGCTGATGGCGTATGCCCGCAGCGCCTCGGCTTGTGCCTGTCGGCGGTAGGCCACCTGTAAGGCCGCTTCAGCCAGATAGATGTCGGCGAGGGCCTGGCGGTCGGGTGGTACGATGTCCGCAGCTTCGCTCGCTTCCTGGTTCGTCGGCGTTAAAGCGTGAGTAGCCTCGGCCGTTAGTACAGGAGTCGAAACGTTTTCCTGCGGTTCAGAGTGCGCAGCCTCATTCCCGACCTTTGGTCGCCTACACGTAGCCCTTCCCCTCCCTTGTAGGGGAGGGGGTAGGGGTGGGGTCAGTATCTTTCCTTTTTGGGGTGTTGATGTTACAGACCCCACCCCTGGCCCCTCCCCTTGAAGGGAGGGGAAGGGCTGCGCCAGTAGTTCCGGCTCATCAGCATCTCCTGTTGGCCATAGTGCTATTCCTGTACCTATTATAATTAATAGGCAAGCTGCAGCGGCTGCCCACCGCCAATAGCTCTTGGCCGGTCTGGCTTCTATCCGCTCCATCACCCGCTCGGTGAAGTCGGCGGGCATTTGCGGCTGCTTGGCCTCGAACGAGGCCCGGAGTCTGTCGTATCGTTTATCTTCCATGTTCCTTCAGTTTGATATATTGATAGAGTTTCTTACGGATGCGGTGCAGGTGGGTGGC
Source organism: Prevotella sp. (assembly GCA_017395215.1). GTDB lineage: Bacteria > Bacteroidota > Bacteroidia > Bacteroidales > Bacteroidaceae > Prevotella. The sequence goes on along the minus strand of JAFPVW010000145.1, from coordinate 3,400 downwards.
CAGCGTGCCGGCGTCGGTATCGGTGACTTCGGCGATGTCGGCGAGCGGCTGCTGCTCGAAGTAGTGCTGCTGCACGAGCAGGCGCTCCGTGGGCGGCAGTCGGCAGATGGCCTCTGTCAGCAGTCTGATGCGCCGGTCGTCGTCGGTGTCCATCACGCTGTCAGCCTCGTCGTCGGGTATGGCCTGAAGTGTCTGCTCGTCGGTTTCGAGCCAGACCACGGTGTCTTGGCGCACGCGGTCGAGACAGAGCCGGTAGGCGATGCAGCGTAGCCAGGTGTAGAACGAGCTGCGGCGGGCGTCGTACTGCGACAGCTGACGGAAAGCCTTGACAAAACAGTCCTGCGCCAGTTCCTCGGCATCCTCGCGTCGCGTCACCATCGTGGCGACGAAGGCAAAGAGGCGCTGCCCGTAGCGGTCGACCAGCCTGGCATAGTCTGCCCTGCGACCGTCGCGTAGCACGCGGTCAATGATTTGCTGGTCTGTCTCGTTTTGCTGCTCCATACACTTCTATATACGGCGTTTCCCGCCCAACATTACATGGCTTAACGTTTTTTACGTTTTTCCTATCGTAATGACAAAAAGCCCCCAATCGGTCGAGTCCGATTAGGGGCTATGGGGCTGCTGGCAGGAAGATCTACAGCTTCGGCCAGCCGTCGGCGGTCCACTCGATGCGGCGCTGCACCAACAGGGCGGCGCCGTTTTGCTTCGTGGCGTAACCGTGGCAGATGAAGATGTCCTCGCCGTTCATGTTGTAGGCGGCGCAGTGACCGGCGGCTTCGTATTCCTTCTTGTCACCCTCGAGGATGATGGTGCCGCCGCCCTGGGCCATGTCCTTGCCGCTGCGGTCGAGGTAAGGACCGCTGACCGTCTTGGAGCGGCCAACGGCCACGCGGTAGTTCGACTTCGCACCCCGGCAGCAGTAGTCCCAGGAGACGAAAAGGTAGTACCAGCCGTCGTGCTTGAAGATAAAGGGCGCCTCGATGGCGTTGCGGCCGGCAAACCTCGACGTCGGGTTAGGCTCCGCTTTCGACGTGTCGCGCAGGGCAACGCGTCGGGCAATGGTCACGGGCTTTGTGGCGAGGTGCATCGAGTGGTCGAGGCGGGCCAGCTGTATGCCGTCCCAGAACGAGCCCCAGGTGAGCCAGGGCGTGCCCTTGTCGTCGACGACGAAGTTCGGGTCGATGGCGTTCCACTGGTCGCGCCCCTCGCGTGAGCAGACGATGGGGCCGCAGTCGCGCCACGGTCCGCTGAGCCGCTCGCTGGCCATCAGTCCGATGGCGCTGGTGTTCTTGCCGAATGTCGAGCACGAGTAGGCCAGCCACCACGTGCCGTCCTTCTGGATAATGTCGGGTGCCCAGACGTGGTTGCGGAAGCCGGGAACGCTGTCGCGCGTCCACCCCGGTATGTCTTTCAGAAATGGTGTGGGCTGCACCTCCCATGTTTTGCGGTCGGTTGAGGTGGCCCAGCTGATGCCCATGCCCGTGGCCAGGAGGTAGTATTTGCCGTCTTCGTAGGCCATGACGGGGTCGTGGGCCATGACGGTATCGGTCTTGAATGCTGTGCGCTGGCCGCGTCGCGGCTGGGCGTTGATGGTGGTAGCGACGGCCAGGGTCAGGATGACTGTCAGCAGGAGTCTTGTTTTCTTGTTCATAGTTAGTACTGTTGGTTTGTTGTTCTGCAAAGTTACGCAAATCTTTCCGTTCAGCCCTCTTTCGCGGCAGCCTTATAATAATCTTTAACGCTTGAGGCGGTACGCCGTGCTCTCGCAGACGTACCGCCTCTACTTGATATGTAATAATGAAACAAGGTCGGCTTATTTCAGCAGCTCAGCCGGGAGCGTGGGCATGGCGCCGTTCTGGGTGCAGACGAAGGCCGACACCTGAACAGCCGTGCGGTGAGCGTCGGCCACCGACTTGCCGTTGAGGATGCTGCCTACGAACGAGCCGGTGAACGAGTCGCCGGCGCCGACGGTGTCGGCCACCTTCACCTTCGGCGTCTCCTGGAACGACATCTGACCGGGCGTGAAGACATAGGAGCCGTTAGTGCCGCAGGTGAGCACCAGCATGTCGAGGTTGTACTTGCCGAGTATGAGCCAGCACTTGTTCTCGATGTCGAGGCCGGGGTAGCCGAACATACGGCCGATGAGCACCAGTTCCTCGTCGTTGATCTTCAGGATGTTGCAGCGCTGCAGCGACTCGCGTATGACCTCCTTGGTGTAGAACTGCTGGCGCAGGTTGATGTCGAAGATCTTCAGGCAGTCGGCGGGCGTGGCGTCGAGGAACTTCTGAATGGTGGTGCGGCTGACCACGTTGCGCTGTGCGAGCGAGCCGAAGCAGACGGCGCGGCAGTTAGCGGCAATCTGTGCGATGTCGTCGTCGAAGGGTATGTTGTCCCAGGCCACGTTCTCCTTGATGTCGTACGTGGGGATGCCCTGCTCGTCGAGCTGCACCTGCACGGTGCCAGTGGGGTAGGGCACGCGGGGCAGCAGGTCGTTCAGACCGTGCTCGCGCAGGGCCTCGATGGTCTCGTCGGCCAGTTTGTCCTCGCCCAGTGCGCTGACGGCGATGGTGTTGTCCATGCCGAGGAACTGTCCGGCGTGATAGGCAAAGTTGGCGGGTGCGCCACCCAGTTTCTTACCTTCGGGAAGTACATCCCACAGGACTTCTCCGAGTCCTACTACATAGCGGGGACCCTCCCCCTGCCCCTCCCTGTTAGGGCGGGGAGTAGTTACATTTTGCTGTTCCATAGTTTCAGTATTAATATTATAGTTATTCATTGTTCTTTTGAATTGAGGAATGGTGATTACTCCCCTCCCTCACAGGGAGGGGTTGGGGGAGAGTCTTCTTATATAGGTAAACAGGTAAATCACGCCGACGGCCATGACCAATACGGCACCGGCCTGGCCCATAGCGTCGCTCATGAAGCCCATCAGCAGGGGGAAGATGGTGCCGCCAAAGAGGCCCATGATCATCAGGCCCGACACCTCGTTCTGCTTCTCGGGCATCGACTCGAGGGCTGTGGCGAAGCACATGGAGAAGACGTTGGAGTTGCCGTAGCCCACGAGGGCGATGGCGGCGTAGAGCAGCCACTTCTCGGTGCCGACGAACAGTCCGCACATCGACAGGGCCATCATCACCACGCTGATGATGAAGAAGGTGCGCATCTTCAGCACGCGCAGGAAGAACGATCCGGTCAGGCAGCCGATGGTACGGAAGATGAAGTAGAGCGAGGTGGCGAAGGCAGCCTCGTTGAGCGTCATGCCCAACCGCTCCATCAGGATTTTCGGAGCCGTGGTGTTGGTGCCCACGTCGATGCCCACATGGCACATGATGCCGAGGAACGACAGCAGGACGATGGGCGTGCCGAGCAGCTTGAAGCACTCGACGAAGGTAGAGGGCTT
>JAFPVW010000144.1 GCA_017395215.1 Prevotella sp. | reverse complement strand
TGGCGCGAGAACAACGGCGACCGCTATGCCACCGCCGGCGCCACGCTGCGCCCCGAGGTGCGCGAGTTCTTCAGCGGCAACGGCAGCCTCGGCGGCAGTCTCTCGGACGCGTTCTCGTTGCCCTCGCTCGCCGTGATGGCCATCCGTCAGGCCCTCGACATGAACAACCTGACCACGGGCTGGCAGCCGCAACGGCCCTTAGTGGTGTTCCACTCGAAGCACGACGAGGTGGTGCCCTTCGTCAACTACGAGCGCGCCAGCCAGGCCTTCACCGGCGAGCACTTCCACGGCGTCACCTACGACACCAACGTGCAGACCCACGTCAGCACGGGGAAGAGCTTCTTCACGCTCTACCTCTCGTACTACGTCAACACCCTGCGCGAGGGCAAGGGCAACACCCTGCCCCGCGAACGCAACATCACTGGCAAGTGGTGAGAGAAATGTATGAATATAAACATATAAAATAGTTACTTATGAAAAAGATTCTGAACCTTTGGCTGATGGCCGCGCTGGTGTGCGGCCTCAGCATGAGCGTCACCTCCTGCAAGGACGATGACATCAACGACGGCTCTGACAACGGTTCCCCGGAGGAGCAACTGGCCGAGCGGAGTAACGAATTCTGGGCCGTGGCAGGCCAACTCGTCGGCACGACGAACGCCACGAGCGACTACGCGGACAAGACCTTCGAGCCCATCATCGGCGAACCTCTGCCGGGCAACGCGACCGTGCGCCGCGTCGTGGTGAACACCCTGGAGAGCGCCGCCGAGCGGTTTGAGAGCCTCGTGGGACTCGACGAGGGCACCGTCAACGCCAGTACGGACTCGTACACCTGGAAGAGCGACGCCGTGGGTACACTGACCTACACCAAGAGCAGCGACGGCACCTCGCTGGCCACGGTCGATGTGAGCATCAAGCAGGTGCCCGGCCTGCGGCAGATAGAATTCCTCACGCCCGAGCAGATGGGCACCAACGCCGCCGAGGACAACTGGCGCAACTGCTACTACCGCTTCGGCGATGTAATCAGCCGCAAGACCAGCGAGGGCATCACCGAGTACTGGGTTTGCGTGCGCCCCTCGTTCGACCCCGAGGGCAAGAAGAAGAGCCACTGGGCGACGCTTTCGCCCCTGCCCGCGAAGAACATTGCCGTCTATGGCAAGGCCAGCAACGGCAAGATGTACTCCATGCCCACCAACCTGGGTCAGGACGACAAGCAGATGGAGAACCTGGCCGAGATGCTTTTCGCCATCTACGACCCCGTTAAATGGGAGCAAAATATCGCCGACAACGCCGGCGGCATGTTCTCCAGCGGCATCGAGATATTCCAGGACTTCGACAGAAACAAGATTCAGTTCACCTCTTCTGATTTCTGGGAGCGGGTGCAAAAGGGCTGGAAGGAAACCAAGGTAGGCGACGCGGAGGATCTGTGGGATGCCGTGTTAGGTCAGCCTCAGAAAACATTTGAACAGGATTTTGAAAGTTACGGCCTGCACCTGCTCTACTATGGCTACAAGTGGAAGTGGAGTCTGTTCAACGACCTGACATTCTATGAACAGGTGTTCACCACCAAGGGCGATGGCAAGAAGAGCAATATGCACAACATGAGGAAGCGCACCATCAATCACGACGTCATCTACAAGAACCATCCCGAGCGCGACATTGTGGTGAACGTGGCTGCGCAGTACACCGAGAAGCACCCCTATCTGGACAACACCAGCCTGCACAGCCAGGACGGAACCCAGGAATTCTTCGGCAGCGACGACCCTGCTCCTCACTTTATCTTCCGCTTCGCCACGGGCGACGAACTGGCCAAGGAGAGCGGCGCCGCCTACGACAAGAAGACGAAGATGAGCGGATTCGAGGACGTCTATGTCTATAACCAGAAGTACCAAAAGGACGTGAACGCCAAGTGCGAGACGCGCAGTGAGATTCAGAACGGAAAGCCCGATCCCGACGATGGCAAGGCTCACACCATCAAGGACATCGGACTGGAGTTCGACGGCGGCCGTTTGTGGGAAATTTACTCCGCCCTGTTAGATGAATTTGCTATGGGTATTGACTGTACGTGGAAGAATGGCGCACAGAAACGTAACGTGACGCTCTATGCATTTGTCGAAAACAACCAGACGGGCGACAAGATACCGGTGGGATCGTTTGAAATCAACACCTGGAGCGTTGTCAATTACGTAAATCCAGTTATCAAGGGATTGGGAGTGGGCGACTACACCCTGCTTTTGACCGAGAGCAGCCAGGGCAATGACCCCTGCGTCTTCACAATTCCGTTTAGCGTTGCCAACCCGCAGTTCACCGTCGAGTGGAAAGGCGTGGAAAGCCAGTTGCTGCCCAGCAAGGAGGTGCGTGAAGGCTCGGTGGCCCTGACGATACAGAACTTCGACGACCTGAGGATAGAGCATCTCTACCTGATTGTGAAGGACGTGACCGCCAACAAGAGCGTTATCAGGAGAACTTACGACTACATGGATTTCAAGAAGAACGAAGCACATGAACTCAATTTTACCTATGTCATCGACCAGCAGCACGACTACGCGCTGATACTTACCGCCGACGATGAAAACAAGAAGGTGGTGGCGCAGATGAACGTCAAGGGCGTGGTGAGCAGCAAGAGCATGAACGAGGTGACCGCCGCCGACCTCTATAGCATCCTCGGCGGCGACGGCAGGGTCTATCCCACCATCGATGCAGCCAACGCCGCCGGCTCCTACGCTCTGGCCATGATTGTGCTCACCCCCTGGCAGAACGAGGAAGACAACATGAAGGTGAACTTCTGCGACGACAAGGACTCGCCCTACTACGACACCGCCAAGACTGCCAAGGAGATAGAAGACGCACTGGGGCTGATTCACGGCATGGCCATCCCCATGACTGCGCCGAGAGAAGACATCCCGGAGGGGCTGGAATTCGACCCACGCGACTACGACGACGCCATGAGCAGCCTGAACAGATGGAATGTGTATGGGCAAAGCGACATGTATCTCAAGGGGCACAACTGGCAGTTGCCATCGGCCTATCTCGTCACGCGAATGATGAACGAGAGCCTGTCACATTCTGTGCTTTCCCGCCAGGATATGGACTCGCCCAACCTCTACAGTTGGAAGGGCTTGAAACTCATCGACCCCGACACCCGATATGAGGCATCAAACAAAAACTATTGCAGAATACCGGCCTACAACTATTTCCTTCAGAATATTGCGATGAAGAGTGATGAGGTGCATGCACCTAAGAACTTGTGGATAAAGGAGGTCGTGGAGTTCAAAGGCACCAAGTATCCCATGGCACTGCACTATGACATGTCCTATCCCAGCGCCAACGACAAGAAGAGCACGTTCTACTACCTCCCCACTGACAAGAAGAAGGAAATGGGCTTCATGCCGGTGATCCTGTGGTAAAGATATAATAGTATGTATCACGACAACATGAGCAAAAAGATTATGAACCTTTGGCTCGTGGCCGCACTCTTGTGCGGCCTCAGCCTCGGCGTCACCTCCTGCAAGGACGATGACGACAACCCCGGCGGCGAGTCCGAGGACTGACCGTGCGGCTCGCTACGGAAGGATCATTCACTTTTTTCTACGGACTCTTAGGACTCAAAGGGCAAATGGTAAGTCAATACACCCCATACAGATTGATTTCACGACGGGAAAACAGTTCATATACCCTATACGACACAATTTCCCGGCGGGAAAACGGCCTGTACACCCTGTACAACTCATTTTCCAGCCGGGAAAACGGCCTGTACACCCCGTACAGGCCACTTTCCCGGCGGCGGGTTTCAGATGGGGTGTATGAAACGTAACGATTCAATTATTACAAAAATCAAAAAGCAAAATGAAAAAGATTCTAATGATGGCAGCAGCCGCCATGATGGCTGCAATGAACGGCTGGGCACAGCAGTACACAGAACCCTATCTGACCGACGAGACACGGCCCAACGGCCTCCTCTGGCTGCCCGAGCCGCCCAGCCTCACATCGGCTGAGTTCACCTACGACTTCTACTACTACCAGCAGGGCCGTGTGCTGCGCGAGCAGGACGCCCTGAGCGAACTGGCACTGAGCGACGAGAGCGCCGCACTGAGCGACGTGTTCAGCGAGGCCCTCGACATCAACCTGAGCTACGACACCACGCCCGAAATCCTGCAACTGGTGGAACGTGCCACCAACGACGCCCACAAGGCCAACAGCGTGGTGAAGAACCACTACAAGCGTGTGCGCCCCTTCGCACAGTTCAAGGAGGCCTCGCTGAAGCCCGAGACCGACGAGGAGGAGGCCTCCACCTACAGCTACCCCTCGGGTCACTCCAGCCGCGGATGGATGTTTGCCCTGGTGCTGGCCAGCGTAGCCCCCGAGTGCGCTGAACAGCTCTTCGACCGCGCCCTGACCTACGCCAACAACCGCGTCGTCTGCGGCCACCACTGGAAGAGCGACACCGACGCCTCGCTGATGCTGGCCGCCGGCATCTTCGCCACCGTCGTCAGCACCGATGAGTATCGCGCCCAGTTGGTCAAGGCCCGCGAGGAATACCTGCGCCTGAAGGGCGACCCCACCGCCGTGCGCTCAGCCCGGACAAGAGCCGCCACCGGCAGCGCAGCCGTCTACGACATGCAGGGCCGCCGCCTCGACACGGCTCCCACTGCTCCCGGCATCTACATCTCCGAGGGACAGAAGAAGATTGTCAAATGATAACCCAAACAACAATAAAAAATGATGAAAAAGATTTTAGCAATGGCCGCAGCCGCCATGATGACTGCCACGGGCGCACAGGCCCAGGGATATGACTACGAGACGAAGCACGAGGTGGCCGTCAGCATCGGCGCCTGGTCCAACTCGGAGATTCTCGACGTGTTCGAGGAGGTCGGTGGAATCATGTTCGGTGCCAGACTGGACAACGAGAAATTCTTCGGGCCCGTCAGTGCCGAGTATTTCTACCACGCCAAGCCGTGGCTCGGTATGGGCGGCATCTTCGTCTATGGCCATTTCACGCAGGATGCCCTGTCGGGCAGCGACAAGATTGGCGAAGACAAGAACAATTACTACACGCGCTGATGCCCGCCGTGAAGTTCGACTGGCTGCGCAAGAAGTACTTCGGCATGTACTCGAAGTTGGCCGCCGGTGCCACGCTGCGCCAGGAGAAGTACGACAGCAACAATGGCAGCAACGACTACGACGACAGTGCGGTGCACTTCAACTGGCACGTGTCGCTCATCGGCATCGAGGCCGGCAGTCCCGCCATCCGCGGCTTTGCCGAACTGGGCATCGGCGAGCAGGGCATCCTGCAGGCCGGTGTGCGGTATAAGTTCTAAACTGTTGTTTTGAATATGAGCAAGAACTTGATTTGGATGCTCGCTGTGGTCATCTGCCCACTGGTGACGGCCTGCAAGGGCACGAGTGCCGGTTTCTCGCAGGTAAGAGGTACGTTAGACGGCCCGTTGACGGAAGACAGTGTCCCGGCGAGGGTGCTGGAGGCCATGGAGAGGGCAGAACGCTATCATCAGCACGAACTCATGAGCGACACCATCGCCAGCGTCGCAGTGTTCAGCATCGACGAGGCAGACACGACCTCGACCGAGGGCTATGGCATCGTCGTAACGAAAGGTGCCGTCTCGACAACCTTTCCCCACATCCGTAACGTGCGCCAGCCCCGTGCCTGCTATGACCGCGAGAAGGACAACCTCTGGCTCACCAGCAGCCAGATGGAAGGGACGGGCGTGGCCGTGGAGCGGCCATACCTCGTGCGGTTCGGCGACCGCTCGGCTTCGCCGCTTGGCTCGTCCAAGAACGACATAGCATACATCGCCGCCACCATCGACCCCTACGACATGCAGCAAGCACTCTGCCAGCGGCTGCGCTATGCCGTAGAGGGCCGAGAGGTGACGCTCTATGACGGCGATCAGCATCTCGTCACGGTGGTCGTTAACGAGACGAACATGGGCGACCTCTACGAAGATGCCGTGTGGATAGGCGAGCAACTGACCTACGAGGCCGACAGCGACGGGCTGACGGTCTGCGTCACACCCGGCCTCAGTTTCAACACGGGCCTCGTGCTCCACTACGGCGAAATGCCCACGCTGAAGGCCCGCGTCACGCTCGACGATGACGGCACGTTCACGCTGGTCATCCTCGCCGTCTCGGCCTGGCTGGCCCGCAACACCCACAACAGCCAAACGACCCAACAGTCGTCCACCCTCTCTGATGCGGAGAAAGCCAAGATGCTTCAGGAGGTAGAAGCCCAACAAGCCGACTTTGGTCTCCAGAAATAGAAAACAAAAGCAACTGTTATA
>JAFPVW010000143.1 GCA_017395215.1 Prevotella sp. | reverse complement strand
GCCGTCGGCGTAATCGACTTTGTCGCTTCGCTCGTCGAAGAATTTTGGCGGCGCCTCAGCCATTTAGGCAAGTTTAACACTTGCCAATGGCATTCGGCTTGCACAAAATTTGGTCATTCCAATATTTTTATTACTCTCTCTCTCTCAGGCGCTCGCCTATAAGAGAGACAGTAACACCTTTTATTCTACGCGCGGGTCGCCCGCGTCAATATACGGCTTTCCTTGGAACGAACCAAGGGAGGCCCGCTTTTTTTTATCCCTATCCGACTGTAAAGGTTGGGACGGCGACAGACACAAGAACAACAAACATTATTTATTCACAAATTATATTTCAAGACAATAGACAATGAAACGTAAAGATTATCAGAAACCGACGATGAACATCGTCCAGTTGCAACAGCAGACGCACCTCATGGCAGGTAGCGGCGTACAGTCCATGCGCTCGGGCTATGGTGAAGCGCAAGAAGAATGGGAAGAAGAATAAATAAGGAGGACACGACTATGAAGAAAAATATCCTATCAATGGCCGTCCTGCTGATGGCATCGGCCACCGTGTTTACCGCCTGCTCCAGCGACGACAACATCACCGGCGAGCAGCCCGCCAACCCGACGGGTAAGTACACCATGACCATCAACGCCTCGAAGGGCGGCGACGCCACCACCCGCGCCCTCTCGCTCGACGGCAAGGCGCTCAACGCCACATGGGCCGAGGGCGATAAGGTGAAGGTCTATAACTCTTCCAATGCCGAGATAGGCGAGCTGACGGCCGAGACCAGCGGCGCAAGCACCAAGCTGAAGGGCGACCTCAGCACATTGCCCACCGACGGCGAGACGCTCACGCTGAAATTCCTCAGCCCCAGCTATGCCTCGCAGAACGGCACCATCGAACACATAGCCGCCAACTGCGACTATGCCACGGCTACGGTGACCGCCACGGTCAGCGGCTCGGCAGTTACCGCCACCGATGCCAACTTCGAGAACAAGCAGGCCATCGTGAAGTTCTCGCTCACCGACAAGAAGACCACCTCGGCCATTAGCGCCACGCAGCTCGTGGTCAACGACGGCACCACCGACTACACCATCACCCCCGCCTCAGCCACCAGCGAAATCTATGTCGCCCTGCCCGGCTTCTCGGGCCAGACCGTCACGCTGACCGCCACCGCCGGTGGTAACACCTACTTCTACGAGAAGACTGGCGTTTCGTTCACCAACGGCCAGTACTACGAGATTGGGGTGAAGATGTCTCCCATCATCAGCCTCTCGGGCAGAACCTACCTCGACGATGAATTAGTGATTCCCGACGGCTATATCGTGACAGGCTCAGCTACCGCCTTTTCTTGCAAAGTTGCTGTCGCAGATGGTGCTACGGTGACGCTCAGGGATGTGGTAAACGACAACGGGACCTTAGACCCCAGCTCAGCATGCCCTGGCATCAAATGCTTAGGTGATGCCACCATCATCCTCGAAGGAAATAATACCGTGAATGGAGGTTATATGTATGCTGGAATCTATGTGCCGGAAGGTAAAACGCTCACCATCCGTGGCACTGGCTCACTCACCGTTACGGGGGGCAACAGCGGAGCCGGCATCGGTGGCAACATCGAAGACAACTGCGGCAGCATCGTCATCAGCGGCGGCACCATTACGGCTACGGGTGGTTCTCACGGAGCCGGCATCGGCCTCGGCTATTCATATGAACGCGAATTCGGCGACATCACCATCAGTGGCGGCACCGTGACGGCTACGGGTTGCGATGAAGCACCCGGCATCGGCGGCCGAGAAGCTTATTTCCAAAACATCACCATCACCGACGGCGTCACCAAAGTGACAGTTAATAAGGGTTCCTATTCCACATACAGCATTGGAACTTCTGAGAGCGATTATATGGAATACTGCGGCGCGATAACCATAGGCGGCACGGTGTACCTCAACGAGGGGTCTTTCGAGAACAATGGCGATAGCTATCTCCGGACCAGCCCGCTAGTCTATCAGCCGTAAAACATAGCCAAGGAGGGCGGCCCCAGAAGCCACGGCGCGGACGGCGCCGCCCTCCTCTCTATCATAACCCTCTCTGCCGCGAGCGGTGCTGCTTGGAGGAAAGGAACAAGCCTCTCCGCCGCGAGCGGTGCTACTTGTAGGCCAGTACGATGCCTCTCTGCCGCGAGCGGTGCTACTTGGAGGCCAGGACGATGCCTCTCCGCCGTGAGCGGTGCTACGATGAGGATAGGACGATGCCTCTCCGCTGTGAGCGGTGCTACTATGAGATAAGGAAACGACAACTTTTCGTATTGTATAACAAAAAACAGAAGATTATGGCACAGAAAACATTGACGACGAGCTATCTGGCACAACTGACCAACGCCCGCTCGGCTCTGCCGCTTTCATAAAGCGAAGCGACTGAAAGAACCACGACGGCGTGACGCAGCAGATTGACGACCGCTTCGCCGAGTTCGAGACCGATAACGCGATGTTCATCGCAGCGCGCAACGCCGTGCATCAGGCGCGGCAGGCGGAGGACACGGCCTACAAGCGCTTCTCGGGCAAGGACTTCGCCTCGGGCGACCTGAAGCGCGAGGACGCACTGGAGGACAAGTACATGTCGACCGTCCACAACGTGCTCAACGGCCTGCTCTACCTGCCCGACACGGAGCCCCTGCGCCGCAAGGCGGAGATGGCCGTGCAGCTGTTCAAGGACTTCAACTTCCACGTCAGCGACGGCTTCGAGGCCGAGGCGCGCAAGGTGCTCAACATGGCGCAGCAGTGGCAGGCCGCCACGGACTACACGCTGGCCGAGCTGGGCATCGACGTGTGGGTCGGGAAGGCCGTGGTGCAGGCCCAGAAGGTGCTGCAATTAGTGGCCCTGCGCGTGGACCACGAGAGCGCCAAGGTGAAGGGCGAACAGGCCGACGCCCGCAAGGCCACCGACCAGGCCATCCGCAAGGCCTACGACGTGCTGAACGCCCTCGCCGTGCTGTCGCCATAGGCCTCACTGACAGCCCTCATCAACGTCCTCTTCGGCATCGAGGAGCGCGCGAAACTGTACTATATCAGCGGCGGCAAGACCGGCGGCGATACGCCGACACCTACACCCGACGGCGGCTCTGACAGCGGCGACAGTTCTGACAGCGGTGACGTGACACCCGTCACTCCCGACCCGACTCCCGACCCCACGCCAAGCTGCGGCGGCGGCGACGAGTAAACCCGCAGCTCCAAATTGAATACAGCCCTGCCGAAACCCTCGGTGGGGCTTTTTCTGCCCGGAAAAACGCCGTCCGAAACCTCGGCAAGAATCATAATATATCCTAAAAATGCATATCCACATCTACGGGAATATGGAATATTTTTCTTATCTTTGTAGTCGATTCATAAAACAGACTAAGATGAAAAAGGTATAATAGGCAATGAGAAAAGCAAGCAGAGCAATGGATGCAGCCTTCGCTATGGAGGTATTGGATAAGGCACCGTATGTCACTGTCAGTTTCACACGACCAGACGGCAGCCCTTATGGTGTGCCCCTGTCGTTGGCTCGCACGGACGAGAGGACGTTTTACTTTCATTGTGCTTTGGAGGGCGATAAGTTGGACTGCATAGCCGCCAATCCGAATGTGGCATTGTCGGCAGTAACCCGATGCACGCCGACTGTCGGTCCGAAGGATGGCAGCTTCACGCTACAGTACAAATCTGCGATGGCTGTTGGCAAGGCAGAGATGGTTACGAATAGAGACGAAAAGATAGAGGCTCTGAGGGCTATCTGTCTGCGATTACTTCCCAAACACTTGGATGCCTTCGACGATGCCATCGCACGCAGTTTGGAAAGAACAGCGGTAGTAAAGATAACCCTGACTGAGCCTCCTACCGGCAAGCGTAAGCAGTATGACAAGGAGGGTGAAGAAATGAAATGGGGAAGAATGGAATAGATATGAACATTGAACAATTAAGAGAATACACGTTATCATTTTTTGGAGTAACTGAAGACCAGCCATTTGGCGATGACATCATCACCTTCCGTCTGGAGGGAAAAATATTTGTCTGTCTTTGGTTAGGCGGTGGCAGGTATGATATGAAGGATGGCGAGCCAAGGCTCGCATTGAAGTTGTCCCCTGAAAGGAATGAGGAACTTCGGGCACAATTTCCCGCAGTAACACCAGCCTATCATTGGAATAAGAAGCATTGGAGCGATGTATATTATGAGCAGTTGGATGATACTCACGTCAAGGAATGGATAAAAGAGTCCTATCAACTTGTAGCGTCCAAACTTCCAAAGGCTATTCGACAAAAGTATATATAATGAAGTGGACAGTACTATCTGATAACCGTACAAATGACAGCCAGTTCGAAACAGAGCATGGCCTGTCGATTCTATTAGAGACCGACAAGCATCGCATTTTGCTGGACACTGGAGCAAGTGACATCTTTATCCGCAATGCAGAGAAGATGGGTATCGACCTCAGTAGGGTGGACTATGTGTTTATCTCTCACGGACATAGTGACCATGCAGGAGGTCTGAAGCACTTCTTGAATATCAACGAACG
>JAFPVW010000142.1 GCA_017395215.1 Prevotella sp. | reverse complement strand
CTAACCTCCCTCCCTACGGGGGAGGGTCGGGGAGGGGCTTTACACTAACCCTCGTCCGTGGCACTGCTTGAACTTCTTGCCGGAGCCGCAGGGACAGGGGTCGTTACGGCCGGGGAGCTTATCCTTGATGACTGGATTGCGGGGCTGCTGAGCACGGGTGTCCTGCTGAGCGGCGGCACGCTGGTTGGGGTCAGTCAGCTGCTCCTGGTCAAGGTTCTGCTTCGTCTCGGTGTACTGCTGACGTGGGGCAGGCTGCTCGGGAGCTGCCTCCTGAACCTGTTCGACGACAGGAATCTGGGCACGGGTGAGGATGGAGCAGATACGGTTGTACATCTCGTTGATCATGTTGTCCCACACCTTGGCCGACTCAAGCTTGAAGATGAGCAGCGGGTCCTTCTGTTCGTAGCTGGCGTTCTGCACAGAGTGCTTCAGTTCGTCGAGTTGGCGCAGGTTCTCCTTCCACGAGTCGTCGATGATGTGGAGCAGAATGGCCTTCTCGAACTCCTTGACGACGGACTTCGACTCCGACTCGTAGGCCTCGCGCAGGTTGCAGGGGATGTTGTACATGCGGCGGCCGTCGGTCAGGGGCACCATGATACGCTCGTACATGGCACCCTGAGTCTCGTACACCTGGGTGATGATGGGCTGGGCCACCTCACGGATGCGCTCGGTCTTGCGGCTGAAGTTGCCGATGGCAGCCTGGAAGGCCTCCTCCTCGAGCTGCTCGCGCTGCTTCTCAATGAACTCCTCCTGAGAGAAAGGCACCTCCATCGAGAGGATGTGGAGGAACTCCTCGCGGCAACCATTGTAGTCGTTGTTCTCGATGATGTTGACCACGCGGTCCCAGATGATGTTGGAGATATCCATGCCGATGCGCTCACCCATGAGGGCGTGGCGGCGCTTCTCGTAGATGACGGTGCGCTGCTTGTTCATCACATCGTCGTACTCGATGAGGCGCTTACGGATACCGAAGTTGTTCTCCTCGACCTTCTTCTGAGCACGCTCGATGCTCTTCGAGATCATGGGCGACTCAATCATCTCACCCTCCTTGAAGCCCAGACGGTCCATGACGGAGGCGATACGCTCGGAGGCGAAGAGACGCATGAGCTTGTCTTCAAGAGAGACATAGAACACACTGGAGCCAGGGTCGCCCTGACGACCTGCACGGCCACGCAGCTGGCGGTCGACACGACGCGACTCATGACGCTCGGTACCGATGATGGCCAGACCACCGGCAGCCTTCACCTCGGGCGACAGCTTGATATCGGTACCACGACCAGCCATGTTGGTGGCGATGGTGACGGCACCCTTACCGTTGGTCGACTGTCCGGCGAGAGCCACGATGTCGGCCTCCTTCTGGTGGAGCTTGGCATTCAGCACCTGGTGGGGAATACCCTCGCGGCGGCCAGTCTCAGGATTGACGTACATATCGAGCATACGGCTGAGCAGCTCGGAAATCTCGACACTGGTCGTACCAATCAGCGTGGGACGTCCGGCATTGCGCATCTTCACAATCTCCTCGATGACAGCACGATACTTCTCGCGGGCGGTCTTGTAGACACGGTCGTCCTGGTCGTTTCGGATAACAGGACGGTTGGTGGGAATCTCGACCACATCGAGCTTGTAGATGTCCCAGAACTCACCAGCCTCGGTAGAAGCGGTACCCGTCATACCAGCCAGCTTGTGATACATGCGGAAGTAGTTCTGCAGGGTGATGGTAGCAAAAGTCTGCGTGGCAGCCTCCACCTTGACATGCTCCTTGGCCTCGACAGCCTGGTGCAGACCATCGCTCCAGCGGCGGCCCTCCATGATACGGCCAGTCTGCTCGTCGACGATTTTAACCTCGCCATCGATGACGACGTACTCATCGTCCTTGTTGAACATACAGTAGGCCTTGAGCAGCTGCTGCAGGGTGTGGACACGCTCGGACTGAACGGCATAGTGAGCCATCAGTTCGTCCTTCTTGTCGACACGCTCCTGGTCGGAGAGTGACGTGTCGCCCTCGAGAGCCGACAGCTGACCCGTGATGTCGGGCAGCACGAAGAGTTCGGCATCGTTCACCTGATTGGCGAGCCAGCCAGTACCCTTATCGGTGAGGTCGCAGGAGTTGAGTTTCTCGTCGACAACGAAGTAGAGCGGTTCGACGCACTCCGGCATACGACGGTTGTTGTTCTCCATATAGATTTCCTCGGTCTTGAGCATGCCAGCCTTGATGCCCTCCTCAGAGAGATACTTGATGAGCGGCTTGTTCTTAGGCAGCGCCTTATGAGAGCGGTAGAGCGACAGGAAGCCCTCCTCCAGGAGCTTGTCGGCCTCCTTCTTGTTGCCTTCCTCGGCCAGGCGCTGGCCCTCGCTAATCTTCTGCTTAGCCTCGGCCAGATACTGCGTAGCCAGCTGGCGCTGCACGCCGACCAGCTTCTCAACCAGCGGCTGGTACTCCTCGAACATCTGGTCGTCGCCCTTAGGAACAGGACCACTAATAATAAGAGGTGTACGGGCATCATCGATGAGCACAGAGTCGACCTCGTCGACGATGGCATAGTTATGCGAACGCTGCACGAGATCCTGAGGCGACGTGGCCATGTTGTCGCGCAGATAGTCGAAACCAAACTCATTGTTCGTTCCGAAGGTGATGTCAGCCTGATAGGCACGGCGGCGAGCCTCAGAGTTAGGCTGATGCTTGTCGATACAGTCGACCGAGAGTCCGTGGAACTCGTAGAGCGGACCCATCCACTCAGAGTCACGCTTCGAGAGGTAATCGTTGACGGTGACCACATGTACACCATTGCCAGTCAGGGCGTTAAGGAAGACGGGCAGGGTAGCGACGAGCGTCTTACCTTCACCCGTAGCCATCTCGGCAATCTTACCCTGATGGAGCACGGTACCACCGAAGAGCTGCACATCGTAGTGAATCATCTCCCACTTCAGGTCGTTACCACCGGCAGTCCAGTGGTTGTGGTAGATGGCCTTGTCGCCGTCGATGGTTATGAAGTCCTTACGCGGGTCGGCAGCCAGCTCACGGTCGAACTCAGTAGCCGTGACCACCGTCTCCTCGTTCTCGGCAAAACGGCGGGCTGTCTCCTTGACGATGGCGAAGACCTCGAACATCACCTCGTCAAGGGCTTTCTCATAGACGTCGAGGGCTTCTTTCTCAAGTTTGTCTATCTGGTTGAAGATGGCCTCGCGCTCGTCGATGGGCGTATCTTCGATAGTTGCCTTCAGTTCGGCAATCTTGTCTTTCTGCTCCTTCGCAGCGGCCTGTACCTGCTGCTGAATGGCTTTCGAGCGTGCACGCAGCTCGTCGTTGCTCATGGCCTGCACCTGGGGTGTAAACGACTTTGCCTTGTCAACGAGCGGCTGAATCAGCTTCATGTCACGGGATGATTTATCGCCGAACAATGACTTTAAAATCTTTGTAAAATTCATATTTCTTTTTTAACGATAACGCAAACTTTTAATAATTAATATTTACACTTTTCACTTTTCATTCCTCATTTCTCATTTCTCATTCCTCATTCCCTACGTGTGAGGGCCGGGGAGGGGCTAAAAAAGCGGCTCAGCCGAGCAGGCATTGGGAGCACGTATACGGATAGCCTTGGCTATGGAGGGGGCAATGCGGTCGATGGTCACGTGGTCGGTGACACGTTCGGCCTTGGTGCCTGCACCATAGAAAATGATGGGGAACTGAATGAACGAAGCCCGCGAGAGCTGCGTGTCGTGGTTGTCCTCGTTATAGAGCGTCCAGCCTGGCGACACCTCGATGAGAATATCGCCACAGCGGGCGGGATTATAGCCATTGCGCACCTTCTGAATATGCTCGCTGGTGCTGGTGAGCAGCTGCAGA
Source organism: Prevotella sp. (assembly GCA_017395215.1). GTDB lineage: Bacteria > Bacteroidota > Bacteroidia > Bacteroidales > Bacteroidaceae > Prevotella. The sequence goes on along the minus strand of JAFPVW010000142.1, from coordinate 11,195 downwards.
CTGCTGTAGACGTTGCGCACGCCTGAGAGCTGCGTCAGGAACTCCTGAGCACGCTGGCAGGCATCGGTCAGCGATACACGCTTCGACTCCAGCAGCTTCTGGTTGAGGAACATCTGGTTCTGGAAGCACGACTCAACGTATCGGCCGCTTCCCCAGACGGCACCCATGTAGACATTCAGCAGGTTGGCTGCGCGCGTCATACTGAACGTGCCCGTGGGTATGCGGTACTTGCTGTAATCAGATCCCTCGGCATCGCTGTAGCCGGTAGACGAGACGACGAACAGCACGTTCTCAGCGCCAATGGTCTTCGTCAGCTCGCGCATGAGCTTGGCCAGCTCGAAGTCGAGGCGTACATAAGTGTCCTGCAGCTCAATCTGACATTCTGACACAGGCTTATGCTCGAACGTGCCGGCATAGTAGCAGACTGCCAAGTAGTCAGTCACGCGGTCGATGCCCATCGTCTCCTGCGACACGCAACGCTGGGCCATCTCAGTGACGCAGGCATTGACCATGCCGCTGGTCTTGAGCTGGGTGAAGCGTTCGGCGCCCGAGAAGCGGTGCTTGAACGGCCGCTGAGAATTCTCAGTATGCTGGAAGTAGTTGAACTTGCCCGACAGCTCGAAGGCAGGCTCCCACGACTGCTTGGAATTGTCCCTGGCAGGCGAGTATAACTGATTGAAACTCTGCAGCCAAGCGGGCAGTTGTTGAATGTAATATGGAGACGAGCACCAGAGTCCTGTACGGTCGTCAATCCAGAAGGCAGCGTTGGCAGCGTGGCCGGCCGAGAAGATGGCAGCATCGTCGAACGGTGCAATGCTGAACACCTTCGACTTGCCCTCGGTGGCCATCTTCAGTTCGTCGCCGATGGTAGAGGTTGAGAGTTCGTCAGGCTTCTGTTCCTTACCCGTGCAGTAGACGGGGCGTAGCGTCTCACGGTCGAGCCACTGGCCACTGACGATGCTGTGGTAGTAAGGGGAAGTTCCCGTAGCCAATGACGCCGTGGCCGAAGCACGGTCGATGGGGCTGAACGGATAGACGGAGTTATAGAACACCAGTCCCTGCTGAAGCAGCTTGCGGAAGCCGTCAGTGCCGTAGAGCGGCGAGAAGGCTTCGAGATAGTCGGCGCGCAGCTGGTCGATGGTGATGTTGACCACCAGTCGCGGCGCATGTTGTATCTTTTCCTGCGCCATCATCTCAGGCGTTATGCCGAGTATGGCCAGCAGCGTGATATACAGATATTTATTTCTCATTCTTCAGATGACTGTAAAAGCGTAGTAGCAAACACAATGCCAAAATCAGCATGCCCTCGGCATAGTGCTGGAAGATGGCACCTATAAGGAACAGGACGACCATCGCAGGCAGGAGCGTCCAGTAGCGCGTCTTTCGCCGCCTGAGCACGGCTGGCAGAAAGAACAGGTGGAGCGGGTTGACCAGCAGCAGCTGCAGGTTGAGGCTCGTCGTGGGGTGCTGCGAGAACACCATGACAAACAGCAGACAGCCTGCCAGTCCGAACAGCAGCATGAGTGCAGCGTCCCAGTACTTGAACGTCCGACGGCGCCTGAGCTCGAAGGCCACGACAACCACCGACACGAGCAGCATGATGGCGGCACAGACCGTTGGCGACAGCGGGAATCCGCTACTAACCACCTGAATGCCAGGGCTGACGGGCACGGTGCGCTCCTTCACCAGCGGTCGCCAGCTGCCGTCATTGTTCTTGATGCGGGCACGATCGAAGTCGTAGAGCAGATTGGCTGGCAGAAACTCCTGCTGCTCGCGGCTGGTCTTCAGATCTGCCTTCAAACCCAGTAGCATGTCGTTGCCGAACATCATCCAGCGGTATTGCTCGTTGTGCTCGTGAACCATCTCACGGAACGAGGGGCTATAATCCTTGCGCTCATCGTAGACCACAGTACCGTCGACGCAGCGTTCGATGATGTCGCGCGGGCGCGTTGAGCAGTTGTCGTAGAAGAAGTTGTAGCGGTAGACTCGGTTCTGCGGCTGATAGTTCTCCTTCAGCGCCTCGTTGAGCCTCAGTTTCTCTTCCGACGTCAGGTTCAGCGTCTGCTCAGTGACCGAGCTTTTCCAGTGGCGGTAGTAGTTGCAGAAAGCGCTGTAATCCGACAGCCCCAGCTCGTAGTCGGTCAGTCCGAAGACGAAGCGAAGCACAAAGAACGGCTTCTGGTAGTTGAAGATGCCCCAGTTGAACGCCACGTCCTCCTCGCGCCCCTGGTGCAGGTCGTGCACGCCCAGGGCCGAGTGGCCGTAGAGACTGTAGACTTCGTCGTGGGGTGAACAGGTGATGAGCGTGAACTCCACACTGTCCATATATGCCACAGGGTCAGGCCTTTGGGCCTTTGTCTGTAACACAAAAAACCACCCCATGACTAACAGTAACAGGGCCTTGATGATGTCGTCGTAACGTTTCACGGGTGCAAAATTACTAAATTATTCGCGAATAGTCGAAAGTTGGCTGATAATTTTTCATAAAAGGAGCGGGGACAGCCCATGATGAGACCGTCCCCGCCTACAGAGTTAGTGTTTGTGTGGTTACACGATTCCCTGAGCCATCATGGCCTTGGCAACCTTCATGAAGCCGGCCACGTTGGCACCCTTCACGTAGTTGATGTAGCCGTCCTTCTCAGTACCGTACTTCACGCAGTTCTCGTGAATATCGTTCATGATGCGCTTCAGGTAGTTGTCGACCTCCTCAGCCGTCCACGACAGACGCTCAGAGTTCTGCGACATCTCAAGACCTGATACTGACACACCGCCTGCGTTAGAAGCCTTACCAGGAGAGTAGAGCAGCTTGGCATCCTGGAAAATCTTGATGGCCTCGGGCAGCGAAGGCATGTTGGCACCCTCAGCAACGGCGATGATACCGTTGTCGACCAGAGCCTGAGCTTCTTCACCGTTGATCTCGTTCTGCGTAGCGCAGGGCAGAGCAATGTCGGCCTTCTCATACCAGGGGCGCTTACCCTCGTGGTACTGGGCTGTGGGATACTCCTCGACATACTCCTTGATACGTCCGCGCTCCACGTTCTTCAGCTCCATGATGTAGTCGAGCTTGGCACGGTCGATGCCATCGGGATCGTAGATGTAACCGTCAGAGTCAGACATGGTCATGGGGATTGCACCCAGCTGAATGCACTTCTCGGCAGCATACTGAGCCACGTTACCAGCACCTGAAATCAGCACCTTCTTGCCCTTGATGTCGATACCGCGCGTCTGCAGCATCGAGCAGAGGAAGTAAACCGTACCGTAACCAGTAGCCTCAGGACGGATGAGCGAACCGCCGAAGGGGATTCCCTTACCAGTGAGCACGCCCTGGAACTGGTGGGTGAGCTTCTTGTACTGTCCGAACAGATAGCCAACCTCACGGCCGCCAACGCCGATGTCGCCAGCGGGAACGTCCTCATCGGGACCAATCACGCGATAGAGCTCGTTCATGAAGGCCTGGCAGAAACGCATCACTTCAGCGTCGCTCTTGCCACGGGGCGAGAAGTCGGAACCACCCTTAGCACCACCCATGGGCAGCGTGGTCAGCGAGTTCTTGAATGTCTGCTCGAAGGCCAGGAACTTCAAGATACCCAGGTTCACACTCTTGTGATAGCGCAGACCGCCTTTGTACGGGCCAATGGCGTTGTTGTGCTGGATACGGTAGCCCATGTTGGTTTGCACGTTGCCCTTGTCGTCGACCCACGTAATGCGGAACTCGTTGACGCGATCGGGGATGCACAGACGCTCGATGAGGTTAGCCTTCTCGAACTCGGGGTGCTTGTTGTACTCTTCTTCGATGGTGGGAAGAACCTGACTGACGGCCTGAATGTACTCAGGCTCGTTGGGGAATCTCTTTTTGAGATCTTCAACAACTTGTGCTGCGTTCATAATCTTTTGTTTCGTTTTTGATTGTTAAATTACACTTGTTTTTAATTTCTGCTTGCAAAATTACATCAAAAATCTGAAACCACAAACATTTTATCAGTTTTTTTACGGAAAAGCTATCTTTTTGCTAACTTTTTGACATAAATCAATAGAAAAGTGACAAAAAGTAATACTTTGCGTGTGCCCGCGAACAATTGGAAGGGGGTGAAAACAAAAAAACTGGAAACTCGTTTTCAGAGCTTCCAGTCTTTCCAGAGGTGCCTAGCAGATTCGAACTGCTGTAGACGGTTTTGCAGACCGTTGACTAAGCCACTCATCCAAGGCACCTTGTGATGAATGCGGCTGCAAAGGTAATGGTTTTATTTGGATTGGCCAAATTTTTCGCAAGTTTTTTTATAATTAATCTGTTTTTTCAGTTCACAGCCCTTGCAGCCGAAGCAGGGGTCCTGGTGTTTCCTCACGGCTATGTATATGCGCCAGGCGGCATAAACCGTTGCTGCCACGATGCAGGCAGCCACGATGACAGTCTGTATCATGTCAGTGTTTCGACAGCTTGCGCAGCATCAGCTTGTTGAGGGCATGAATGCGGCGGCCGCCACGTTCAATATCCTCGCGTACATTATTTATATTATTAAAGAAGTCGCTGAAGGCGTTCAGCACGGGGTTGGGCTGGGCAGCGTCCTCGGTAGCCTCAGGGTTAGTCACAATCTTAATGCCCAGGTGCTCAATGTGAATGTCAATGTCAGGGTCGGTCATGATGGGGTCGCCGTCGTAGTGAATGGCTCCAGGCGTGGCACGGTGAATCTCCAGGTGCTTGGTGCGGAAGGTCTTGATCTTCGAGTTGTTGCCCAGCGTCTTCATAAAGAGGTCGGCGGCTATCTGCGGCGCATCGAGCGCGTTGAACGGCTCCATGATGATCACGTCCATCTCGCCGTCCTTCATCGTGGCTCCAGGGGCGATATAGGCGTTGTTGCCGTATTGCGAGGCATTGGCACAGGCAATGAGGAACGCCTTGTAGTGGTGAGTGCCCGAGTCGTCAGTCACCTCGTAGACCTCAGGCTTGTACTTCAGCCCCTCCCTAAGCACGTTCTCGACGTAGGTGATGGGGCCGCGCTTGCCCGCTTCAGCAAACTTCAGCGAGATGAACGCATCGAAGCCCATGCCGCATGTGCAGAAGAAGGGCAGACCGTTGATGATGCCGTAGTCGAACGACTCGATGCGGCACTGGTTGATGATTTCCAGGCTCTTGCGCGTGTCGATGGGCAGACACAGGTGGCGGGCAAGTCCGTTACCTGAGCCGCAGGGCACGATGGCCAGCGCCGTCTCCGTATGCACCAGAGAGCGCGCCACCTCGTTGACCGTCCCGTCGCCGCCGACAGCAGCCACGATGTCGGTCTGCTCGGCAGCACACGCCTTGGCTATCTCGGCAGCATGGCCGGCATACTCGGTGAAGATGATGCGGCTCTCGAACTGCTCCTTGTCCAGAACAGCCTCAATCACCTCGGGCATGTCCTTCTTCGACTGCGTGCCCGATATGGGGTTCACGATGAACGTAATGCGTCTTTTTCTTTCAATCACGTATGCAAAAGTACAAAATTTAGCTGAATTTCGTGCTGCTCAGGCAAGAAATTTCTCAAAAACAAACAATTATTACCAAAAATATGCACGGTTTCGCAAAAAATGTGTAACTTTGCAGCCTGAAAAAAAATAAATGTAGAAAAACTATACCAAAATCGGAATGGGACAGTTACAAAAGAGATTCGAGAAATACCGTGAGCCGCAGAAGTATATGGAGGCTGACGTTTATCCCTATTTCCGCGCCATAGAGGGAAAACAGGGCACGGAGGTAGAAATGGGAGGCCATAAAGTACTGATGTTCGGCTCCAACGCATATACAGGCCTGACCGGCGACCAGCGCATCATCGATGCAGCCAAGGCCGCGCTCGACAAATACGGTTCCGGCTGCGCCGGTAGCCGATTCCTCAACGGAACCCTCGACCTGCACGTCCAGCTCGAGAAGGAAATCTCCGAATTCATCGGCAAGGACGACTGTCTCTGTTTCTCTACAGGCTTCTCAGTCAACCAGGGCGTCATTCCTGCCCTGCTCAGCAAGGATGACTACGTCATCTGCGACGACCGCGACCACGCATCAATCGTCGACGGGCGCCGTCTTGCATTTGCCAAGCAGCTGCACTACAAGCACAACGACATGGAAGACCTTGAGCGCGTGCTCCAGCGGCTGCCTGAGGAGGCCATCAAGCTCATCGTCGTCGACGGCGTCTTCTCCATGGAGGGCGACCTCTGCAAGCTGCCCGAGATAGTCCAGCTGAAGCATAAGTACAACTGCTCAATCATGGTCGACGAGGCCCACGGCATCGGCGTCTTCGGACGTCAGGGCAGGGGAGTGTGCGACCACTTCGGACTCACCGACGAGGTTGACCTCATCATGGGAACATTCTCAAAGTCGCTCGCATCAATCGGCGGATTCATCGCCTCCGACTGGGATACCATCAACTACCTGCGCCACACATGCCGCACCTACATCTTCTCGGCCTCCAACACGCCCGCAGCAACAGCCGCAGCCATGACCGCCCTGCACATCATTCAGCAGGAGCCCGAGCGCATCGAGGCACTCTGGAACGTCACCAACTACGCCCTGAAGCGCTTCCGCGAAGAAGGTTTCGAGATTGGCGACACCGAGAGCCCCATCATCCCCCTCTACGTGCGCGATGTTGAAAAGACATTCCTCGTCACAGCACTCGCCTTCAAGGCCGGCGTGTTCATCAACCCCGTCATTCCGCCCGCCTGTGCACCTCAGGACACCCTCGTCCGCTATGCCCTTATGGCCACCCATACCGAGGAACAAGTCGACCGTTCGGTGGTAGCACTGAAAAAGATATTCGTAGAGCAAGGCATCATCAAATGACAGACGACAAAAATTAGCATTCCTGACAACAACATCACTCCTTTCTTCGACCGAAGTAAGGAGTGATTGTCTATTTTATGGATTAAGTCTTGGTAGTCTCGTTTGGATTTTGTACCTTTGTACCCGCTATTCATAGAACTATCAATTATTTATAATTAACGAACATAAAAAAATAAGAAATATGAAACACCAGTTACGAAGTGCCGTATGCACAGAAGGCCGCCGTATGGCGGGAGCCCGTGCCCTTTGGGTGGCTACGGGCATGAAGCAGGAGCAGTTTGGTAAACCTATTATCGCCATCGTCAACTCGTTTACGCAGTTTGTTCCGGGTCATACCCACCTGCACGAGATAGGACAGATCGTCCGCGAGGAAATTGAGCAGATGGGCTGTTATGCCGCAGAATTCAATACCATCGCCATTGACGACGGCATCGCCATGGGCCATGACGGTATGCTTTACTCCTTGCCTTCGCGCGACATCATCGCTGACTCAGTGGAGTATATGGTCAATGCCCACAAGGCAGATGCCATGATTTGCATCTCGAACTGCGATAAGGTAACGCCCGGTATGCTGATGGCTGCCATGCGTCTTAACATCCCTGCCGTCTTCTGTAGCGGCGGCCCTATGGAGGCTGGTCGCTGGCGCGGTGAGAATGCCGACCTGATAACAGCAATGGTGAAAGGTGCCGACCCTTCGGTGAGCGACGAGGAGATGCGTGAGATTGAGCAGTGCGCCTGTCCTGGCTGCGGCTCCTGCAGCGGTATGTTCACCGCCAACTCGATGAACTCGCTGACCGAGGCCATCGGTCTGTCGCTGCCGGGCAATGGCACTATCCTGGCTACCCATACAAACCGCATAGAGCTGTTCCGCAAGGCAGCCCGCCAGATTGTTAAGAATGCGCTGGCCTACTATGAGGACGGCGACGAGAGCGTGCTGCCGCGTTCAATCGCTACGCGTCAGGCTTTTCTCAATGCCATGACACTTGACATTGCAATGGGCGGCTCCACGAACACCGTGCTCCACCTGTTGGCCGTAGCCCAGGAGGCAGGTGTCGACTTCACCATGAAGGACATCGACGAGCTGAGTCGCAAGACGCCCTGTCTGTGCAAGCTGGCTCCCAACACCCAGAAATATTCCGTGCAGGAGTGCAACCGCGCTGGCGGCATCCTTGGTATTCTGTGTGAGCTCGACAAGGGAGGGCTTGTCGACGGCACTGCTATGCGTGTCGACGGCATGACGCTCAGTGAGGTGATGGAGAAGTACGATGTCAACGGTCTTGAAGACGAGATTGCCATTTATTCCAGCGCTCCCGGGGGCCGGTTCTCTACACAGATGGGTTCGCAGTGCGAATATTACGACTCGCTCGACTTGGATCGTGCCAATGGCTGCATCCGCGATATTGAGCATGCCTACACGAAGGACGGCGGTCTGGCTGTGCTCTTCGGCAATATTGCTCAGGACGGTTGTGTGGTCAAGACGGCCGGCGTCGATGAGAGCCTGTGGCACTTCGAGGGTCCGGCTGTTTGCTTCGACTCACAGGAAGATGCCTGCGAGGGCATCTTAGGCGGCAAGGTGAAGAAGGGCGACTGCGTGGTCATCACGCACGAAGGTCCGAAGGGTGGTCCCGGTATGCAGGAAATGCTCTATCCCACCTCTTATATTAAGAGTATGCACATGGGCAAGGAGTGTGCCCTGATTACCGACGGCCGCTTCAGTGGCGGTACAAGTGGCCTCTCTATTGGCCATATATCGCCCGAGGCTGCCAATGGCGGCAATATCGGCAAGATTAAGGATGGCGACATCATTGTCATCGACATTCCCTCTCGCTCAATCAACGTCAAGCTTACCGACGAGGAACTTGCGGCACGCCCGCAGCAGCCGCTGAAGCGCAACCGACAGGTTTCAAAGGCTCTGCGAAGCTATGCCCAAAGTGTGGCGAGCGCTGATAAGGGTGGTGTGCGTATTATCTAACAAATCGCAATGACATGAGAAAGATTATGACCATAGCAACGGCCGCCCTGATGCTGACGGCATGCAGCACGCAGAAAGACGGCGACAAAGTGAATATCGAGAAGCAGACCGTCAAGCTGGAGAACGACCAGATGACGCCCGAGGCTCTGTGGGCCATGAGCCGCATCGCCGGTTACCAGGCTTCGCCCGACGGCCAGCACATCGTTTATCAGACAGGCTACTACAGCGTTGCCGAGAACAAGAGCCACCAAGTGCTCTGGATGATGAACGCCGACGGCAGCGAGCAGCGCCAGCTGACCACCGACGCCGACAATGAGACCGACGCCCAGTGGCTCGACAGCGAGACCATCGCCTTCATGCGTGGCGGCGAGGTGTGGAAGATGAACCTCGACGGCGGCAGTCGCAAGCAGCTCTCCGAGACCGAGGGCAAGGTGGAGGGCTTCATGTTCTCGCCCGACCGAAAGAAGGTCATCATCCTGCAGAGCATCCCCTTCAACGAGATTATCCAGAAGAACCCCGAAGACCTGCCCAAGGCCACAGGCCGCAAGATTACTGACCTGATGTACCGCCACTGGGACCACTACGTAGAGAGCATTCAGCACCCCTTCGTCTTCTCAGTAGACGATGATTTCGTCATTGCCAACGAGGGTAAGGACATCCTCGAGGGCGAGCCTTACGAGTGCCCCATGGAGCCCTTTGGAGGTATGGAGCAGTTGGCCTGGAGTCCCGATTCCAAGAACATCGCCTTCACCTGTCGTTGCGAGACTGGACTGTCTTACAGCGTCTCGACCGATTCAGACATCTTCCTCTACGACGCAGAGAGCGGCGACATGGACAAAACCCGGAACCTCTGCAAGAACCATGAGTGGGGCGTGGTGTCCGACGGCACAGCTCCTTACGAGATTGACAACTTGCTCGACCCCACGAAGTCGCTCAAGAACCAGTTCGTCAACACGAACCTGAAGGACATGAACGTGGGCTACGACACCAACCCGAAGTTCTCGCCCGACGGCCGCTACGTGGCCTGGCTCTCGATGGAGCGTGACGGCTACGAGGCCGACCGCAACCGGCTCTGCGTCTATGACCTGAAGGAAGGTACCAAGAACTACGTCACCGAGTCGTTCGACTCCAACGTCGACGACTTCTGCTGGGTACCCGACTCAAAGACACTATACTTCATTGGTGTGTGGCACGGAACGGAGAACCTCTATTGCACCAATCTCGAGGGTGAGGTGATGCAGCTCACAAACGAGTGGGCCGACTGGGGTTCGCTCCAGCTCCTTGGCGACGGCGAGCACCTACTGATGGAGCGTCACAGCTTCCTGGCACCCGCCGACCTCTATGCCGTCGATCCCAACATCAAGGAATACGACGAGGACGGCAACTGCGCCATTGCAACGCAGATTACCAATGTGAACAAGGAGATACTCGACCAGTTAGGCAAGCCCTCTGTCGACCAACGCTGGGTGACAACCACTGATGGCAAGCAGATGCTCTATTGGATTATCCAGCCGCCACACTTCGATCCCAACAAGAAATACCCCACGCTGCTCTTCTGCGAGGGTGGACCGCAATCGCCCGTCTCACAGTTCTGGAGCTACCGCTGGAACTTCTTCATCATGGCCTCGCAGGGCTACGTCATCATCGCCCCCAACCGTCGCGGTCTGCCGGGCTTCGGTCAAGAGTGGCTTGAGGAAATCTCAGGCGACTGGACGGGTCAGTGCATGAAGGACTACCTGACGGCCATCGACGATGCCGCCCAGAACCTGCCGTATGTCGACAAGGACCGCATGGGAGCCGTTGGTGCCTCGTTCGGCGGCTTTAGCGTCTACTACCTCGCCGGTCATCACGACAAGCGCTTCAAGTGCTTCATTGCCCACGACGGTGCCTTCAACCTCGAGGCCATGTACACAGAGACCGAGGAGAACTGGTTCTCGAACTGGGAGTACGACGATGCATACTGGAACAAGGACCAGACGGCCCGCGCCCGCAAGACCTACGAGAACTCGCCCCACCGCTTCGTCGATAAGTGGGACACGCCCATCCTCTGCATTCACGGCGAGAAGGACTACCGTATCAACGCCACGCAGGGTATGTCGGCCTTCAACGCCGCCCGCATGCGCGGTATCGAGGCCGAGCTGCTCATCTTCCCCGACGAGAACCACTGGGTGCTGAAGCCCCAGAACGGCATTCTCTGGCAGCGCACCTACTTCGAGTGGCTGGCCAAGTGGCTGAAAAAGAATTGATAATTGAAAATTGATAATTGAAAATTATGTCACAAGCAATTCAAAAGACCCTTCGCGACAGCGCCGCCATGCGCTGGACCGCCCTGCTGCTCCTGGCGCTGGCCATGTTCTGCAGCTACATCTTCATGGACATCCTCTCACCCATCAAGGACCTGATGCAGGAGACCCG
>JAFPVW010000012.1 GCA_017395215.1 Prevotella sp. | reverse complement strand
TCCATCTCCTCGACGTAGAATTTCTTGATGCTCTTGCCGTTATACTTGATGCCGCCATTGTCGGCCACCTCGATGCCGGGCATACGCTTCAGCACGTCGCCGATGACGCGATCGCCCTGCTGCTGGTAGGCTCCGACGAGGTAGTTGAGCGTGTCGCCGTTCTGCCGTATCTTCTGCGCACGGACGCTGACCTCTTTTAGTTGCACGGTCTGCTCCTTTACGCGGAAGTCGAGCCGCTGTGAACGGTTGGCCACGACCTTCACTTGGTTGCCGATGGCGAGGCCCGAAGCGGTAACGGTCACGGAGTCGGCCTGTGTGGTGAACTCCAGCTTGTAGTGTCCTTTCGCGTCAGTGTCTGCAAAGCCCAGGATAGCCCCCCTCTCATCCCCCCGAAGGAGGGAGGCCTTCGGGGCCACGGTGACGTAAGCCTCCACGGTCTTGCCCTGCGCGTCGAGCACGGTGCCCTCGATGACGGTCTTCTGGCCGTTGGCCGTCAATGCCACGAGGGCGAGGAGCGTGGTGATGATGTTTCTTTTCATTACTTTTTTATTTTTCTCCAAAGTTTATCCATTTCGGACTGCAAAGGTAGCTATAAATAAAGGATGGGGGAAGCAAAAGTCGTTCCACTTCGTTTCACTTTCGGCAAAATGTCGCATTTTTATAGGCGCAATCTGAGGATTTTGCGTACCTTTGCACCGAAATTAGTAATTCCATAAACAATGAACAGAATTTGTATCATAAAGATGTTGCTGCTGGCCTTGGTCATGGTTTCATGTCACTCGGACGATGTGCAAGAGCGGCTCAATGATATCAAGGCTGTGGGTGACAAGGAGCCGAAGCAGGCCATGAAGATGCTCGATGCCATCAGGCCGCAGGTGGTCAGCACGTCGGAACATACGAAGATGAAGTGCTTGATGCTCGACATGCGGCTGCGCGATAAAGCGGACATGATGCCGACATCGGACGATTCGGCCAGACTGGTAGTCTCCTACTTCGACAGCCACGGCACAGCCTGTGAACGTCAGGAGGCTTACTACTATGCTGGCAGTACCTACAGAGACTTGCAGGACACACCCAACGCGCTGAGGCATTTTATGAAAGCAGAGGACATTGCCAGCAAGAATGACGGGTGTGACTCGCTGATGCTGAGAAACACTTACTCCAACCTGCACTATCTTTTCTACAATGTGCAAGACTACCAGAACGCCCGTCTCTATGCCGAGCGCGAATATGACATGACCGAGCGGCTGGGACTCGACGCGCTGCGCAGCCTGACGCATCTGGGGGCAACGCTTGCGGCACTTGACAGTCTGGAACTCTCGCACCGCGTGTACCAAAAGGCGCTGGCTCTTGTGGAGGCGGACACCACGCAACAATATGAGGCGGAACTGCTGTATTCGTTGCTGATGAACTTCGCTTATCTGAAAGACGAGGTGAATGCCCGGAAATGTTTCTCGATTGTGGAGTGCCGGAACCTCGGCGACGACATCGACATGAAATGCTTCGCCTTTGCCGAATACTACCGCATGACGGGCAGAATGGATTCGGCCATCGTCTGCTATCAGCAGATTCTGCAGAACCAGACAGACCTGTTTTTCATGTACGATGCGGCCAAAGCCCTGTTCCAAATCTTCCATGAGCGGGGCGATGCGGTCATGGCCAACAGATGGGCGGCACGATATATAGAGGTAAGCGACTCCATCGACTTGGGCCATCGGCAGGAAATGGCGGCGACGGTTAATAACAAATACCAGTATTACAGGAACGTGGAGGAGGAAGCAAGGATAAAAGAGGAGAATACGCGCTACCATCAGCAGCTCTGGGGCGTAGGCACCATGGCCGTGGTTGTCATTCTGGGTATGGCGCTGTATCTGATTTGGCGACGAAACAGACATTTGAAAGAGCTGATTCAGCTCTCCGACGAGTTGAAGGTCAGCCGCAGCAACGCCGAAGAAATGAAAGCAAAGCTGGCTATCCACAAGGCGCAACTGGCAGACAGCGAAATGTCGCTGCAAACGACGAAAGACGAACTGGCGAGGGTGAACGGCGAAATAGACCGCTACAAGCAGGAACTGAGGGACAAGGAGCAATTGTTGGAAGAGAAACTGGATGAGAACAAACGTTTCGTCCGACTGCTGCACAAAGCCGACCTGGAGGAGAGTGCCGAAGACGTGGTAGCAGCCATACGCAAGGCATCGGTAGGGCGCCACAAGATGACATCGGCAGATTGGCAACGAATATTTGCTGCCGTGGACGAATTGCAGCCCGACCTCATGGAGCGTCTGGTACACCATGTCGGCAAATTCACCGAACAACAGCAACAAGTCTGCTATCTTCTGAGCATTGGCCTGACGAACACGCAGATAGAAAACCTGACCGACATTCCCCACGTCACCGTATGGCGATGGGCGAAGAAAATGGAGTGGGCACTGGGGAGTAGGTGAATTACAATTCATCTTGTTCGCGTTTTTTGCTGCGAAGTTATACAAAAAGGCACGAAAAAAAAACGGCGAAGCCCGAAAACAGGTCGCCGAGGGTGCATCTCTAAAACTAGTTAAAGAAAAATCTAAAAAAAATGGCTCAAACCGTGATGATTTGAGCCAAAAAGGTGTGTTATTTCTCTTTGCCGAAGGTGAGTTGACTTCGTCTTATTCCTTCTTGCCAGGCATAGTGCAAGCACGCTTGCCCTCTGCTCTTGCTTCGTGCGTCATTTGCTTTGCGAGCAGCTCGCAAGAGGCTCGCAGGGGGTTCGCAAGGGGTGTCAGGTGCCTATGGAGAGGATGAAGTCGTCCCACTCCTTGGCCCCGCCCTCGCGGCCGAACACTTTCTTGTAGAGTCGCTTGCGCAGGCTGCTGATGGTGTTGGCCTCGCGGGCCAGCACGGCGGCAATGTCCTTGGTGGGGATGCGGAGCTTGATGAGCAGACAGGTGCGGTACTCCACATCGGACATGGGGTAGAGGCTCTGCAACTGGGTGGTGAAGCCGGGATAGACGGTCATCAGGCTGTGCTCCACCTGCTGCCAGTCGGCATCCTTCATCAGTTGGCCGGTGGCCGTGCGGCGCACGAGGGCGGCGTACTCGTCGGAGGCGAAGAAGGTGTCCTCGACCGACTTGGCTGCTTGGCGCACGGAGGGCGCGCGGTTCTGCTGCACGTCGCGAATCTGTTGCAGCTGGAGTTGCATCTGACGGCGGCGGCGACGATAGACCACATAGTTGGCCACGGCGACGATGACGATGAGGGCGACGGCCACGACGAGCCAATAGACGTAGTTGGTGAGCTGGCGCTCCCTGGTCGAGAGCATGTAGCGCGTGTTTTCGGCTTCGGGGCTGTCGGTCGCGCGGTCGAAGATGTCGCGGATGTCGGCCCCCCATTCGCTGTAGAGGCTGTCGGCGCGTGAGAAGGTGTAGAGGATGCCCATGCGCTGGATGGTGATGGTGGAATCTGACGCACGGAGCGGATGCGGGTCGCCGTTTTCCAAGTAGAGCCATTCGCCGCCGCCCTTGTCAACGAGCGTGACGGTGGTCGTGGCCGTGGGCTGGACGAGCAGACCCGTGGGCGTGGTCGCAATGTTGCACTCGTAGAGAAGGTGCCGTCGGTCGTAGATGAGGCAGGTGGTGCCGTCGCCGCCGAGGGCATAGTCCTGCTCGGTGCCCGATGGGAACTGCACATGGCGCAGCACCCATGCGCCGGTGAGGTCGATGCCGTCGCGGGGCTGCTCCTGAGGGTCGGAACAGGCGCAGAGGGTCATCAGCAGGAGAAGAATAAGAGTGTGTTTCATACGTCGCGGACTCCTTTCTCACAATAGTGACTGTAGATTTGTGACTTGACTTGCTCTAAGCGGTAGGCCATGTAGTCGCGGCCCATCCGCTCCGCCGCCTGACTCTGGCGGTAGTGCTCTTCAAGGTCTGCGCCATCGACGACATAGACGGTGCTGGGCTTGTCGGCACGGATGGTGACGGGAGCGGCATCGCCATCGAGACAGTAGGGATAGCAGCCCACAAGGTCGCCCGCAGCGACGGTCTCGACAGTACTCTCGCCACCTTCGTAATTTCGGACAAGGTAATGGAAACTGCCGCTCTCAATGTAACCAAAGAGACGGGCAGCGGCTCCTTCGGTCTCAAAAATGTCGCCTGCCGAATAGTGCATGAGCCTGTCATGACGCAGACAGTAGTCGCGCAGATAGGCCAGGGCCTGGGTGTAATAATTTGGTTGTTTCATACGCTCATGAATTTACATAGTTGTTGCAATTTGCGACTACAAAATAACAAAAAAGGGCGTAAAAAACAACTCGGCGAAACCCGAAAACGGGTCGCCGAGGGTGCAACTCTAAAACTAGTTTTAGAAATTCAAGAAATTTTTGGCTCAGTTGAGCGTCTTTTGAGCCAAAAGTATGATGGGAAGACTGTTTGGCTTTATGTCTTTCCGAATGTAATCTCCTTGCGTAGTTTGCTCAGGTAGATGGGTGTGATGTTGAGGAACGAGGCGATGTCCTTCAGCGAGAGTATCTGCACCACCTGCGGACAGCGGTCGATGAGCCGACGG
>JAFPVW010000141.1 GCA_017395215.1 Prevotella sp. | reverse complement strand
GTTCGAGTCCTGAGCGAAGACGCTTTCAGCGTCATTTCAACCGCACAGGTCGAAAAATTCTGCCTACACTGCCTACATTATGCCTACACTGTTTATTATCCTGTAAACCAGAAACTTATATAATAGTGTAGGCAATGTAGGTAAAAAAGTAACATTATATTATTATTTATGATTATCCGCAAAGATACCACCAAAGCCCGAAGGGCTGATAAGACCACAGGCAGGGGTGCCGCTCCTTTGGGGCTTTGGTGGTACGATAGCGGATAATCATTTTATTCAAGTTTCGCAAGCTCCGCTTGCGAAACAATCAGAGGCCTGTCCCCGTGATCTCTGTAAAGTGAATCTCATCGTGCAGGCTCCGTGGCATGATCCGGATCCATGTCGGTGCTGTGCTCGGAGTCGTCGAGACCAATGTGGTCCTCGTCGATGATGGCATCCCAGGCGTCCAGCTTTTTCTGCTGTTCCCCGGTCACCCTGCTGAACTGCATCACCATACCATCTGCAGGCTCCGAGAGAATCAGGTCCTGACTGGCATCGTAGTGCAGTCCGAAGGCGTTGAGTGAAGCGATGTGGTCTTCGTCGTATTCCTCGTCGGATACAAAACGGAGGTATCCATTCCAGCCAATACGGTAGTCGAATCCCGCATAATAGTGTCCGTCGTATCCCACAAGTTCTCCTTCCTTCAGATAGTAATGCGTCCACGAGCCGTAGCCGCCTTCGAGTTCCACCAGAACGCCAACGCGGTCGTATGTCACTTCCGCTATCTGGTCGCCCTGCCGGATGTCATAGCACTTGCCTGTGGAGGGTATCTCTGAGTACCAATGGCCCTTCACCTGCTGATAGTCTATGGGATTGTCTTCATTGCTGCTGCATGCTGCCATTGCCACAAGGGCAACAGCCAGCACGCAAAAATTCTTGATGTTCTTAATCATCTCCATATATTTTTTTTACCTTTATCAATCATTATTTCACAACCTTACGCCCCTGGTAGATATACACACCATGCCGTGCTGGCTCCGCAGGCAGGCGTCGTCCGTCGGTGGTGTACCAGCCCTCGCCTTCCGCATCGCCGGTGTCGGCATCCAGAGAGTAGATGGCCGTCGTACCGTCATTATTGATGAGTTTGATAGACATCATCCTTGTCCCGGCTCCATGCGTGCTGGGCAGCAGATATGCACGGTATGGCATGATGACAGCCTTCTTCTCATCGTCGGTCTGGCTGTACACCGGATGCCACTTGCCGTCGCTCTGCAGGATCTGAGCCCCCATGTCGGCAGCCGTCTTGTTGTCGATGGCCTTCAGGGTGCCGCGCATGACATATCCTGCCACATACGCATCCTCGCCATGCATGCCGGCGGAAGCCTGTATCGTCTGCGGCTGGTCACTGTCGAGCATGATGCCGTTCTGATCTGCCAAAAGCAGATAAGGCTTCATGGCCTCGCCCTGTCCGTCGGTCTCGGAGAAGGTCAGTGTCGCACCGCTGCGGTCGATGAGGGCATAGAGGCGTGCTCCTCCAGCTACACTCATCTGGTAAGGCAGACAGAGTGTGTAGGGCTCGTCAGACTTAGCAATTTTGCGAGAGTTTCTGACGTGCTGTGTCTGGAAGGTGTAAGGCACGTTGTAGTCAAGGCCGTCGACGAGTCTGTAGGTGCTGGCCTGCAGCGAACCCTCGCGGCCCCAGACGACGTTGACCTCGTCGGTCTCGCCATACTGCTGGGGCACGTAGACCAGTGTCTGGTCGGTGTTGATGCCCATCCGCTTCAGTCCGCCGTTCTTCATACGGTCTATCATCACCGTCGAGTCGCACAGCAGCATGTCGACATACCGCAGGTTGTTGGCGGCAGCGAATGTGCCCTCCTCAATTGCTGCCAGCGTCTTGGGCAGGGCGATGGCCTCCATCTGCGTGAGTGGTGAAACGGTGACCTTCGACAGCGAGTCGATGGCGGTGTACTTCAGCGGTGTGAGGTCGCGGATGTTGCCATGTTTGTCAAACCATCCCTCCACGGAGTTCACTTGTGCCAGGTCATCACTGGTGGCAGCGGCATGGGCAGCGAAGGCTGTGAACGACTCGTCGTCGTCGAACGCGCCTTTCGAGATGTTGTTGGTGCGCTGCCACGTCATGCCGGTATAGGCATCATCCTTCAGATACTCTTGATAGAGCGAGGGACGCACGTAGAAGGCGTCGAACGTCGGGTGGTAGTTGTTGCAGAGGTTTCGCCAGAGCCAGTTGTCCATGTCGAGGGCAGGTTTCTGCTTGGCCAGGATGTAGAGGCGTGTCATCGAGGCGCAGTCGTCGAGTGAACTCCAGTCGAAGACCTTCATATCGTCGCCGATGACCAGCGTCTCCAGATATTCACACTCCTGCATGGCGCGGCTCTCCACCTTGGTGAGCGTGCGCGGCAGAATGAGGGTCTTCAGCGAGTAGGCCTGCAGGAAGGCGTATGGCGGTAGCACATTGTCTGTTACCACATGGCTCTTTCCTATCGAGCGTGGTGCCCAGAACATGTCGGAGGCAGCCTCGTATTCTGAGGCTTTCAGGTCGGCATCGTAGAGGTCGACGTACTCCAACTGACCTGCCTGATTGCGCGTGTTAGCCCAGGCACAGAAGCCAGCCATGTAGCGCAGCAGACAGAGGTCGGCACCTGATATGGGGCCTACCACCTTCAGTTTGCGGATGTTGCTGTAGTCGCCCTTGACGCCGTTGATGAAGGTGATGGACTTGCCTTCCTTGGTCCTCTGATTATGATGGTCGTAAGTGACGGTCAGCCCCAGTTCCTTTGCCAAGGTGTTCATCTCCTTGGTGTGCACCACCATGACGGTGTCCTCCATGGCATAGTAACTGTTGTCAGGATTGATGTGGTCGGCATACTGCGCCCACTTGGTGCGATAGAGTTTGCAGAGTTGTTTGGGCACCAGTATCTTGAAGTCTTTAGCGAGCCAGGCGAAGGCATCCTGCGCCAGTTGTGGCACACTGTCGCACTGTATGCGGATGGTGTCCAGACTTTCGCATGCTGCGAAGGCTTTGGGTCCGATGCTCTTCAGCGAGTCGGGCAGGGTGATGCTGCGCAGGTTCGAAGCGCCCCAGAAGGTCTCATGCAGTTCCTTGACATTCGTGAAGAGGCGGAAGTCGTTGAAACTGGTGATCTGCTTATTATCGTTGAACAGGTTCTCCACATTGTTCCACTCCAGGTACTCGCCAGGGAAGAAGTGTCCCTTCTTCGTCATGGCATCAATCACGGCATCGTCGGCAAAGGGTGCCAAGAGGTTCTGGGCCTGCACGGTGAGGTAGGGCTGACTGATGTAGTCGCCCATCTGCGACTTCTTGACATAGACATTCCCTACGGGTTGCATCCATGCGTCGCCGCACTCACTCTTGGCGGGCGTGTCGGTCATCATCGAGAGTTCCTCCAGCGGATAGCTGATCATGCCGTTCATGTAGCCCGCCTTCTCATACTGCTCGATGCTGCCCGTCATGGCCACGCGCTTCAGGGCGCTGCACTGGAAGAAGATGCCAGTTCCGTACTTCTTCACCGTCTGGGGCAGGATGGCTGTCTGGAGTGCTCCGCAGTGGCTGAACAGATAGTCGGGCAGCACGTCGTCTTCCTTGATTTCTGCCCAGGCAGATGAGAAGGTGCCACCAAGGTTGGCATAGTGAGCCTTGTCATTGTCATCCTTCTTGATGCGGGCGTTCAGCAGGTTCAGGTAGCGCAACTTGCCGTCGGTGGGGTTACCACCGTTATTATTATACGAGTCGCTGCCTGCCAGATAACGGATGACCGCCAGGTCGACGTTGTTCAGCGGTCCGCTGATGGTCAGCGAGTCGTACTTCGAGTAGTTGCCGTGCAGGTATCGCGGCTCGTCGCCGGCGATGACACCCGTGTAGCTCCACTCGATGCTCAGACCCAGTTTCTCGGCCAGTGTGCCGGCCTGGGTGAGTTCGACGGTCTTCTTGGTGTCGTATTGGTCCATGCCCACGATGTAGTCGGCATAGTCAGTCCATGCCTGCTTGTAGGCGTTCACCTTGGCGGTAGGCACATATATCTTCAGTAGGCTGTTATGTTCGAAAGCCAGGCTTCCGATCTTGGCGGGTGTCTCTCCACGAACGACGATGTGGTTCAGCTTGTTGCATCCGGCTAATGCCATCGACTCTATCTCCTCGACACCAGCCGGTATCTCTATCTCCTCCAGGCTGCTACAGTACTGGAATGCCGATGTGCCGATACGCTTGATGGTTGAGGGCAGCAGGATGTTGCTCAGCTTGCCACAGTCCTTGAACCACTCCTTACCCACATAGTCGAGACCGACGCTCTCGAAGTGCTTGAAGTCGGCAAACGAGAGGATGTTATCTTTCTGGTCAGTAAACTTACCGTCGAGCCACGAGAATCCGGCTCCGGCGATGCGGGCAAAGTCGATGTAGTCGGACCACAGCTCCGTGTCGTAGCCCGTGGCAGCCATGTCCTTGTAGGCCATCTGCTTCAGGGCCTTCTTGACACCTGCATCGCCCACCTTCACTACCGAGGGCATGAAGCGGTCACGGTATTTGTTCCACGTGGTGTCGGCCTCGAACCATGCCACCTGCTGCGGCATCATCTTGATGCGGGCCGTGGAGCCGTCGAACACGCCCTTGCCCAGCTTCAGCTGAGAGGGCTTGATGGGGTCGATGTGGTTGTCGCCGTCGGTGACGAGGTAGAGCATGTCGATGTCGGCCAGGTTCTTGGTGTCAGCAAAGCAGGAGTCCTCGAGGGTCATCTCAAAGCCGGTGTAGCTGTCGCCGTAGGCACCCGTACCCTTCAGGTCGGTGAAGTAGACCACGCGCAGGTCCTGATTGCCCTTGAAGGCATTCTTACGGACGGCATCGAGTTGGAAGTTGTTGTACACGCCGATGTCGTTGCACAGTTTCAGTGCGCCCTGGTGCTTTGAGAGCAGGTACTCGCTCTCGTCGGTGGTGGCACCGATCACCTTCATGTGCTCTATCTTGTGGCCCTGCGACTTAGAGACTTTCTGTACCGTGCCCCGCTCGTAGACGTAGGCATACTGGCCGCCATACTCGTCGTAGGCCACCTTTTCCTTGGCGGGTTTATATACGAAGTACTTCTCTAAGGGTTTCCACGACTCGTTGTCGAGGAAGTCCTGTTTGCGTGAGGGGTCGATGACGATGTGGAACTTCTCGGGCGACAGACCGGCGAAGATGCTGTCGCCGCCCAGGATGAAGGCCTCAGGGCCAAGTGCCTGCTGTCCGTTCGACTTGGTGTCGAGCAGCAGGTTCAGCTCCGTCAGGTTGTCGCAACCCACGAAGGCCGAGTCAGGAATAGTGAGCAGCATGGGCACGGCCTCGTTGGTCGAGACGTTGTTCTCGTAGAACGACACGCGCTGCAGGTTCTTCTTGTCGCGGAAGGCCTTCTTGGCAAATGTGGTGGTCACGGTGTTGGCATTACCGCCCTGGCCCTTGTCCGTTCCGGCATAGATGACGGCGTGCGTCACGTCGTCCTTCACCTCTTTAATATAAGTATGGTATGCGATGTTCTTCACCGGCGTGGTGATGATGTAGCCGCTACCCGTCAGTCCTACCTGGTGCATGTTCGACTGGATGTTAGCACGCATGCCTTTCTGCAACTGGTCTGAAGAGTATGCCCCCATCCCCCACTGTTTAGCAGCAAGATAGCCGCTTGTTGTGGCTATACCACTCATCGCTGCTAAATTTTGTGAAACGGCGTAATGGCTGGCTCTCTTCGCGAGAATTCTTGGAATTTGAGGCGTCAACTCGGCTAGCCGTGCTTCCACCACATTTATTCTTGAACTAGAAAGTAAAGTTTTAAGACCTGATTTAATAATATATTTACCATTACCAGAGAGCAACTCTTGCGCAGGGGCTAATATACCATTCTTGCTAAGAACTCCATTTTTCACTAAAGATTCAAAAATACTCTTATGAAGTTTATTAAATGTCGTAATATCAATTCCCATATCAATTAAACTCTTACCTGCAAGGAATTCTGCCTGCTCTGAGGTTAATACACCTCCTCCTACGAGCATCGCCTGAATATTCTTAATAGCAGCAAGAAAACGGGTGAGCAATTTACTCTCTTTCAGTAATGCAGATTCTGTTGCAGAAAGGGCTGTAGCGGCAGAGCCAAAGGACAAGATGTCCATAATCACTTCAATCGTAATGCGTGGAGCCGACCACCAAGAGACATCCTGACTGACAGTCTGCGAGGTCTCAAAGATTCCGCCAGGATTTGTCACATACCCATAAGTGATACCCTCTTGGTCACCTAATGAAAAGTCTTTGCGCTGATTGGTAGGATCAAACTCTACCACATCAATATACCCCAAATAAGGCGCCCAGTTAGGGTCTTCGATGAATTCCTGTATACGGCTGGAAGATACCAAAATCTTAAAATCTTTACCAGGCAATGTAGCTTCCAGATTTTTCAGTTCTTCTTCACTCATCTTTTCCATTTCGTCTGACGACGGTTCTCCGAAGATATTGTCGCCAGGGATGACATCCTTCGGTCCGAGCGTCTCCCAGTGGTCGTCGCCGTCCTGCACGTAGTAGAACAGGCGCAGCTCCTTCAGGTTCTTGCAGCCCTTCAGGGCACCGTTGCGGATTACTATCTTCAGGTCGCTGAGCGAGTTCTCGCTGCGGCCGTTGGTCTGCCAGAACTCTATTGCTTTCAGGGCCTCGCAGCCGCTGAAGGCATTCTCGCCGATGGCCACGGTCTTGTAGTTATAATACGAGCCGGGGTCGTTGTAGATGCGCATCACGCCGTCGTTCTTGTTCAGGTAGTCCGCGTCAGCTCCCACAATCTGGGCATACCAGATGTTCTTCTGGTCCTGCTGTGCCAGCAGGCTGCCGCCGATGAAGTCCTTGAAGTCGGCCGTCCAGTAGCGCAGGGTGTTCATCATCGCCTCGTGGCCGGCGGCGTCGTTCTTCACCGCGTTGCCCTTGCTATAGCGCATGTAACTGTACTTGGCGCCGTTGACGCTCATGTCCTCCTCGTCCTTCATGTAGAGGCTGATCCTATTCTGCTGTGCCTGCCACGTCGTACTGCTCATGTAGTCCTGATACACCGTGGGGTCTACCATGATGCGGCAGTTGGGGGAGCCGCTGAAGGCGTTGTCGGCCACTTCGGCAACGGTGGTGGGAGCCATGACGTCCCACTTGTCGGTTCCCGTGCGGTTGTAGTACATCATGATGAACTCCGTCAGGTTGGGACAGTCGGCAAAGGCCTCCTCGCCAATGATGAAGTCGGGGGCGTGAATGACCTTGAAGAAAGCATGGCCCTCGTCGCTCTGGAAGGCTATCTTTTTCAGGTCCTTGCAGCCCTTGAAGGCACGCGGGGCGATGACTGCCAGATGGGTGCGGTCGAAACTGCCGGCCACGTTGTCATTCTGCAGGATGGTTCCCTCGAAGGCGGTGTTCCACATCCAGGCCCCGTCAATCTTCCTGTTAATATCACCCGCCCAGTCCACGGCTGCAGTGATGTAGAGCTTATCGCCGTCACTGTCGTAGCCCACGAGGTATTCCTTGTTGTCGAGCGTCCAGCCCTTCTGCCGGCAGAGCTCGTCGCTGAGGTAGAGCTTGTAGTCGCGGCTCGACAGGTATCGGTACTTCACGCCGAAGAAGGTATGCTGGGTTTTCGCCTCGGGCATCGAGGTGGCTATCTGGATCACCGGCGTATAGTGGATGTCGCGCAACTGGTGGCGCCCGTTCTTCGTCCAGGGGTCGCTGATGTAGAGAGCGCCCGTGGCATACGGGTCGCACCAGTGGTCGAAGGCCATGTCGTCAGGAGCCGACAGCTCAACCCAGGTGCCGCTGGTCCAGTAGTCCACGCCGTTGAAGCGCACGAAAGGCTCGTCCAGTATCTTGTAGGTACAGCCCGTTGGCACGTGTAT
>JAFPVW010000140.1 GCA_017395215.1 Prevotella sp. | reverse complement strand
TGATGACGACGATGACGACGACGAGCACGACGAGCACGACGAGCACGACGAGCACGACCACCATCACCACGACCACCATGACCACCACGGCCATCATCACCATCATCATCACGACGAAGGCGAGGCCGAGGAATATGGCATCGGCACCTACGTCTACTATGCCCGCCGTCCCTTCGAGTTGGGGCTCTTCGACGAGTTTGTTGCCCGCAAGTGGCCCAAGGGCGTCATCCGCGCCAAGGGTATCTGCTGGTTCAAGGACGAGGCCGACATCTGCTACGTCTTCGAGCAGGCAGGCCGACAAGTAAGCCTGCGCAATGCCGGCCAGTGGTACGCTACCATGCCGAAGCGTGAACTCGCCGAACTGATGGACCAGCAGCCCAGCCTGCGGCGCGACTGGGACGAGCAGTATGGCGACCGCATGCAGAAGCTCGTCTTCATTGGCCAGCACTTGGACAAAGAGCTTATTGCGCGCGAGCTTGACTTCTGTCTGGTTTAGGGAGTTGCTCGAAAAGGCCTCAAATCTGCCGCCAGTCTCACAAATATGAGAAGTTTAAATCCGTCACATCCGTCACATCCACGTAAACGCCAGACAATCAAGCGGATATGCGGTGACGGATAATGGTGACGGATGACGGATGTACGGCGCATGCCCATGCGCCAAGCCTCTGTGCCAAATGTTCACGGGCGGTGAATCATTGTTCACCGCCCGTGAATCATTGCAGCCGTAGGAGTATGTAGCCATCCGTCACCCGTCACCATCATCCGTCACCACGTAACACACTCAGAATGAGGCAGATAGAATAAAAGTGACGGATTGACGGATATATACTTATATGAAGTTCGGGACTCTTCAGCATACAGAGAAAGATTTTGCTGTTGCTGGCAGCACTTGGCCGACCAGCAACAGCAAAACCGAACGTGTTACTATTCTTAACGATTAGAAGTTCACACCGAAATTGATGAACAGGGCGTTGCCATGAACGGTTCCATCGATGGCATCATCGTCGGCAATGTTGGCAATACCAAACTGATAGCCAGCTTCCATATAGAGCATATCATACTCCACACCACAACCAACCTTCAAACCCATGTCGGCATGATTCACGAAGTTGAACGAGCTGGTGTCAACCTTACCCATCACACTTCCATCCAGGTCATAAGCCTTTCCCTTGATACGGCCCCCAATACCATACGAAAAGTAGGGACCTGCAAAAGGCAAAACGGCAATATCGTCAGTTGCCTTAATACCATACTTGAGTACAAGAGGAATCTCCAAATACTTGATGGTCATCTTGTTGTCACCTTCCTTGCCACCACGCTGGGTGTAGTAGAAGCCACTCTCCAAGAACACTGGCGATGACGATGAGACACGCAGACCTACAACGCCACCCAAATTGAGACCAGCCTTCATGCTGTTGTGGTCAATGTCGCCTGACATCCTTGCCAGGTTCAGACCCATGCGGGCACCATAGTAGACATTGTTCTTGTCGAGTTCGAAACCACCGCTGGCAAACTGTGCGAACGAAGGCACGGCCAGCATCATTGCTACGATAGCTGCAAAAAACTTCTTCATAATATTACTTTTTAAGTGATTATTGTTTGTAAACTTCTGCAAAATAACAATAAAATTTTCATATAGCCAAACTTTTTAGCTAAAAAAACGTATTTGCATGCTATTTGCAGTTGCAGAATTAAGGAAATATGCGTAAATTTGCACCGATTAAATGACATAACAGCAAAGAAAAGATAAAATGAAAAAGATGTTTTTAGGCTCGTTGGCACTCATCGTGCTGGCCGCCACACTGCAGAGTGCAGCTCAAAAGGATGACGAAGTGATGACCAAGGAGAACGGCGTTTACGTCGTTAACACCACCGCGCTGGGCAAGGATGTCCAGGGCTACGCAGGGACGACCCCCGTCAAGGTGTACATCAAAAAGAACAAGGTGGAGAAGGTGGAGTTCCTGAAGAACCAGGAGACGCCCAAATACTTTACCCGCGTAAAGAAGGCGCTGCAGGGAAAGTGGGACGGACTGAAGGTGAAGGATGCTGCCGCCCTGAAGGTTGACGGCGTTACCGGTGCCACATTCTCGACCGATGCCGTTGTCAAGAACGTGCAGCTTGGACTGGAGTACTATCAGAAGAACAAGAAGTGAGATGTGAACAGTGAGGAGACGGCTGTTTATTTTGGTGATTCTTTTTGCGGCGGTTATTGGCAGCCTGGCTACTGATAACCGCAAGTTGTCGGCATACGTCCGCGGACTGACACTGCAGCAACAGCCTGCTCTGTCGAGAACGGTCGGCACACGACAGCCGGTGCGGACACTGACAGCCTTTATTCGCATCGACACCGACAAGGCCGACGAGGTATGGCGCACCTACGGCTGCAAGCCCTACGCAACGGTGGGCAACATAGCCATCGTCAGCATACCCGTCAGCAGCATCGGCCCGCTGTCTGACCATCCGGCCGTCCGCCGCATCGAGGCCAGCCCTTCCGGGCGCGCCACAATGGACACCACGGCTATCATCGTAGGAGCCGACCGCTTATACTCCCCCTACAGGGGGGAGATAGAGAGGGGCTACACTGGCAAGGGCGTCATCGTAGGCGTAATGGATATCGGCTTCGACCTCACCCACCCCAACTTCCTCGACCCTTCAGCCACCCGCTATCGCATCGGCGCCTTCTGGGACCAGCTCTCGAAGGACACCGTCGACAGTCAGCTGCCAGTAGGCCGCGACTTCGTGGGCGCCAACCTCGTCCATGCACAATTGCATTCCGTTGATGGTCTAATCCAGACGCACGGCACTCACACCCTCGGCATTGCCGCGGGCAGCGGCTACAACTCGCGATACCAGGGCATTGCTCCCGACGCTGACATCTGTCTGGTGAGCAACGCCGTCAGCGACGACATCGTCCTCATCGACTCTGCCGACATCGATAAATACACCACGGCCACCGACGCCCTCGGATTCAAGTACATCTTCGACTACGCCGACCGTGAGGGCAAGCCCTGCGTGGCATCGTTCAGCGAGGGCTATCCGCCCTACCTCGACCAGGAAGACAGTCTCTATGCCGCCTTTCTCGACAGCATCACCGGTCCCGGCCGCATCATCGTGGCATCGGCAGGTAACGAGTGTGTGACATATACTTATATGGAAAAACCTGCTGGGGAGGAAGCGGCCGGGGCTTTTATCAATACTACCAACACGACCGCCTTCTACCGCATCAAGACCCGCACACCGTTCCATCTCTCTGCCATTGTCTACGATAACGCGACCACGACACTCGACATTACCTCAGAACGTTTCCTGAAGGACTCCGTACTCACCGACACGCTGTTTATCGGTGGCGATACCTGCACCGTCACCACCGACCGCTATCCTTCGTCATTCACCGCCGACACGGTCTACAACGTGCTCTTCACGGCCAACAAAGCCCTGTCAGCACTTCCGCCCATCGCCTTGGTCCTTCAGGGCCGAGACAACCATGCCGAACTCTACGGAAGCTCCAGCAATGGCCTCGACAACCGTCCCGACATAGACCCACGATGGACTGCGGCAGAAATGACCCGTAACATCCATGCTCCGGCCTGCTTCCCGTCAGTCGTGTGCGTCGGTGCCACCGCCCACCGCTTAGGCTTTATCAACTACAAAGGCGAGTACCGCGACTTCTCTAAGGGGCGTACCGTCGGGCTTCGCAGCCCCTATTCCTCCGTCGGCCCGGCCATCAACGGAATGCAGAAACCCGACGTCGTGGCTCCCGGCGACAACATCATCTCGTCGTACAGCAGCTACTACTTAGAACACAATCCTGAAGCCAACGACATCAACTCCGACGTCGAGCACTTCGTTTTTGAGGACCGCACCTACGCCTGGAACGCCAATACCGGCACGTCGATGGCCGCGCCCGTCGTGGCAGGCATCATAGCCCTCTGGCTGCAGGCCAAGCCTGACCTCACCCGCGAGGAAATCATCGATGCCTTCAGCCATACCTGCCGTCAGCCCGACGCGGCGCTCCCCTACCCCAACAATGAATACGGCTACGGCGAGATTGATGCCTACCGTGGCCTGCTCCACCTGCTTGGCATCAACAGCATCGAAAAAATCAGCCGCCAACACTCCATTGAGCATCAGCGGCCGATTATCTACAATCTTGGCGGTCAGCGTCTAAGCGTTCCCAAGCAGGGCATCAATATCATCGACGGCAAGAAAGTCGTCGTCAGGTGATTACGCCTCGTCCAAGAGAATCTTCATCATTTCTACGGCAGAGTAAGGCACGGGAGTACCGGGACCGAAGATGCAGGCCACACCGGCCTTGTAGAGGAAGTCGTAGTCCTGGGCGGGAATGACACCGCCGGCGGTGACCATAATGTCCTCGCGACCCAGCTTCTTCAGCTCCTCAATGAGCTGCGGGATGAGGGTCTTGTGACCGGCTGCCAACGAGGATGCACCGACGATGTGGACGTCGTTCTCGACGGCCTCACGGGCAGCCTCGGCGGGCGTCTGGAACAGCGGACCCATATCGACGTCGAAGCCGCAGTCAGCATAGCCCGTTGCTACTACTTTTGCACCACGGTCGTGACCGTCCTGTCCCATCTTGGCTATGAAGATACGCGGGCGGCGACCCTCTCTCTTGGCAAACTCGTCGGTCATCTGCTTGGCCTTCTCGAAGTTCGCATCGTTTTTGCTTTCTGAACTGTACACGCCTGAAATTGTTCTGATTACTGCTTTATAACGGCCTACGATCTCTTCGCAGGCATCCGAAATCTCTCCCAACGTACAACGCAGCTGGGCGGCCTTGACGGCCAGGTCGAGCAGGTTGTTCTCCGACTTGCGGCCTTCCTTGAAGTCGCGGACGCAGTCGGTGATGGCCTTGAGGGCAGCCTGACAGGCGGCCTCGTCGCGGGTAGCGCGGACCTGCTTCAGGCTTTCCTCCTGCTGCTTGCGGACGGCCGTGTTGTCCACCTCGAGGATGTCGATGGGATCCTCGTGGTCCAGACGGTACTTGTTGATACCGACGATGGTCTGTACGCCACTGTCGATACGGGCCTGCGTGCGGGCCGAAGCCTCCTCGATACGCATCTTGGGCAGACCGGTCTCGATGGCCTTGGCCATACCGCCGAGCTTCTCAATCTCCTGGATGTGCTCCCAAGCCTTGTGAACCAGCTCGTTGGTCAGCGTCTCAACGTAATAAGAGCCTGCCCACGGGTCAATCTGCTTGCAGACCTTGGTCTCGTTCTGGATGTAAATCTGCGTGTTACGGGCGATACGAGCCGAGAAGTCAGTCGGCAGGGCAATGGCCTCGTCGAGGGCGTTGGTGTGCAGCGACTGGGTGTGACCCAACACAGCAGCCATAGCCTCGATACAGGTACGGCCTACGTTGTTGAAGGGGTCCTGCTCGGTGAGTGACCAACCAGAGGTCTGCGAGTGGGTACGCAGGGCCAATGACTTCGGGTTCTTGGCGCCAAAGCTCTTCACAATCTTCGCCCAAAGCAGACGGCCTGCACGCATCTTGGCAATCTCCATGAAGTGGTTCATGCCAATAGCCCAGAAGAAGCT
>JAFPVW010000139.1 GCA_017395215.1 Prevotella sp. | reverse complement strand
GAGGCGCAGCTCTCCACCGGCGTCTGCGTGCGCCTGAAGCTGGAATGGTACGACGAGCTCACCGCCAACCTCGACGCGCTGAGCACGCAGCTGGCCAACGACCCTGACGTGGTGGCCATCGTCGGCCCCTTCAACAGCAACAGCCTCGAGGTCTTCGCCGAGGCCTGCCAGCAGACCGAGAAGCCGCTCATCGCGCCGACCGCCACCAGCGAGGAGATCATCCGCCGCTACGCCGTGCCCACGCAGAGCGGCACGCGCACCGTGCGCCCCTTCCTCTGGTCGCTCACCGAGAGCGACGTGGCCTTCGCCGAGGTTGTCATGTCGGCCTACGCCACCATGTCCCAGCGCCACAGCTTCATCACCCCCTCGGCCATCGTCTTCTCGCCCGACAACGTCTATGGCAAGACCTTCTTCGACTGGGCGCCGTTCCAGGCCGAGAACCTCGGTATCGACATTTCCGACAACCTGCAGTACCGCTCTACCGACGAGCTGCTGCAGCAAATCAAGGCCCATCTCTATACCGGCGAGGGTGACATCTTCACGGCCCTGTACTCCAACTTCTGCGTCATCGAGACCATCGACCAGCTCTGCCAGGTCACCGCGTGGCGCCGCAAGTGCTACATCGACTTCATGGAGGTCAACGACTGGTTAGGCCTGCCCGACACGACGCCCTACGACGACCCCGCTTACGACAATATGGCCGCCGAGATCTCGGCCTATCGCCGCGTCTATTTCGCCCTGAGCGACTTCAGCCAGGAGGAAATCAACGCCCTCACCGAGCGGCAGCGCGCCATGCTTCTTCAGTACGAGGGTTTTTCTCCTTACGCCGACCCCACCACGGGTTTCGAGATGAGCTACGAGCGTAAGTTCGGCGTCAAGCCCACCTTCGAGGAGTGCAAGTTCTACGACGGCCTCCTGCTCGCCGGCCTCGCCTGCCACAAACAGGCAGTGGCCGGAGATTCCGGAGTTTCCGGAGATTCCGAATCGTCCGCGAACATCGCCTTCAATCAGGCCATCTACGACCTCACCTTCCCCAACGCCGACGCCAGCCTGAGCGCCACCGTCTGGGACGCCTCTCCCATGGCGCTCTACCTGCAGTCGCTCGACAAGGGTCAGGTGCCGCAGTTCCGCGGCGCTTCGGGCAATATCGCCTTCGATGCCGAGAGCTGCGCCGCCGCTGCCGGCACCACCTACGTCCACTGGCAGATCTACGACGGCCAGGTGAAGTTCCTCCGCTACTTCAGCTCGAAGGGCAACCACCGCACCGGCGAGGCCACCGTGGCCTGGAAATATCTCTACGACGAGAACGTCGCCCAGCAGCACTTTGCCGAGCAGGCGCAGGACCAGGAGGCCGCCATCGACTACGCGCCGCTCACCGGCCAGTACGCCCTGCTCGTGCACGCCAGCACCGAGTTCAAGAACTACCGTCACCTCTCCGACGTGCTCAGCGTCTATCAGCAGCTGAAGCGCAGCGGGTTCGACGACGACCATATCATCCTCATCGCCGACCGCTCCGTGGCCGACGACCTGAAGAACCCCGAGCCCGGCACCGTGCGCGCCACCATCGACGGCCCCGACCTCATGGCGGGCGCCCATATCGACTACGACGCCTCGCAGCTCTCCGCCGTCGAGGTGCTTCGCATCCTCATGGGCCAGCGCAGCGACAAGCTGCCCGTGGTCATCCCGCCCGACGCCGGCCACAACGTGCTGCTCTACTGGAGCGGTCACGGCCGCAGCCTGAACCACGGCGGCGCCAACGAGTTCCAGTGGCGCGAGAAGCCCCACCACCAGGGTGTCACCGCCCAGCTGCTGCGCGAGGCCGTCACCACCATGCAGCGCAACCACGGCTTCCGCAAGCTGCTCATCGTGGCCGAGCCCTGCTACGGCGAGTGCGTGGTCACCGACCTCGACGGCATCCCCGGCGTGCTCGCCATGACGGGTGCCAACGCCCAGGAGCAGTCGTGGGCCGACAACTGGAACCCCTCCGGCTCGTTCTGGATGAGCGACCGCTTCACGCAGAACTTCGTGACGGCCCTCACCGAGAATCCCGCCATCACCTACCGCGACCTCTACCTCTACTGCGCCCAGCACACCCTCGGCTCCCACGCCCGCGTGGTCAACGCCGCCCACTTCGGCAACCTCTACCACACCGGCCCCGCAGAGTTCGTGAGGAAGTAGGAGGTAAAAACGCGCTCTTTGACATACTGAGACAAACGGATAAAATCTGTAGGATTTGAAATATTTCTCGCCGCGAGGCGACGAATCTCAGGAAAATTGTGTATCTTTGCACGCGAAAGCGTGCGAGACTCGGCGGCGCCTCTGCAATTGGAACTTGTTCCATTGCTCTCGGCTTGCACGAGCCTTGCGGCGTGAAATCATTCTACAACGCGATGGGTACATATATTAATATAGGTAATGCAGGGTTCCAGCGAGCCAGGAACAGTGAGTATGTGGATAAGTCGATGCTTATCTCTGTGGTGAACAAGACGCTCTTCACGGAGCGACAGTTCAGTTGCGTGTCGCGTTGCCGCCGTTTCGGCAAGTCAATGGCCGCCAAGATGCTCTACGCCTACTACGACCATTCGTGCGACTCGCGCCCGCTGTTCGCCGACCTGGCGATAGCTGGCGACCCGACGTTCGAGCAGCACTTGAACAAGTACGCTGCCATCTATCTCGACATGACGAACTTCGTTTCCCAATATAAGGACGACAGCATCGTGGAGAAGATGGATGCAACGCTGTTGGAAGACGTGAGCAAGGCCTATCCGGACGTGCCAGTGACCGAGAAGGATGGTCTGATGGACTACCTGCTTCGTGTCAACGAGGCTAAGGAGGAACATTTCGTCTTCATCATCGACGAATGGGATGCCATCTGCCGTGAGTTCAAGCCTGGCACGAAAGGTATGGACGACTACCTCAACTGGTTGCGCCGCATGTTCAAGAGCCAGGACGGCATGAGGGTGTTCGCCGGTGTATATATGACGGGCATCCTGCCTGTCAAGAAGTATAAGACGCAGTCGGCTATGAACAACTTCCAGGAGTACTCGATGGTGTCGCCGCGCAGCATGGATCGCTACTTCGGCTTCACCAAGGACGAAGTGCGGATACTGGCCGAAAAGTACGGCATGGACTTCGACGAACTGGAGAAATGGTACGACGGCTACCAGATTGGCGGTCAGTCCTCGATATTCAATCCTAACTCGGTGATGCAAGCCCTCGACAGTTTCTGGTGTGATAATTACTGGAACCGCAACGGCGCCGTGGATGCCATAGCTGGCTATATCCGCATGAACTACGAGGGGCTGAAGGACGACATTATCCTGATGCTGGCCGGTGGCCGCTGCAAGGTGAATCCTATCGGCTTCAGAAACGACCTGTCGGAAATCTACGACCGCGACGATGTGCTTACGGTGCTCATCCACCTGGGCTACCTCAGCTACGACCGCGTCAAGAAGGAGTGCTACATCCCCAACTTGGAAGTGAGCTACGAAATGGAGAGCGCGGTGAAGAGCAACAACTGGGCCGGCGTCGTGACTGCGCTCCAGGATTCGGAAAAGCTGCTGCAGGACACCCTCGACGGTGACGAGGAGGCCGTGGCCCGTGCCATCGACGCCGCCCACGACGAGAACACCAGCATCCTCTCCTACAACAACGAGAACTCTCTGGCCTGCGTGCTCTCGATAGCCTACTACTATGCCCGCAACGACTACGTGATGCACCGTGAGCTGGCAAGCGGAAAAGGCTTCGCCGACATCGTGCTTATCCCGCGCAAGAACGTGGAGTCGCCCGCCATCGTCGTGGAGCTGAAGTTCCGGCAGGACGCCGATGCCGCCATCGACCAGATCAAGCGTCGGCAGTACCCCGCCAAGGTGGCGCAGTACACCGACAATCTGCTGCTCGTCGGCATCAACTACGACCGCGACACCAAACAGCACACCTGCCACATCGAGACGTACGACCGCAACGTGCTCACCGCTCAATAGCCGTGGGTAGTTAAGACACATCCCCCCTACAGATTTTCCGCCGAGATTCCCCGAAAGGAGTCCCGGCGGTTTTGCATTCCTGCGGCGTGGAGCCGCTGGAGGCGTGCCGTTTTGAGGCTTTGCCTCGAAGAACGTCACGCTCGGCAAAATGAGCAAGCTCTTTTGCCCTCGCTTAATCCGTTCTTTGTCTCAGCAATGAAACTGAAAGTAATAACAACAGATATAATAAATAATGTATAACAATTAAAACAACGTGATTATGCGAAAGATTTTTCAATGGGCGATGGCCGCAGCCCTGATTTGCGGCGCAAGTGTGTTCACGGCATGTTCCAGCAACGACGACAACCCCGCTGAGGGCGGGGCCAAGGGCATCGCCATGATAGTGAAGAACGGCGACATCGACTATTTCCGTCAAATAGAGACGTCGTTCCGCAGTGTATGTAAGGAGAAGGGCCTCGAGGCCTACTATTACTCCACAACGTCAGAGACGGCCTACGAGGAGCAGCAGGCCGCCGTCAAGGAGTTGCGCAAGCTGGGCAGCAAGGCGCTGAAGGGCATCGTCTTCGCGCCCAGCTTCGGCCCCAACGGCGAGAGTGCCGAGGCCGAGGTGGCAGCATTAGCCAAGGAGCGCGGCATACCCGTGGTCATCATCGACTCGCCGGTCAAGGCCTCGAGTCCGCTGGCCTCGTGCCCCTACTTCGGCACGGACAACACGGCTGCGGGTAAGGCGATGGCCGACGTGGTGACTGCCGATAAGGTGGCCGTCTTCGCCATGCTGGGTAGCCCGGGCATCGAGCGCGCCGAGGCTTTCCAGGCGCTCAAGCCCGCCGCCCAGGTCTATCGCGTGGCCGACAAGTGCAACGACGAGGTGCAGGCCGTGCTGGCTGACTTCGATGACTTCGTGTTCTTCAATGGCAACGACCTCGTCGATGCCCTGCCCATGCTGAAGGCCGCCGGCAAGCGCGTCTATACCTTCGATGCCTACGGCGAGTTCCTCGACGAGCTCATTACGGGCAGCGGGTCCATCAAGGGCATTATGGCGCAGAACACGTTCGGCATGGCCCGCAAGGCCGTGGAGGCCGTACTGGCCAATGCCAAGCAGGGCGAGATGGTGCCCACGTTCTACATCACCGAGGATAACCTGGACGATGCGAACGTGAAGCCCTTCCTCGAGTTCTACAACATTCCCGCCGCCATTGACAACCTCGGCGAGAAGATTCTCGGCAAATGGATTGAGACAGAGGTAGAAGGACGCCCAGCACTGACCAACGAAAAGGCGGTCACCACCTTCGTCTCGGCCACCAAGGCGCTCTTCAGTTCGTCTTTACCCGACTACACGGAGAAACAAGCCAAATGGAGTGACCGCCGTGAGTATGCTGTCAAGATTACCGGCAATAAGGTGAGCTTGACCGGCCATCCCGAGTCCGATCCGACAATTACGCTGATAGAGGATTTCTTCATCTCGTCGGTCACCGCCACCGAGATCGTTTGCAAGCACAGGCACACAACCATCCGTGGCGGTCAGGGCGACGTAAGCTTCAACGAGCGGAACGTCCGACTGACGAAGGCCGACATCGACTACCGCCAGGACGTCATTGGCACCTGGGAGGGTAAGAACTCCGAAGGTTGGAATGAGCGCTGGGAAATCAAGGCCGACGGCACCTACGTTTACTCACGCAAGGTGGGCGATGGTGACTGGGAACTGATGGTTGATATATTTAATCAGTACGTCGTTGACGGCTACTTGTTCTACGCCCGCTGGAAGAACGACACCGAAGGCGAACAGCGCCAGTGGTGGGAGATTGAATCCATCCAAAACGGCGTGATGAAGTGGAAGTCGCTGCGCCAGAACGCCGACGGCACCACATTCACCGCCACGGTAGAAATGGAAAAGATTCAGTGAACTAAAAAGATAATGTATAACAATTAAAACAACGTGATTATGCGAAAGATGTTTCAATGGGCGATGGCCGCAGCCATCTTGTGCAGCACAGTGATGTTCTCTGCTTGCAGCAAGAGCGACGACGAGAACAAACTGCCCGAGACGCTGACGGCGGAACAGCTGGCGGGACTCTGGGTGACCGAGTACGCCGAGAGCGGAACCGACGGCCAGCTATCGTGGACGCGCGCCCTGGATGCCTACCGCTTCGAGGCCGACGGCACGGGCTACTACGAGTGCTACCTGATGGACGCGGGCAAGTTCGTAAAGGCCACCTCCGTGCGCGACTACGGCGCGCTGCACTTCACCATCAGCGGCAACACCGTGACCGTGAAGGGCGACCGTAGCAACAAGACGCAGACACTGACCTACGCCGACGGCAAGCTGACAGCGCAGGGCAAGAACCTTCTGAAGGCGATTGCCGAGCAGCAGACGCTCATGGACCAGCTCTATGCCGACTGGCAGGGCGCGAACTCCGGCGACGACGATGACAACAACAACGGCCTCAACGACTTGAACGGCAACGTGGACGTGAACAGCGGCGGCGGGGGAGTGAACGTGGTGAGATGAGGGCGATGAAGATTAACGATTAACGTTTAGCATTTAAGGGTTCAAAAGCAAACATATATATAAATAAGGTAATATTTAAAACAAAATGCGTATGAAAAGAATTCTGTTCTTGATGGTCTGCCTGCTGGCAATCGCGCAGGGGGCCTGGGCGCAGACCGAAGTGGATTCGGAAAGTGCGCTGAAGGACGCGCTTGGCGGCAGCAGCCCCATCAGCATCAAGCTGACGGCGGACATCGCGCTGACGGAGCGGGTGGCAATCCCGGAAGGAAAGACTGTGACGCTGGACCTGAACGGTCACACGCTGCAGCGCACCGAGGAGGGCTACCACTGGTACTACATGGTGATTCACCTGCTGGGGAACGCCACGCTGACCGTGAACGACGGCAGCGGCACGAACAGCGGCCGGATTACCGGCGGCCATGCCTACGGCGGTGGCGGCATCTACTGCGAGAAGGGCTCTAAGCTGACCTTCAACGGCGGCACCATCATCGGCAACTCGGTGAGGAACGATCCAGACGGCGGCGCTGGATGGGGCGGCGGCGTCCTTGTCAACGACGGTGCCGAGGCCACGTTCAACGGCGGCATGGTCCTGGGCAACGGCGCTCCCTTGGGCGGCGGCATCTACAACTTCGGCACGCTGACTATCGGCAACATCGTCATCTCCGGCAATACGGGCAACGACGGCGGCGCCATCTTCAATCGTGGCACGCTCAACATTACCGCCGGCAGCATCACCGACAACCTGGTCAACGTTCATGGCGGCGCCGGCATTACCAACTACGGCACCATCAACATGACGGGCGGCAGCATCACCAAGAACCGTTCGGCCAAGGCCGGCGGCGGCATCTGGCAAGGTGGCACGATGAACGTGCAGGGCAACCCCGTCATCAGCGACAACACCAGCAATGTCCACGGCAGCGAGGACGTCTATGTCAGCAACCCGATTACCGTGACGGGAGCCTTCACCAAGGGCGCCCACATCGGTGTCTATCCGTGCACGCTCAACTTCGTCATGACGTCGGGCTATGGCACGCACAACGCGGGTACGCCTATCGACCAGTATTTCTTCTCTAATATCTCGTACTATGCTATTACCGCGAACAGCAGCGGCGAGGCCATACTGGCAGTGAACAGCGCCAGCAAGCAGCGCTACATCACCGACGTGATGGTGGTGGGTGCTGAAAAGGACGAGGAGGCCAAGGCCTTGTGCGAGGAATACGCCCAAGACGGCTGGACGCAGCTTCCCACCGACCTGAACGAGGGTTCGGGCGGGCAGTACGTCTATCTGCTCTACAAGACGGGCACCGACCCGGAGCGTGCCATCAAGGACCTGTACCTGCGCTGCGGCACGGGCTTCGGCAGCGACAACAGGCCGGAGACGCTGACGCACCAGGGGCTCACCTACACGCTGGCGGCCTACGACGGCTCCAGCCACATCAAAAGCAACAAGGGCGACCTGAACTCGGGCGTGAACGGCAGCGAAGATATCAACCTCTACTACACGCGGGAGGGCTCGTCGGCTCCCCTCACGCGCCTCTGGTTCGACGGCGAGGAGGCGGGGTGCGTGGGCCGGAACGGCACCACCACGGCCTGCGACCTGAACAAGGGCGCCGGTGGCGACTTCGTCTTCCTGCACATCTCACGCGAGCTGTCGCCCGAGGACTTTGGCGGCGGCACGGGCTCGGCTGACGACCCGTACATCATTGGCACCACGGCCCACTGGAAAGAGTTAGCCGCAAAGGTGGGCCTGGGCGAGACCTACGTGGGACGCTACTTCTTTATGACGGGCTACGTCGATGCCGACGGCATGCAGGTGGGCGGCAACTTCAAGGGAACGTTCGACGGCGCTGGCCGCACGCTGACCTTCAACGCGGGCAGCGAGGCCAACCCGAGGAACCAGGAGTGCGTGGCACCCTTCTACAGCCTGCAAGGGGCTATGATCAAGAACCTGCGCGTGGAGGGCGACATCTACACCAGCCGCCAGTATGCTGCGGGCGTGGCGGCGCAAGTCTCCGGCAGTGAGTCCACCATCCTGGACAATATTGTTTCGGCTGTCAAGATCCACTCCACCGTCGTTGGCGACGGCACGCACGGCGGACTTATCGCCGTGAACTCGGCGCGACTGGAGATCAACAACAGCCGCTTCGAGGGCAGCCTCTTAGGTCCCCAGACGCGTTGCTGCGCCGGCATGGTGGGCTGGACCACGGGGCAGGTACTCTTCTACAACTGCATCGTGGCACCGGCTGAGATTTCCCTCGACTTGTCATGGAGCACGTCCGAAATTATTAATGCCGTGCATTCACAGGATGCCTATGGCAATTTCAGCCGTGCCTTTGCTCGAAATCCTGTCAATAGCACTAGCATATTTGCCACCAAATATCCTGAGCCCGTGTTCACTAAATGCTACTTCACCCAACAGATTGGTGATCCAATATTAGTGCTGGGTCCTCAGGGCAAGCAGCTGTTCAGCGACGTGGCTGTGCCTACGGGCTGCTCTGTCTCCATCGTGGAGGAACCACTAATCACCGTCCACGGCAAGAACTGGTATCCGTCGGGTACGCATATCATCACCCAAGGAAACATGCCGATATTCGGTTACTGGAAGGAGACGAACGGCGCCTTTGTCAGCGACCCCAGCGCGCAAAACGGCTGGCACCTGATTCAGGACGTATCGAGCCCCATACTCGGCCTGTATAACGATCCTATCCGCCCCGAGCCCGAGGATGACTACAACATCTTTGGCACGAAGTACATCTGGCTGTCTCGCCACGACTACCACCTCTATGTCAGCAACGAGTGGCTGAACGAGAACTATCCCAGCTGGCACTTCGAGGACAATGACGCCGATGCCAACATCGTCCTTACGATAGACGGCGAAGATTGCAAGGCCACCATGGCCATCTGGCACTTCGAGAGCGACTACGTGAACGGCAACACCGCCTACATCATGAACGACCTGGTGGGCAACTGGTATGGCCACACGCACCTCATCGGCATCTCCCCTCGCGCCTTCGGTGCCAGCACGGCGCTGAAATACGTACGCTTTATTGACAGCGACGCCTACCTCTACAACCAGAACTCCAAGCTGAAGCTGTTCATCGACAAGGAGGCCTTCTTGGACTGCCCGAACCTGGAGCAGCTGCAGATAGTGCAGTACACCACCGAGGGCACGAACCACTACGAGGCGATGACTCCCGACCAGATAACGTATATCGGTCCCAATGCCTTCACCAACGTGTCGCCGAACTTCACCATCAGCGTACACCGCAGCCAGTACCAGAACTTCATGGCCAGCGAGACGTTCAAGCCCTGGCGCAGCAAGATCGTGGTTCACGAGTTCGACGGAGTGGACTTCACCGAGGAGGGCGTAAAGTACCACGTCTTCAAGGACGCTGAGGAGCGCGACAAGCTGCAGAGCGACGAGGAAGGCAAGGCGGAGATGATGGAGACGCTGAAGTGGTGGAACTCTGAGTACAAGAACTTCAACGCCGCCAACCTGCTGACGACGAATGATGATAAAGACAACGTCTACTATTGCAGCATCGTGGGCGTGGACGACGAGGACATCGACGACGAGGGCGGCGTGATGCGCATCTATAACGACCCGGGTGACACCTATACTTATAAGACCCTCCAGTTAGGACGCGACGCCATCCGCGGCAACTCGCACGTGAAGTACATCGAGTTCTGGCAGACCGCCGGCGACGCGGAGAACTCGTACTCCGACCTGAAGATGGTCATCCCCAACGGCGCGCTGGCGGGCATGTCGAACCTGAAGGAGTTGCGCCTGTTCTACTACGAGCAGGACGGCAAGGACCACTGGACGGCGCTGGGCCCGAAGGACATCATTCCGGGCAACAACATCTTCGGCGTGCCGAGCCCTGACGAAGCTGCCACAATGACCGATGCGACCATGAGGAACATGAAGGCCGGTGCGCCTGAGGACTTCAAGATTATCGTGTCGAGCGACCGCTTCTCCGAGTTCCTGAACGACCCGAACTGGCAGCCCTACATCGGCATGATGGAGTGCCGCGATGACCCGAACGCACAGGGCAAGACGGCCTTCAGCGAGGGCGGCGTTACCTACGACTACGTGACCGCCCCGGGCGGCATCATCCAGACCACGCAGGTGGTGAGCCAAGACGTGTCGTGGTGGATGCTGCCAAAGCTCGTTGCCGAGGTGGCACTGATGACCACTGGCGTCGTCTATGCAGTAAAATCTGGTGGTGTGAAGAGTGCTGAAGCTGCCGCACAGGCTACAGCTGCCAAGATCGTAGCCGAAGGTGGAGCGCCCGTTGGCAGCAAGGTGATCTCCGGGACTACGGTTGATATAGCTACTAATGTTAATAGTTGGGTTAATATCAAACTTTCTCATACTTTATATTATTCCTCTTCAATCTGGACAGCTACGGTGAAAGTTGTCGCAAAAATTGCGGAGGCTGGCGGCGCAGGCATCTATACCTACGCTACAGCTGCTGGGCATCAGCTGATAGGTGCGATAATCGCCCTTTCCGGACTGACTATAGGTGAAGTCGGCCTTCAGATAGGAGAAAACGCCAAGAACCTGGAGCGCCTGAAGGAGCTGGGCGTCGTCAAGAACGGCAAGATTGACATCACGGAAGATGAGCTGAAGGCCATGAGCAACAAGGATTTCCTGCTGCTGGCCACGACCATGAGCAGTGCTTTCCAAATAACTTCTGAGGCCGTCCGCCGCTATCAGGACGAGCTGCTGAACACGCTGAACGAGCAGATGAGCCTGGTGACCGACGGCTGGAACGGCCCCGCCGTGAAGCAGGCCGGCATGAACGCGCTGACCGCCGGACTCATTGCCAAGGAGGCGTGGGGCGGCACTGGCTCGTATAACGCCGAGAAGTTCAACAAGGGTATGCGCGAGCAGATTCGCGCCAACATCAACCAGGCCACCTCGAGGGCTGCGGGCTTCGTGATGGTTCACCCGCAGAAGAACATCGTTCACCACACCTACGTGAAGTCGTTTAACGGGGACTTTTTTGGCAACTGCGTCATCTACGTGGGTCACGACAACGACGGCGACGCCAACACGTCGAGCCGCGTGACCACGTTCGCCAAGAACGCCTTCACGAACAGGACGGATCTGAAGAAAGTGGGGTTCCATGAGAACACGGGCGGCGCTACGAGCGAGTTCTCGTCGTCGTTCATCTGCGCCATCCCCGACTATGCCTTCAAGGGCTGCACGAACCTGACGGAGTTCAGCCTGATTCTCTCAACGGAGGAGAACGGCGAGTACGGCCTGGGCCCGGAGAACTTCATCCTGGCCGGTGACAGCATCTTCTGCGACGTGGATACGCTGAACTTCCACATTATTATAGATGAGGCGCGCAAGGACGAATTCTTAGCCAGTGAGTCGTGGAAGCCGTATGAGAGGTTCTTCCAGTATCGCGAGGCGGTGCCCAAGAACGGCAGTACGCTCAACAACTACGGTGCCTGGTACGCCTACGCCTATGAGGGCAACTCCATCCTGAAGGAGAGCTCAAGCCAGGGCCACACGATCCAGCACGTATTGGTTAACAACCCCGACACGGACTTCCTAAAGGACCACAACGGCGCGCTGAAGATCACCGTGGATATCGGCACAGGCAACAACTACCAGACCGACTACGTGCGCACCGGCGCCTTCCGAGGCAATCAGATGCTGCAGTATGTGAACTTCACCGACCTGGACTACGGTCACAACAACTATTCCGACTTCGACATCGAGCTGAAGGACTACTGCTTTGCCAGCTGCAGCAACCTGAAGTACCTCGACGCACTGTACTTGGTGACCGACGCTGTGCCTAACATCATGAAGCCCATCACGCCGGCGATGCTGAAGATAGGCAAGGGCGTGTTCGACAATACGAACGCGAAGATTCGCATGATGCCAAAGCAGCTGAAGGCGTTCGAGGCCGACGCAAACTGGGCCGCCTACAAGGACCGCTTCATGACCTGCATCGTCAACCCGGGCGACGAATATGTGCGCAACCTCTTAGAGGATCTGCGCTACCATGACTATACGGCATGGGGTACCGACGCCAGGAACTGGGACAAGTACATCGACTTTAGCCGCATACTCGACAAGAGTCAGGGCTTCAACTGGTTCAGCGGCGTCTTCAAAGGCAACGACGACATCCGCTCGTTCGGCGACTTCAAGTACTGCGAGAGCATAGGACTCGACTACATCGGCGTATCGTGGTTCGAGGGCTGCGATAACTTAGGCAACATTGAGCTGCCGAACACCGCACGGCGCATCGAGGCCCGAGCCTTCGCCTCCTGCCCCAGCTTGAGAGCCATCACCCTGCCCACGCAGGTGGCCGA
Organism: Prevotella sp.; assembly: GCA_017395215.1. GTDB lineage: Bacteria > Bacteroidota > Bacteroidia > Bacteroidales > Bacteroidaceae > Prevotella. Next base: position 34,265 of record JAFPVW010000139.1, on the reverse strand, counting down.
GATTCAGAACGACGTCTTCGCAGGCTGCTCGAACCTGAATACCATCATCGTGCCTTCGGGCAAGCCCGCCACGCTGAAGGGCACCAACCAGTTCGAGAAGAACAGCGGACTGAAGATTTACGTGCCCGACTCGGTGGTCAACCTCTACAAGCAGCAGTGGGCTGAATACAAGGACTACATCGTCGGCATAAGCAAATACCCATTCAGCAAGGTGGTCACCGTGACCGCTCCCGGCCAGCTGGCCGACAAACTGGGCTTGAGCATTGTCGAGGGCAAGTCTGGTGGATGGTCGGCAACGCAGGTGCGCTGGATTAACGGTCCCTACAGCCTGTACGACTCGCTGACGGTCAGCGGCCCGCTGAACGGTCGAGACCTGTCAGTCATCCGCTACATGGCCGGCGCCGACGCGTGGAACAGCGACCCGACCGACGGCAAGCTGCGCTACCTGAATCTGTGGAACGCTCAGCTGAAGAAGGACACCCGCTGGTCGTACAACTGCGATGGCGAGGACGAATACACCGATGCCGACAACAAGGTAGGCGACTACCTGTTCGACTGCTGCACGGCTCTGGAGACCGTCATCCTGCCGAAGTCGGTGACCTACATCGGCGAGAACGTGTTTGACACGGCCACCGGCCTGAAGCGCGTCGCCGTCGGCCGCAACACCACGGAGGTGGAGTGCGACATTCTGCAAGACCTGGATGACTACGGCGGCATCGATGAGCTGGTGTTCCTGACCAATCAGCACGTCACCAGCGACTACAGCGACCCGTGGGAGGCACCCATCCAGAAAGTGTATGTGCCGAGGAGCCAGATGGGCGAATACATGAGCGACGACAAGCTGAGCTCGCGCGCACAGAGCATCACCTCGCTGTTCGACGACGACCACATCCTGTTCCGCACGGCTGACTACGGCGGACTGTTCTTCCCGACGGAAATCCGCGAGGCAGAGAACGTGGAAGGCATCTTCAACGGCGACCTCGAGCTGAAGGACTTCTCGGAGTTCCAGAAATTCCAAGGCGTGAAGTGGCTGGGCGACAAAGCCTTCAGCGGCTGCTCGAACCTGAAGACCATCACGCTGCCCGGCTCTGTGGAGTACATCGGCAAGGGCGCCTTCAACGGCTGCTCGACACTGGACAGCCTGCTCGTCGACTGCGACAGCATCTTCACGCTGGAGCGCGACGTCTTCGAGTCGCTGCCCTCGGACTTCCGCATCTACGTGCCGAAGTCGATGATTGCCAAGTACCAGGAGCGCTGGAGCCAGTATAAGGACCACATCTTCGTGGACGAGCGCGAGTATTCGAACGCCGACATCATCACCGTGACGCTGGACAAGCCGAACACGCTGCACGAGAAGTTAGGCCTGGAGGTAGAGCTGTCAGACTTCTACCACTGGCTGGAGGCCGTGAAGGGCGACTACAGCCACGTCAAGAAGCTGAAGGTGATAGGCCCCATCTCGGGAACCGACTTCGAGCTGATGCGCTACCTGGCCGGCTACACGCTGTGGACGAAGGAGACGAACTACTTCGGACAGTTAGAGTACCTCGACCTGTACGACGCACAGATTGTGGAGACCGACAACGACGGCTCGGAAGAGACCGACGGCGGCGTGATCCGTCAGAATGCCAGCATGACCGACAACGTGATGCACAAGCACGCCCTGAAGAAGGCCATGAAGCTGAAGACGCTCATCCTGCCGAGGACGTGTAAGGAGATTGAGAAGCGCGCCTTCCTGCAGTGCGACAACCTGGAGACGGTGGTCTTCGGCGATGACATGGAGGAAATCGACTGGACGTGCTTCGACGACTGCAGCCAGATGCGCTATACCTACTTCCTGTGTACCAAGAAGCCGAAGATTACCATCGACTCGCGCTACTGGTTCGACAACGACTACAGCCCGACGTGCGACGCCATGTATGTGCGCCCGAGTCTCTACCGTGACTATCTGGACGATACGGACTACACCACCGAGCACCGCACCGTGAAGTACACGAACCTGATATCGAAGGGTGCATTCAACGACGACGAGGCCTTCTGCGCCTTCGCACAGCATGCTGTCTCGTCGCTCAACGACCTCGTGATGGTGAGGTCGGTGGACGGCTGGTTCGACAACCACCACGCCATCAAGGATCTGACCACGCTGCGCTACACCAAGGTGGGACGCCTGAAGAAGAACGACTTCGGGAAGCTGACACAGCTGGAGCGACTGGCCGTGTCGCTGAACACCGACAGCATCGAGGCCGGAGCCTTCCAGAACTCGCAGAACCTGCGCTTCGTGGACTTCCTGGCCGTGGAGTCGTCGATGGCTGAGAAGCTGAAGGACGGCGGACTGGCCGACCTCGGCATCGACCTGCAGAAGACGCTGGCATACGTGCCGCTGACCTACGGAACGACCGAGGAGACGAACGTCGTCACCGGCAGCGCTGACAACGGACTGATAGCCCACAACTACCGCCTATACGACGGATGGGACTACACCGTGCCTTACGCCTTCCAGACCAAGACGGTGGAGAACTCGCGCACACTGCCTAAGAGCGACGCACCGTACACCGTCTGCGTGCCATACACGATGGAAGTACCTTACGGCTGCAAGGCTTACACGCTGAGCGACCGCGATGGCAACCAGTTGGTGTTCAAGGAGATTGAGGGTCAGATGGAGGCCATGCAGCCCTATCTGGTGAAAGTGTTCACGGAAGGACTTGACGCCGACAACCCGGCCGCCAAGCTGAACTCGGACATCGCCCAGGAGATACCGTCGAGCGGCGGCAGCACCTTCGGACGACAGGTGGACGGCTGGGGCTACTCGCTGCGCGGCACCTTCGACATGATCGACAACCAGACGGCGCACGAACTCTACGCCTACGTGCTGAAGAGCGACGGCAAGTGGTACCTCGTCGGTAACGACACCGAGGCCCACCGCAAGGCATACATCCCCGCCTACCGTGCCTACCTGCTGCTGAGCGGCGGCTACGGCACCCGCGCGGCAACCCTCGACATGGAGCTGGAGGACAACCCAACCGCCATCGAGGAGCCTGAGATCGAGACCGTCAAGACCGTCGACCGCGACGGCACCGAGTAGATCTTCGACCTCAGCGGCCGCAAGCTGGTCCGTATCCCCGACACCGGCATCTACATCTTGAACGGACGTAAGTATATTAAAAAATGATCGCTTATGAAAAAGTATATTTGGATAATGCTCGCTCTGCTCGCCTTCACGGCGTGCAGCAGCGACGACGACGACAACAAGGTCGAGAACCTGACCGTGCAGCAGCTCGCCGGCCTCTGGGCTGCCGACTACGCCGAGAACAAGACCGAGGGCGAACTGCACTGGACCCGCGTCGTGGCGGACTACCTGTTCCGCGCCGACGGCACCGGCTACTACGAGTGCTTCCTGATGGACGGCGACAACTACGTCGGCGCTGAGTCCGCACGCGGCGAAGACGGCGAAGGCCACTTCCACTACACCATCAGCGGAAACACCGTCACCGTCACCATCGACAAGACCGGCGAGACATGGACGCTGACCTATGCCGACGGCAAGCTCTCCGACCCGGAGCGCATCGCCTTCCAGAAGGCCACCACCGCCCAGCAGACACTCGTCGAGCAGCTCTACGGCGAATGGCAGAAGGCCAACTCCGGCACCAAGGACGACGGCACGACCGTCAAGACCGACGTCACCGACAGCTACACCGACGAGCCTGCCCGCGTCCGCCAGCGCTAACCGCGCCCCCTCTCGCTTTACCTTATTCTATATAAGGGAAGCCCTCTCCCTGCCGTCGAGAGTTCGACTCCCTCGGCGGCAACAAAGACGAAACAAAATCCCCGGTGGGAAAAAGAGAAGACAATAAATAACAATAAAAACAAACATCACTATGCGAACGAATGTATTATGTATCGTGGCTGCTCTGCTGCTGATGGTGCAGGGAGCCTGGGCGCAGGACGCCACATTGATTGACGGCGTCTATTATGTGTTGAACAACGAGGAGAAGACGGCGGAGGTCGTCAGACCCAGTGGCTTCAGGTATCAGGGCGACATCGTGGTGCCCGATACCGTGAAGCAGGACGGCACCAGCTATGCTGTGACCTCACTCGGCGAAGGGGCCTTCATGCAATCAAAGCTGACGTCGGTGCAGTTGCCGAAGCAGACGCTGCGCGTCATCGGACCGTATGCCTTTCTCGAGTGCAGCGGGCTGACCGAGATCGACGTTCCGGAGACCGTGACCACCATCGGCGAAAGCGCCTTTGAAGCCTATCACCTGAAGCGCATCAGCATCCCCGCCAGCGTCACGGAGATGGGCGATAATGCCGTCGGCGCGTGTCCGGAACTGGAGAGCGTCACCCTGGTCGAGGGCAACACGCACTTCGGCATCTTCGACGGCGTGCTGATGGACAAGGCCCAGACGCGGCTGATCTGCTATCCCGCCAAACTGGCCGGCAAGGCGTACACCGTGCCTACGACGGTGACCAGCATCGACAAGGAGGCCTTCCGATACGTTGCAAACCTGACGTCGGTCACGATTCCGGCCTCCGTGACGAAACTGGTGTATGGTATGTTCTATAAGGCCTCGTCGCTGACTGAAATCAACATCGACCCCGCCAATACCACCTACTGCTCGGCGGACGGCGTGGTCTATAGCGCCGACAAGGATACGCTGTTGATCTATCCCGCCGGCAAGACTACTAAGTTCTATACCCCGGATTTCCCAGTGACAACCATTGGCTCAAGCGCATTCTCCTACGCATCCCATCTGCTGACGATTGCCATCCCCGAGGGTGTCGCCACCATCCGACAGTCCGCCTTCTACAGTTGCACCTCGCTGCGGGAAGTCAGTTTCCCGGAGTCCATCACAACTATCGAGTTAGCTGCATTCGGCCAATGCGAGTCGCTGGAGTCCATCGTCCTGCCCCCGAACATCACCGAGGTTACGACGACCCTGTTCTTCCAATGCAAGTCTCTCCGCAGCGTGACCATCCCTGCCTCCGTCACCAACATCGGCTTGACTCCCTTTGTGAAATGCCCCAGTCTGACGGAAATCACCTGCCTGGCCACTACGCCCCCGACGCTGCACATGATGGCTTTCTTGCAGTTGGCGCAGGCGGACATCACCCTCTACGTGCCCGAGGAGGCCGTCGAGACGTACAAGGCCACGCCCGTGTGGAAGGACTTCAACGTGCAGGCGATTGCTGGGGCAGGAGTTAAAGAAGTTAGAGAAGTTACAGAAGTTAAAGACAATAGCAGGTACACGCTCGACGGTCGCCGCCTCGACGGCAAGCCCGCCCAGCGCGGAGTCTATATCCACGGAGGCCGCAAGGTCGTGATTAATAACTAAATTTTCTTCACAGACAATAGTATAACGAAACGAATATGAAAACAAAGCTATTTCTATTGATAATTGCCGCGCTGCTGATGACCGCGCAGCGGGCGTGGGCCGATTACGTCACCGACATCGTGGTGATCGGGCATGATAGTGAACGTCAGTTAGGGTATCTGTACGATAACTACAAGGGCGCGGGCTGGATAGGCCTCGACAAGGACCTGAACGACGGCGCGGGCGGACACTACATCCACCTGGTCTATAAGACGAACAATAGTCCGCAGAACAGCGGCACGCCCATCACCGACCTCTACCTCTGGTCGGCTCCTTACGCAGGCCCCAACAGCCTGGTACACAACGGCCGCACCTATTACAGGGTGGGCGCCGACGGCGACGACACATTCAAAAGCCACGCCGGCGACATGAACTGCGAGGCCGGCGGCAACTGGATACAGCTCTACTACACCAAGGACCAGTTCAAGCCCCAGCGCCGCCTCACCGGCATCTCCGTCGACGAGAACGCGTCGGGCTGCGTGGGCGAGAACGGCGGCTCCACGCCCAGCGACCTGAACCGAGGCGCCGGCGGCGACGACATTTTCCTGCACTTCAAGACGGAGTACGTCTCCTGGGGTGAACACTGTGCCGGTTCGTTCAGCCACGTGGACGGCAACACCATCTACATCGAGAGCGAGGGTGAACTCGCCAAGCTGGCGCGCGACGTGAACGGCGGCAACAATTATCTCGGCAAGACGATCGTCCTGAACCGCGACCTCGACTTGTCGGAATACGCCTGGGACCCCATCGGCGACAGATACTGGGTCGATGATCATTTAGGCTACATCGACAATTCGAGATGGGTCGTCAAGCCTTTCAAGGGCAACTTCGACGGCAGGGGGCATACCATCCGCGGACTCTTTGTGGACAGGAATGATGATTGTGTCGGCCTGTTCGGCTGTATTGCGGGTTGGGGCAGCATTAAGGGTGACAGGAGCGGGACGGGCTGCGAATGGATCAAGAACCTGAACATCACCGGTGCCTACGTCCATGGTAACAACCACGTGGCCGCCCTGGCGGGGTATTCCTTTGGCGGGCGGTTCTACATCGAAAACGTGGTGGTTCAGGGCCGCATTTCCGGAAGCAACTATGTGGGCGGCATCGTCGGCTACGGCGATAATGAGGTTTGGCTTTCCGGCTCGTATATTGTCTCCATCAGGAACTGTGCGAATCTCGGATACCATGTTTCCGGTAACTATTCAGGAGCCATCTACGGCTATCTCGAAGATAAAGGCCCTACAGCCAACCAGGCAAACTACTACGCCAATTTCATCTCGCCCGGCAACAGCAATGTGTACCGCCTCAGTGCCGTGCGCCACAACACGCTTCCGGAGGGCATCAAACTCAACGTCAGTTCCGATGCCTGCTACTGGCTCGACGACGTGCCTTATTGCAAGAACGGGGCGACGGTGAGTTACGAAGCGAGCAACAGCTCGTTCTACTACGACCTCACCGGCACGTCGATGGATGGCGAGCAGAAGGGGCTCAAACACAGTTTCACGACCGCTGAAGACACCGACTACACCATCGACGTGGTCTACGACGCGACGGGCATTACCGGCAGCGGCACCGAGGCCGACCCCTATCTGCTGACCGCCGACAGGCAGTGGACACAGCTCCTCAACATGTACAGCCAGGGCCGGAGGTTTAACGGCACGGGCTTCAAGCTCGGCGCCGACATCAGCGTGTCGGCACTGATGCCGGAATTCGGCGGCACCTTCGACGGCGACGGCCACACGATGAACGTCAGCCTGACCGCCACCAACAGCTACTGCGCGCCCTTCCGCTTTGCCCGTAACGCCACCATCAAGAACCTGCACACGGCGGGCACCATCACTACCGACAAGACGGGCAGCGCGGGTCTCGTGGGCAGGGCCTACGGCACCACCAGCATCACCAACTGCCGCAGCAGCGTCAGCATCCTCAGCAGCACGCCGGGCAACGGCAACCACGGCGGCCTGGTGGGCACCGTCAGCGGTGAAGATGTCAGCGTCAGCATCGACGGCTGCCTCTTCGACGGCAAGATACTGACCGTGGGCGACGCCGCCACCACCGGCTGCGGCGGCATCGTGGGCGAGAAGGGTAACCGCTCCAAGCTGTCCATCACCAACAGCCTCTACGCCCCGGCCCCACTGGCCGACGGCGAGCACGAGACGGCTGACTACAGCGCCACGCTGGTACGCTACACCGACGGCGTAGTCCCCAGCATCAGCAACTGCGGCTACAGCCGTCCGCTGGGCACGGCCCAGGGTGCAAGCGGCACCGACACCCAACCTACAGGCATCGGCAACGCCGTGGCGACCTACAGCGTCAGCGGCATCACCAGCTACGACGAAGGCATAGAGTGCGACGGCTGGTGGTACATGAAATCGGACAACGTAGAGCTGGCCGACAACGCCCCGAACAGCAGCCTGATCAGCGAGACGGCCGGCGCGAACGGCGATCAGCCGGTAGATGTAACCCTTCAGGGCCGCACGTTCTACGCCGACAACTGCTGGAACACCCTCTGCCTGCCCTTCGACGTGACGCTGGCAAGCTCGCCACTCGCCGGAGCCGAGGCACGCACACTGAGCGAAGCCACGCTCAGCGGCGGCACGCTGACGCTGAACTTCAGCGAGCCCGTCACGACGCTCATCGCCGGCACGCCATATATCATCAGGTGGGATCCGACGGCGGTACACGACGATTACGTCATCCGGACTGCCCAAGACTGGAACGACTTTGCCGCAGCAGTGAACAGCGGCAGTGACTACAGCCTGAGGACCGTGCATCTGGTGGCCGACATCACCGTCTCGACCACAGTAGGTACCAAGGAGCATCCCTTCAGAGGCTCTTTCGACGGCAACGGCCACACGCTGACCTTCAACACGACTGCCGACGAAGATTACTGTGCACCGTTCCGTTACGTCAAAGATGCCACCATCAAGAATCTGCACACAGCAGGCACCATCATCTTCTCCAGCATCGGTTTCGGCTCAGGTCTTGTGGGAATCAACAGTGGACCGCTCACTATCGACAACTGCCGCGTCAGCGTCGACTTCGTGGATAAGAATGGAGGCAGCTTCTGCGGCGGCTTCGTAGATTATATAGGTCCTGAAAAAGGCCAAAACATCACGAATAGCATCTTCGATGGCACTTTCATCAACGAAAGTAACACGAAATCGACGTTCGCTGGTTTCAAGATGGCCGTGCTCGTAGACTATATGCATTACACCAACTGCCTGTCTAAGCCCAAGAACATCGCGGGGGATGTTGCTTATACCCCGTTCAGTCAAGCTTTGTCGATGCAAGCGACGTTCACGAACTGTTACTATTCTGAGGAATTCCCAATGACAAAGACTCAAGGCACGCCCGTCGGCTCGATGACCAGCGAAGAGCTGACCGCTGCCCTCGGCGACGGCTGGCAGGTGACGGACGGCGAGGTGCTGCCCATCATGCAGGTGAACAACCCCGGTAGCAGCATCCTGAATCCCATCTTCTACGGCGCCGCCATCACCGCCACCCAGCCACTCGGCATCACGCCGGGACTCGCGCCCGGCACTGAGGGCGACGGCTGCGTCACCTTCCTTGGCACCTACGACCCCGTGACGATCGGCCCCGAGGGCGACAACACCAAGCTCTACTTCAGCGACAATAATACGCTCTACTGGCCCAACGGCGCCATGACCATCAACCCCTTCCGCGCCTACCTGCAGCTGAACGGCGCCACCGCACAGACCCGCAGCATCGTGCTGAACATCGGCGACGAGACGACGGCGATAAGCCTCACCCCCGGCCCCTCTCCCGTGGGCGAGGGAAGTGATGCCTGGTACTCGCTCGACGGTCGTAAACTGCAAGGCAAGCCCACCGCTAAGGGCATCTATATCTATAATGGACGTAAATATATTATTAAATAATGTGTAACATGAAGAAGTTTTTCCAATGGATGATGGCCGCCTCGGCGGCCGCTCGGCCGAAGGACGCTTGCAAGGCAAGAACAAAGAAACAACAAGATTATTAATTTATAAGTAAGTGAACACAATTAGTTTGTATTATCCAGAATGCAAGATGGGGTGGCAGAAAGTCTGTCACCCCTTTATGTATGTCCGATTCTATGCGCTTTTGAGGACATACATAAAGTAAGTCCCTACGATTGATAGGGACTTACTTTATGCAAATATGGACTTTTGGGTTAGTCTATTTGCGCTAATTTGTTGTCAGAGCCAAGCACGTCGATGATCTTGTGCTTGTACATCTTCTCCATCTCGTCGCGAGCGGGGCCGCAGAACTTGCGTGGGTCGAACTCACCGGGCTTGTCGTGCAGAACGCGGCGTACGGCAGCGGTGAAGGCCAGACGCGAGTCGGAGTCGATGTTAATCTTGCAGACGGCGCTCTTCGAGGCCTTGCGCAGCTGCTCCTCGGGAATGCCGATGGCATCGGGCAGCTTGCCGCCGAGAGAGTTGATCTCGTCGACATACTCCTGGGGAACGGAGCTGGAGCCGTGGAGAACGATGGGGAATCCGGGCAGCTTCTCCATCACTGCGTCGAGCACGTCGAAGGCCAGGGGAGGCGGAACGAGCTTGCCCGTCTTCGGGTCGCGTGTGCACTGCTCGGGGGTGAACTTGTATGCACCGTGGCTGGTGCCGATAGAGATGTCCAGGGAGTCGCAGCCTGAACGCTGTGAGAACTCGATCACCTCCTCGGGCTTGGTGTAGTGGCTCTCGGCGCTCGACACCTCGTCCTCAACGCCTGCGAGCACGCCCAGCTCTGCCTCGACGGTCACGTCAAACTGGTGTGCATAGTCCACCACCTTTTTCGTCAGTGCGATATTCTCCTCGAAGGGCAGGTGGCTGGCGTCGATCATCACGCTCGAGAAACCGTAGTCGATGCAGCTCTTGCAGGTCTCGAAGCTGTCGCCGTGGTCAAGGTGAAGCACAACCTCAGGATGCTTGCATCCCAGCTCCTTGGCGTATTCCACAGCCCCCTGTGCCATGTAGCGCAGCAGGGTGGCGTTGGCATAGTTGCGGGCACCCTTTGATACCTGCAGGATGACGGGACTCTTCAAGTCGCTCGAGGCCTTGATGATGGCCTGGAGCTGCTCCATGTTGTTGAAGTTGAATGCGGGGATGGCATAACCGCCGTTGATGGCACGCTTGAACATCTCTTTGGTGTTCACGAGGCCTAAACTCTTGTAATCTACCATGATGATTTTTTTTGATTTTAATAATTGCCTATTGTTGTTGTTCTCGTTTTGTGAGGGCAAAGATAGCAAATTCTTTCGTAACACGGAAGGAATTGTGATTCAGAATGTGCAGTTTTCACGGATTTTAAGTTTTCCGGCTGTCTCTTTGCCTGTGGAGTGGTGGAAAATGCAACATATAGTTGGCAAATGCGGTGGCCTTTACTTCCGTAGATACCTTACATACTCGCAGGCGGCAAGCAGGAAGGCTCCCACGCCGAAGTTGGCCTGGCTGTTGGCATCGACCTTCTGTCCGGGGATGGCCCGTTCGCCTATGGGCTGGACGTAGCCCACACGACCGTCGGCCTGGAGGGCTGTCTTGGTAAGGTATCGCCATGCTCGGTCAATGACGGGCTTGTACTCGCTCTTTCTCAGGTAGCCGTTGTTGACGCCCCAGAGCAGGCCGTAGCAGAAGAAGGCGGTGCCCGACGTCTCAGGGCCTGGCGCCTGCTTGGCGTCCATCATCGAGCGTGTCCAGTAGCCCTCGGGCTGTTGCAGGCTTGCCACTGTCTGCGCCATGCGGGTGAACTTGTGTACGAACCACGGCTTCCTGACGTAGTCCTCGGGCATGTCCTGGAGCACCTTGGCCAGTCCGGCCAGCACCCATCCGTCGCCTCGCGCCCAGAAGTCTTTCTTCCCCGATGCCGTCTTGTGCTTGGGATAGACGTACTTGCCGTCGCGGAAGTAGATGCCTGTCTCCTCGTCGTACATTATGCTGTCGGAATACAGCAGGTTGGAGTAGAGCTTGTCCAAGAACTTGGCGTCGCCGGTAAGCAGGTACATCTTGGTCATCACCGGCATGACCATGTACAGTGCGTCGGCCCACCACCAGTAGTCGTTGTCGCGCGAGTCGGCCTCATAGCCCATCACCTCGCGTGCCCGAGCCACGCGCCGTTCGTCACGCTCTATATTATATAGGTCGATGTAGGTCTGGAAGCATATCTGCCAGTCGCCGAAGAGCACATAGTCCTGCCCTTCGCCGTACTGTTTGTACTTCCACTTCTTGGGGTCGGCCTCTGTGGCTCCCATCCACTTGTTGTGTTCTGCCCATCGTATGCTGTAGTCGAGCATGCGCTGATTGCCGGTCAGCTTGTAGGCCTCGACGTTGCCGGTGTGGTAGGCGGCATTGTCCCAGAAGGCTCTCACCTCGGCCTTGTTGTTCTGTTGCCAGTAGTTGTTCACCTTTTCAATCATGCTGATAACGCCGGAGGCAGCGTCGCCCCTGGCTTTGGCTTTCGCCCCCGCCCATGCTAATGTGCAGAGCAGCAGTGCAAGTAGTTGTCTCTTGGTCATTGTCTTGGATTGTTGGTTTTTTATGTGTTGTCTGTCATTGTCCTCCTAAGCGTCCGAAGTATTCTATCACGCTGTCCCACGTCTTGAACTCGTCGCTGCCCAGCTCTATGGGTGTGGCCATAGGCTCCGGCTCCTTGCCCGGCCACCTTGCTCCGCACGTGGCCTGTATCAGGTAGTCGCCGTAGAGCAGGTGGCGCTGGTCGGCAATGATTGTGTGCCCCCATGCCGGCACGCCGATGTGCCCTGTCAACCTTTCCTTGAGCTGCATGATGCCCTTGCCCGTCATGTCGAACGACACGAAGAACACCTGATAGTGCTCGATGAGCATTCTCACGGCCTTCTGGGCCGACGGGCGCACCTGTCCGTCTGCCTGCCACAGCGTCTCGGTGCCTATATATACTATGGGGCGCTCGCGGTGCTCCTGGCGGTCGTCAATCCATCTGATTACTGGCACCACCGACTGCATGAACGAGTGGTCGTTCATGCGGTGTTCCCCATGGAAGGAGATGGATTGCCGATAGGGGAAAATGCCCTTGGTGTCCACCAAGTCGTCGTTGTCGCCGAAAAGGCCGTAGACGCGGTGCTGCTCATCCGGCTCGCCTGCGTGGGCGAAGTTCTGCTCGCTTACTGCCCGGTATTCCTTCACCAGCGCCTTGTCTACGTAGAACTCCTGCACACCGTCCTGCCGCGGGCTGAAAAACTGCTGTTTGCCCGTCAGCCCGTGCTCCTGCATGGTGTCGGCTATTCTGAAGGCCGGATTTATCAGTATGCGGTCGTAGCCGTAGAGCTGCTCGGCATACATGCCGCCCATCGATGTGCCTATTATCAGGTCGGGCTGCTCTCTCTGGCATAGAGACAGCAGCAGGTCGATGGCATCCCCCGGGTGTATGGGCAGGTCGGGAGCCACCACCGTGGCTCCCGGCAGCACCGTCCGTATGCGTGTCACCGTGCCCGACTGTCCGCTGCTGCCAAAGCCGTGCACATACATTATCTTCTTTCCGTCGAACAGCTCTGGAAACTGCTTGATATATGGGTTGTTAGTCATTGTTGCCATTGCAGATTGTTTCCTCCTGTTTTTTGTAATCGGTCGCAATTCTGTTGCAAAGATAACTCTTTTTCCTCAAACGGCAATGGATTACGCCGAAAAAACTACAACCTGAGTGGTTGTAAGACGCAGAAGGCGTCGTTGAATAAAAACGACAACCAAGACAACTAATACAACATATCTTAACTCCGAGGACAGCGGTTGCTTTCTCATTCTGTTGTCCAAGTTGTCCGAGTTGTCGTTGAATAATTATAAACCGCAGCTCGTTATTTCCTCGCGCGCGTATTATATAATAAGGTATATCTCTGCCGCCGCCCCCTTTTTATGCTACTTTTGGAGAAGTTTTTAACCAAAAATGATATTTTTTTCAAAAAATGTTTGGTAGTTTAAGAAACTATTGTTACATTTGCAGGCGATTGGTGCACTGTATACCTACGTCACTGGTCACTTTTATTGGAAAATGAGAAGCGTTATGCTTCATCTTGTGTCTTGAAACCTAGGAAATTTCAAACGCAAACAAGATGACATGATGGCTACTCACGTGTATAGCGTGGGATTGTGTCATTACATCTTTTTGCAGTGGTTATCCTAGGACCTCAAGACAGAGATTGAAGATTTCAGTCTCACGCTTCCGTGGTCGATAACCAAAAAGAAAAAGGTTATGTGCATGAGGGACTGCATGTGCAGAGAGAAGTAAAGCATGCATAAGAGCAGCAATACTATTTTTAACAACCAGGCTACCACCCATGTGTCATTCATGGAGCGATGTCGCATGTTATGCGGCCACATGCCATTTAGATAGTCTTGGGAAATCTGCTGCCCATACAGTTTAACAACGACAATATATAGGTAACATTAATATTAACAAAATCAAGTAAAGTTATGAAAAAGAATGTTGTTTACTCATTAGCAGCTCTGTCTGCAATTCCCGTAGCAACAAGTGCAGCTCCTGCCGACGTCAGTACCATTGACCTCATCCAGAGCAAGTGGCAAGGAACAGGCTTGAACTACGACAACAATGGCACAGTAGTAATCAGTCCGTCGGGCGACCCCATCGAGCAGGCAGTAGGCAAGCTTCAGCAGGGTTCCTACGTGTTCAAGTACAATTTCATCGAGACCGACGGTAGCGATATCATCATCGAGGTGGGTGGCGTAACCACAACCATCGAAGCCGCCAATACAGGTGTGGCTGAGATTGAGTTCACCCTCAGTGCCGAGGAGATGGTAACCGTCAAGGTAAGCTCCGCCGACAACAAGGCTTTCTCGATTGGCGACATGAGCGTTGAGTTGCGCTTCGACTTCGACCAGGCTATTGCAGACCTGAAGAAGATGGCCGATGACGAACTCTACCGCATACAGCTGTACAAGCAGGGAAAGACTGAGGACGACCAGAACAAGGTTAACTTCTACGACCTGACACAGGGCGGCTCCGTTGACCAGATGATTCAGGAAATCGTAGACAATCCCAACTACGAGACTTATCAGAAGTATCAGCTCTACGACCTCAAGGACGACGAGAATCCCATCAACAAGAAAATTATTGAAAGCGCCAAGAAGGCTGCTGCCGATGAGGACGAGTATGAAGCCAAGCTTGCCGACGAGATGCTGAAGGAAATTGAGGATGCCAATACGGAAATCAGCAATCTCTCGCAGTATTCGCAAAAAGCGCTGAACACAACTTCTGCCGCAATCAAGAAAGACATCGAGGCTTATAAGAAGGCTGCCCAGGATGCTGCTGCAAAAGGCAAGTATCCTGCCTACGACCTGAATGCCACAACCAATGCCGACTATCTGAAGAAGCAAAAAGCCCTGCAGAAGCGCATTGACAACCTCAACAAAGCCATCGAGACAGCCAAGAACGCCAACAGCGACAACGACGCTGCCTACAATGCGCTCAAGACCCAGCTCGACGATGCTCAGGCCGGATATACAGGCAATCGCAACCAGCTTGAGGAGGCTCTTTCCGACGAAGCTTACGATCGTGAGTTTGGCGACACAGAGGAGGCTGGCAAGTACAACCGCTACAAGCAGATTCTTGAGGATGCCATCACCGAGCTTGACGCACAGGCCAACATCATCCGCCAGCTCAACAAGGAGAATGAGAAAGACCACACTGACGGTACAAGCGTGGCTAACCAGCAGTCCATCAGCGACAGAATAGCTGCTGCCGACGCAGAGATTGATAACATACTGCAGAAGTACCTGAACCGCCAAGGGAAACTTGACTACGCATTGCAGGCCAAGATTGATGAGCAGAAGAAGCTGGACGATCAGCTGGCTCTGTACAGTGATGTCGTGAAGAATCTGGGCAAGAATCCTTACGGAACCCCATGTAACCCTGAAAATATCAAGAAGGTACAGGATGCCATCAATACCCTGATTCAGAAGATTGACAAGGCCAACAATGAGGCTGATCCTGACAATACAAAGCTCGAGGATCTTGACATTACCAGCAACACGAGCGACATTGATGCCAAGTTCAACGCAATGAAGCAGATTGCCGACGTTGACCAGCAGAACTATGAGGCTTGGGAAGCACAAGTAGAACTGTATAACGGTCTGCTCAAGAACTTCAACGATGGCAAGGCAGAAGCCAAGGCTCTGACCTACGATCCTTACTTCGGTGCGCGCTCGCCATACGATAAGTATCAGTCGAAGTATGAGGGTACATCGTCGACGAATGCTGTGCCCAACCCGCTCCAGATGCAGCTTAACAACATCAAGAGCACCATACAGGCTCAATACAACAACTACTTCACTTCTACTGTTAATAACCCATACCGCACCAGCGGCCCAGTGAAGAACGACGCTTCCATCAAGAATAGCATTACTACTTCTCAGGGCGACCTCGATGCCACTAACACCAACATTAAGGAGTCTACGGAATACTACAACCATCTGGCAGAAAAGGTGGCTGGATATGATTCCGACCTTAAGGCTGTGACCGACAAGGTGAAGGATCTCGACATCTACACTAAGGTGGTTACGCGCAATAATGAAACTGTGCCCGATGCAAATCAGCCTGTCAAGGGTAATACCTATCAGGAGAAGATCAAGACCGTGCAGGATCAGATCGACGCCATCAGGAACAAGGTGAACAGCTATTGGAACGACAATCAGCCTGGCAAGAACTACAAGTGGTTCGAGGTGCCTTACGGAAACGGCATCAAGGGTATTGCCGACGACGCAGCCACCTCTATCGACGACCAGACAAAGTCGCTTGATGACAACTATGAGCAGGATCAGACACGTTTCGACCAGATTCAGGCCTCTATCGTGCTCGAGGAGCTTATGGCAAGCGTTGACCAGCAGATTAAGGATGCCACCGACCGTCTGACGGAAATTGAGAACGCCCAGGACACCGACCCGTTCACACAGGGCATTCAGGACGATCGCGCTAAGCTCCAGGAGAAGCTTGCTGAAATCAAGGAAGCGGTGGACAACTCAGGAGCTGACGCTGCACTGGCTTCCGACACGGATATTGAAGACGACATCGCTGCCATTGACATCCTCTCAAAGGCCAGCGCCGAACTTGAACTGCTCAAGGACAATCCTGACGAGGACGAACTTGACATCACCAAGCTCGAGAAGCGCGTTGATGACGCACAGAAGAACTTCGCAGCCAACAAGGCCATGACCGACCTCTGGAAGAAGGTTAAGAAAGCACTCGACAAGGCCAAGACCGACGCTCAGACCGAAGACCCCGATGCCGGCACAAAGCACTGGCAAGATCCTGTGCTCAAGGGATACGAAGACCAGCTCAACACCATCAAGGAGAATATCGAGAAGTACAATGCCGACGGCGATGCCGTCAAGTATAAGGATGCTGTGACCCAGCAGCTCAAGGACCTCCGCAAGGACATCAATGCCGTGAAGCAGCAGGTAATCAACAACCTTGACTGCTATGAGGGAGATGCCGACAAGGAAATCAAGGGACTTCTGGCTTACGAGCAGGATGTACAGAATGCATTCGACGAGGTTTCGTTCAAGATTGCTTCCATGGACATCTCGTCTACTCGCGACGACTACCAGGCAGAGCTGACAGAGAAGAAGAACGAACTCATCAGAAGAACCACCAGCATCAGGGAACGCTACGATAACGGCGAGTACGAGAAGGGAACTACCGACCCGCAGTATATAGAGGATGTGGCTGCACTCTTACAGTTGGAGGCCGACATCTACGAGATCTACAAGAAGCAGCAGGATGGATACAACGCCCAGATTGCCGCCGACAATGCTGCTGTGCTCGAAAACATCAAGAAGGCACTGCAAGAGGCCCAGAACGCATTCAATACAGCCAACAACACGCTCAAGACCTACGACGACCTTGAGACAGAGAACCTGCAGACCGCTGTGGCACAGGCTATGCAAGAGTGCGAAAACCTCAACCAGCCGCTTAAGGTATATCCTACCAACCTGGATAACTTTGGCAAAACCATCTTCGATGCTTACCAGAAGCTGGTTCAGGAGAATGCAAAGGCTGATATTGACGAGCAGAAGCTCTTCGATCCCGAGGAGAACTACAAGGCTACAATCAAGAAGGACTATACTGACAAGATCAACAAACTGTTCAGCGACTTCAAGACCAAGGTCACTCAGTATCTCCAGGCTGCCATCAAGGCCGACGTGGACTATGCCAAGCAGCAGTATGCAGCTGCCGAGAACAGCATCAAGACTCCTAACAATTACGAGACCGACTTCGGCCAGAAAGACGCATTCAAGAACTGGTTCAACCAGAAAGACAAGAACGGCGATGCTGGCATCAAGGATCTCTACACCAAGGCCGACGACCTGGCCAAGCATCCTGAGGATGCCCAGAACATCAAGGATCTTGACGTTGTCATGTCGAAGCTGTCGAAGGAGAATGTTGACCGTCGCATCAAGACCATGAAGAACGAGGCTGCCGACAAGGTGGAGAGCAATTGGCTCAGCATCATGCAGAAGGAGGCCAAGGACGGAAAGGCTTGGATTGCAAGCAACATTTCTGATGAGAACGAGAACAAGCAGGCTTGGATTGAGCAGTTCAATAAAGAGGTGGAAGACTATGTTGACCCGGCCCAGAAGCTCTACGATGATAACAAGGAGCCTGAGGAGCTGCCCGCAGTCTATGCCCAGATTAAGAACTTCTACAACAAGTTCCACAACAAGAACATCTACTATCAGCTCAAGAAGGGACTGGAGCAGTATAATGCCTACGTCAATGCCCTTGACCAGGCTCAGACTGCCCTTAACAACGCTATCAAGGAGGTTGAGAAGTATGAGGTGTCTGGACAGATGAAGGAGAGCTATCTCAACGGATACCAGAAGGATATTGACAAGAAGCGTGCCGACGCCGCCCAGTATCTGGCCGACGGTGAGGCATTCGACAAGCTGAAGTCTACCTCCGATGTGACAACGCTCAAGAACAACATCAACAATGTATTGCAGTCGCCACTTTACGAGGCAGAGAACACTCAGCTGCTTGCCGACATCAAGGACCTTGAGCAGGAGTTCAACCGCTTCGCCAACGACGTGGTGGTCACCAATCCCGACGCTTACGAGCAGTTGGTACAGAACTACAAGAAGAGTATCGACAAGATCAAGAGCGACCTGGCTTCTACGTACGCTAACAACAAGCCGACAAAGCTCTCTTATTACAATCCGTCGGCACTGCTGCCCTACGAGAAGCGCATTGCAGAGCTGCTCGCAGAAATCAACAAGGCCAACGATGCCGCACAGGCTGCACGCGTGGTCAAGCTGCTCAACGAGAAGATTGCTCAGCTCGAACAGAAAGCCAAGACCCTTGAAGGCGAGGAGTTCGACCAGGAGGTACGCGACACCTATCAGACCGACATCGACCGTGCCAACACCGAGATTGGTAAGGTGAAGAAGGTTGTCACCGACAATGCACAGCAGATAATGTTCTACCGCGACAAGGCCGAGAGTGAAATTGCTGCCATCGACAAGTGGCTCGACGAAGTCATTGCCAAGGCCGATGCCGACCAGAAGGCTCTTGTGGCTAAGAGAGCTGCCAACGACGCGGCATTCAACACTCTTAACACCAAGCTCGACGATTTGCGCAAGAAGGTTGCCGACTCACAGGCTAAGGTTGACGAGTACAAGTACACCAAGAGCACTGACTACAGCAACCAGTATGGTATGGTGAGCTCGCAGATTGAGCAGGAGGCTACCAGCGTCAGCGACAAGCACGATGCTGTGGAACTCGACGCAACGTCTGAGATACCAGCAGATCTCACCAAGTATGTCGACGACAAGATCCTCGACATTGAGAACACTGCCGCCAACCGAGAGATGACGGCCACCGTCAACGACCTGAAAGACCAGGCCTCGAAGCTCAACTACAACGAGAACGAGTACACCATCGGTACATGGCAGGAGATTAAGACAGAGATTGCCGACATCAAGGACGCCATCACTGCTCTTGAGACCGCTGTCAAGAACTCGAAGGCAACGCTCACAGCCGACGCCGACCTGGAAGGCCAGAAGAAGGAAGCCGATGACCTGCAGGCTCGCATCGATGCCATCAAGAAGAAGGCCGACGACGAGGTTATCAACAAGAGCGATGAGGTGCCCGGCGACGCCAACGGCGACGGTGTTACCGACGTGGCTGACTACCGCCTGATTCTGAGCTACATTCTCAACGACGAGATTCCTGAGAAGGGAACGAAGGAGTTTGAGGCTGCAGACGTGAACAAGGACGGTAAGGTGGACGTAGGTGACCAGACGGCTGTGGTGAACCTGATTCTCTACGGAAACATCACTGGACAGCAGGCCAACGCCGTGAGGGCAATGGCTCAGGAGTCTGTAAGCATTGAGGCTGTGGGAGAAAACATCTTCGCACTCAACCTCAACAATGCTAACAGTTATACCAACTGCCAGATGGACCTCAGCCTGCCGGAGGGAATGACCCTTAGGGGCATCACACTGGCTGAGCGTGCCGAGAGCCATGAGCTTAACCACGCCACACTGGCCAACGGCGCCGAGCGTATTGTCGTTAGCTCGTCGAAGAACGATGTTCTTGCTGGAAACAGCGGCACTGTGCTCTACATCGAGGTGGTTACCGACGCAAGCTATCGCAGCGGAATACTGTCGGCAGACAACATCTTCGCTTCAAACACCAACGCAGTGGTTAGCCAGTTCGCAGGCGTCAATGTCACACCTACGGGTATCGACGGCGTGAATGTCGACATGGCCGACAACTCAGAGGTCTACAGCCTCAGCGGACGCATGATGAACGCTGTGAAGAAGGGTGTGAACATCATCCGCGACGCTGCTGGAAAGATGAAGAAGGTTGTGGTGAAGTAACCCACTTAACAAAGATATCGATTTTTAGCTTTTTTAGTTCACTCCTCGTGAGTGGTGTGCGAGGCGGCCCTCGCGGCTGCCCCCGCACACCTTTTGAAAAGCAAATCTGTTCGTCAAATTGAAAACGATAAACAAAACAATTATTATGAATAAGCATTTACTGAAATCAATGTTTTTACTCATAGTGGCAGCACTGTGGGGAACAGGAGCTTGGGCACAGACCACGTGGACCTTTGTGGACAACACTGCCGTGTGGGGTGCAGAAAGTATCACCTTGAATGGTGGTACGCAATATAGCGAAGATGCTGTTGAGGTAAGAAGCGGCGGTGTTACGTTCACCGGAACAAAAGGTTTCGCATCGACAGCGAAGGGAATCGGCTTCAATGCCATTGGCTCTACAGCAGACGAGAACATCAGCATCGTTGTTCCTGCTGGCTATAAAGCTGCAGTTTCAATCATGACTTCTGGTAATAGAACTGTTGTGGCTTCTTTTGGAGAAACAACCCAGACATTCAATGCCAACTGGGCTACTACAACAAAGGAGTTCAACAATGCAGAGGGCAAAGAAGATGTCACTCTGTATCTATATTGTAACCAGAACCCTGGCGGATCAGACGTATCAAAGGCTCCTTTCTTGGAGAAAATCGTCCTGACGGACATGTCTACCGTAAGTTCTTATCCTTGGTCTGCCAATGCCGTGGCCACAATAGATGGTTCCAAGACGACTATCAAGACTTACAACTCTGCAGCTGACGTAGACGAAGGCTCTCAATATACGGTTGTTGTAGACAAGGCCATAAAATATGGAGATGACTACTATGTTCTTAATGACAACCAGTTTGGCGCAAATGTCTACGGTGCAAGCTTCACTATGGGAAGTGCTGCCGGATCTCATGAGTTCACCTATGAGAAGATGGACAAGGTTGTATTCTATGGCGAGGCAGAGGACATATACTCCGAGGGCTTGAAAGCGAACAAGGCATCAGATGTATCTGTCCTGTCGAATGGCGGCGGCTATTCTGCACAGGCTACAGAAGGTCATGTTACTCTCAAATTCAACGTTCCAGAGAAAGCCAAATACAAGCTTTCTTTAGGAATGAACAACACCAACGATAGAGACCGCGGCTTCAACTATGCCATAGACGATGCCGATGTTTCTGAAACCATCACAGTAGGAAAGAATTCTGCTTTCGTTCAGGAGATAAGCGACCAGGAGCTTACAGAAGGTGAGCATACCATTACGCTTAACATCACCTATAGTCTTACCCCCGTGTTCGACTATCTGCTCATTGAGAAGACCGGCGACGTGGAAGCAGAATCACAAGATGCCAACTATGTTGACCTGACAGCTGATATGTTCAAGACATGGACAGGCGTACAGGCTGATGCCACAGAAGTAACGACAGAAGCAACTTGGCCTCTTGAGATTAATAAAGAGGTCGGTCCCGGCACTGCTGTTTATGGCGATGGCAATGTGCACCATAACAACTATGCTGTTCTTTCAGAATACGAGTCAATCAAATTCACTGGCACTCCCGGCATGGCAATTCGATTGATCTTAAACCGCCTTCCTGCCAATGTTTCTGCATCCGCACCTTGGGGAGGAAACATCAGTGACAATGGAAAGGGATTGCTCATCGAAGTAAATCAGACAATTCCTGAAAGTGGTGAACTTGAGATTTCTATTGTAAACTACCAGCCCGTACGTCTGAATACCATTAAACTGGGCTGGGGCAGTCAGAGTGGCACAATCACTGCTATTCAGCTGAAGAAGGCGGAGAGTGAGCCTCAGATTTCACTTCCCGAAGCTCCTGTGTTTGCTCCTGTTGCAGGTGAGATTGCAAAGGACGAGACCATTGCTTTGACCAGTGCTACCGATGGTGCTCACATCTACTACACCACCGACAATCAGACTTGGACAAAGTATGCTGAGCCTATCGCTATAAGCGAAGCTGCCACTTTCAGCGCTTTCGCCATTCTCAATGGTTTGGTGAGCAATGGTGCTCAGGCTGAATACACCATCAAGGCGGAAGTAGAGCCTGTTAACGATGGTACACTTTACTCTTGGGAATCACCAGAGGGAACCGTTGTTGAGACGGGTGGAACCATAGCATACGTTAATGGCGAAGGTGACCGTCTGAACTACGCGAATTCTGATTACTATACCATCTGCCTTAACGGTAAGAAGGCTAACATGAACGATGCTGCGTCTGCCAATGCAGGAAAGATGGTAATCACCCTTGACGAGGCTCTTGCCGAGGGAGATAAGATTAAGATGACCGCCTTCATTAATAAGGACCAAAGTAAGGAGGCAAGTGCATATATCCTGTTTGAGAATGGCACGGAAACAGAAAGTGATGCCTTTGGCGATGATGCCAATATCGGACTTTCTGGAGCACCTCAGACTGTAACAATAGATGTGCCCGCTGCCGCTGCCGGAAGCAAGACCATCACCATGACCCGCGCTAAGACAGGCACTAACCTCTTCATCACCAAGCTTGAGATAACCCGTGGAGAGTCTGGCAACGAGCCGGAGCCTGCCATAGTGAAAGACCTGGTTGTCAAGAGCATTGATGCTCCCGAGTCTTATACGCTGACTGGCGAAAACGACAAGATTGAGATTACTACTACTGTTAAGAATGAGGGCGACGAGACTGCCGAAGGTTTCGACGTGGCTCTCTATGTCAACGGTGAAAAAGCCACCTCTGTAACAGCACGTGAGAACTCTGTTCTTAAGCTCGAGAAGGGTAAAGAGCAGACTTACACCTTGGTGTATGAAAACCCCGCAGAAGGTGAGGTAGAGGTTTACGCAATGGTTGAGTTCGAGGACGACGATGTAACCAACAATAAAAGCGAGGTCAAGACCATCAAGATTGAGAAGAAAGCTGATGACAATCCTGACAATCCTGACAATCCCGACAATCCCGACAATCCCGACCAGCCTGACCAGCCCGACCAGCCTGTCACAAGCGATGCTGCAATACTGACCATCGACAAGGCCGAACTTGCTAACGGCGAGGAAGCTGTGGTGACAGTTGCTGTTAACAACGTGAATCCTGTCACTGGTGTGCAGTTCAGTGTTCAGACTCCTGAGGGATTCGAGGTTGTCAAGGGGTCGGAGGCTCTCATCGCCGACCGTATTCCTACCAACAGCCGCCACGCCCTGCTCTACAATGTACAGGGGGCTTACCAGGACGACGGTTCTTACACCGTGCTGATTGTGCCTAACACTATGGATCCCATCAAGGGCAATTCTGGCGACCTGCTCACCTTCAGGGTGAAGGCTAATTCTGCTGCTGCTTCTGTGGGCGACATCCTGCTGAACAACATCAAGTTGAGCACTGAAGATAACACGAGCTTCTTCGTTGACAACCAGTCTATCCGCATCAGCGGAAACGGTGGAGAGCCTGTCATCCTTGGCAACGTGACATTCTCGGCTAAGGAAAACCCGATTATTGCCAAGCCTGGTGAGAGCTACACCGTGGAGATCCAGATGGACAACGATATTGACATCCGTGCCATACAGGCTAAGATCACTCTGCCTGAGGGACTGACCATTACTCCTAATGGTGGCGACGACTTCGGTTATACTGATCGTATTCCCATGAGCCTGAACATCCAGAGCAAGGCTTTTGAAGACAATAGCTACAACTTCAACCTCTCCGGAACCACCGCCGATGTCATCGTTGGTAACAGCGGTACGCTCTTCACGTTCACTGTCTATGCCGACGAGAACTTGAGCGATGCTCCGAGCTTTATTACTGTAGACAACATCGTGGTGTCTAACACAAAGGCAGAGAGCTTCACCGTAGAGGGCGTTGAGATTAAGGTGATCAAGCAGACATCAACCGGCATCAGCGCCATTGAGGCCGCTGAGGCTGAAGGTGGAGAAATATACACTGTTGGCGGTCGTCGAGTGCAGCAGGCCAAGGGCCTGGTAATCGTTCGCGCAGCCGACGGTAAAGTGAAGAAGATTGCAGTAAGGTAAATTGTGTTATTTTTTGGGTTACTGGCCGCATCTGTTTAGTGGCGGCCAGTAATTTTTTTTCATTCGATTAATCAGGAGTCTGTGAAGATGACTGATGTAAGAAGTAAAAAGATAGTAATTAACTAAGGGCGGTAGTCTGTGAAGATTGTACCGCCCTTTTCACGCGCTCGCCTACGAGATAAGCAAAAACCACAGACACCTTCTGACACGAAATTTTTGACCAATAAAAAATGGCGTGAAACAAATGGCGTGAATCATGCCTGACGTAGAGTGGCACTTTACGACCGTAAAGTGCCACTTTAGCTCCGTAAAGTGCCACTTTAGCTCCGTAAAGTGCCACTTTAGCTCCGTAGAGTGCCACTCTGCGGATGACCCCCAATGTTTCACGGTCGAAATGTGTAAGAAAAATCAGAAAAATATCGACCTGACGATGCCATAGGCATCAGATAGGGGTAGCCAGCCATACAGACGTCTCGTTCACGGCTCACTTCCTTCCGCTCACCATCAAGTTGGCTGACAACAGCGACAACCACAGCATCATCTTCCAGAACAAGGGTAAGACGGCCACCAGCGTCACCCTCACGGGGCGCACGCTCTACAAGGACGGCAAGTGGAACACGCTTTGCCTGCCCTTCGCGGTCAGCACCACCAGCGGTCCGCTCAGCGGCGACAACGTGCAGGCCATGACACTCAACACGACGACGAGCAGCTTCAGCGAAGGCACGCTGACGCTGAACTTCGCAGCTGCTTCCGGCCCCATTCCCGCCGGCACGCCCTTCATCATCAAGTGGGATGAGAGCGGCAGCGACCTCACCGCAAGCGACCTCGTGTTCAACGACGTGACCATCAGCAGCACCACGAACAATGCCATCGTTGACGACGTGGTATCCTTTGTGGGCACATACAGCCCGATGACTTTCGTGGAAACCGTAAAGAGCATCCTCTTCCTCGGTGGCGACAACACGCTCTACTATCCGCAGCCCGACACTACCACCGACCCTGGCAACCCTGTCTATCCCGTCATCGGTGCCCAGCGCGCCTACTTCCAGCTCAACGGCATCACGGCAGGGGAGGCCTCCAACGACATTCGCGCCTTTGTGCTGAACTTCGACGGTCGCCGGATGAGCGCGAAGCCCACGGCCAAGGGCCTGTATATATATAAAGGTAGAAAGACAATCATAAAATAACCAATAAACCAAATAGCAATGGAAAAGAAAGATTATCAGAAACCCACCATGGCGGAGGTGGTGTTACTTCAGCACAAATTCATCTGCGCCAGTAGGATTACGAGTGTCAGCAGCGGCAATGCCGGCATCGGCTACCGCGGTGGCAGCAATGAGTCGGCTCGCGCACGCCTTAACAGAGATGAAGAATGGGACGACGAATAGCAACCAATTAACTAAATGGGAATGACGAGAGTGGTTATGGACTGAGCCGGAAGGGTGAGCGTGAGAATCTTGTCGTCGGTCTTGACGCTTGCTATGGCGTCTGCCAGGTTTTCTGTGGCTGACGTGCGGTAGGCGCGTATGTTGCCGAGGTGGGGTAGGGTGGTAAAGGGCGAGAGGTCTATTTGGTGTACAGTCTTCCTGCGTTGATTGACCACTACGAGGACCAGGGTGTCGCGCTGAGCACTGACGGCGGCGAGGGTTTGGGGGCAGTCGGTGGTGACGATGCCGTAGCCGCCCTTGATGAAGCGCGAGCACTGCTGACGCACGTAGTAGTTCTTTACCTTGGCGTAGCTCTGGTTCTTGAAGTTGCCGCGTACGGTGCACCACTGGTCGTTGTCTTCCTCCATGTATTGCCAGTCTATCCATGCTTGGGGCTGTAGGTGGCGCATGTCGTTGATAAGCCGCTGTGCCAGCTTGAGGTTGCCCCTGATGCCGAAGCCTCCGTCGCCGGTCTCGCTCATCCACAGTGGAATACCGGCCTCATGGGTCAGCTGTGCGAGGCGGGTGCGGTCGGCATTGGTGGCAGAATAGGTGTGTGTGTTCCACTGCCCTATCATGGGCAGTATGCCTGCGTCCTTATACAGCCTGAACCCTTCTGTGGAATGGGCTACGCTGGTCTCGTCGGAGGCGGAGATGACGGTGCTGAGTCCGGACTGGCGGAGTATGGGTGCGAGCACACGTATGAAGGCTATCTGTGAGTTGTAGTCGAAGTGGCAGCCTTCCTGCGTGCCGTTGGCATACCAGTAGTCGGTGTTTGGCTCGTTGAAAGGCTCCAGGGTTTTGAACTCTATATCGTAGACATCCTTGTAGTGTTTGCAGACGTTAACGAGATAGTGTGCGAACTCGTCGTAGTATTCGGGGCGCAGGTTGTCGGCGGTGGCGACGGCGTTTCCGCTGACGCATCCGCTGTAGGTCATGTAGTATGGGCATGAGTTGCTGAAGGCTTCGAAGACGGCGTCGGGGCGTTTTTCCTTTATCTTGAGCATGATTTTGCGTTGTGCGGCATCGCGTTCCCAGTGGTATTCGTCGCTGGTGAAGTCCTTGAAGCCTTCCATCTCGGCGCGCAGCCCCTTGCCTCGCCTCATGTGGTGCTGGTGGCAGTGGCGGTTCTGAGGGTCGTCGCCGCCGCCAATGTTGTAGCGGAAGTGGCTGTAGTTTAGTCCTGTGGGGCTGACGAGCCATGTGATGATTTCGTCGATCTTGTCATCCGACCATTTGCCGCACTGCGCTGCCCACCAGCAGAGCGAGACTCCCCAGCCTTGGAAGTGCTGTTGCACGTGCTGCGGGTTGACTGTGTATCTGAGAGTGTCGCCTGAGTGCTGTGCATAGCCTTTGGTGGTGGCTGCGGCCAGTGCTATGGCAATGATTATGGCTTTCTTCATGGTCTGGGGGGGGTAGGTTTGGTAGGTCTTACATCAATTCTGGAACGAACAAGAAAAAGCACGGAAGAAAACGACTAAAAGCCTCCTTTAGGGTGGGTTTGGCTTTTAGTTCCCTTTCTGTTGGCCTATGGTTTTTTTCCCGTTCTTTATGTATATGCCTTTGCTCTTTGTTGTGCGGCGTCCGCCGATGTCGTAGACGGCGTGGTGGTAGGGTTGGTAGGTGGGTGTGGTGACTGAAGCGGGGATGTATTCGGTATGCTTCAGCTCTGCCTTGGGGGTCTGCTGGTCGTCGATGCGGATGTTGAAGACGAAGAGGACTTTTGCCTCTGTATCTGCCCCTGCGTTGTAGCGCAGTGCTTGGGCTATGGTATAGGTGTTGCTGTGTTTGCACAGGCCAGGCATCTGACCGAGGGTGAATGTCAGGGATGCTGGATTAAACTCTGAGTAGACAACGCCATTGGGATAGTTGATGACAGTGCCGTCGTCGGCGAACCAGTGGCCGTAGCCATTTGCTGTGGAGGCCCTGTCGATGAGCTTGCCGACGGCATTGGCGGCATAGAACATGATACGGCCGGTACTGGGACCGGCCGTGCTGTAGTTCTGCATTTTCGAGGCTATGGACGATGGCGACAGCTGGAATGCGGTGCCGAGGGTCTGGGCGGCCTGGCCGCCTACGGCTATGTCGATGGCCGGGAACTGGGTGGCAGAGCTTGGGAAGGTGACATCGTAGGTGATGGTGGCATCTGCCACGGGGCGCCCGTCGATTACGGGCTGTGAGTAGACGGTGGCATCGGTGCTGATGTCGGTGCCCTCAAGTTCGAAGCGGTAGGGCCACTGGTCGTCGGTGGAGGTGGTCTCATCCCATCGGTGCTGGTAGTAGACTGATGGTGCGGGTACTACAATGAGCCACAGCCGAGAGGTGGCTTCGGGCACGCTGATGCTGAACTCGCATGGGGTGAGCACCTGGCCTGCGCTGTAGACGGAGTCGGCGTGGTGGTAGATGCGGGTGCCGTTGGAGAGCAGTGCCACGTAGCCTAAGCGAAAGCCTGTGTGGCGGCGGTTGGCCACAGTGGTGTAGGCTTTCATGCCTGAGGCAGAGAGCTGTGACTCGCCGTTGAGCACTTGGGCGGGGTCGCCGTCGGCAAGGGCGGTGCCTGAGGGCAGTGCAGTGAAGCGTGTGGTTACGGTGGTTCCTGCTGCTGGCACTTGCAGGGGGATGATGTTGAAGCCAGTGGACTGTGGACAGCTGGCCAGTGCCACCTGGTACTGCTTAGGGGCAGTGCTTACGCAGCGGTAGGCGAAGTTTCCCACTTGACTGTTGCGATAGGGTGTGCAGGCATCGAGGTCCCATGTGGATAGGCGGCTGGCATAGTCGTAATAGAGACGGAAGAGGTCGGCGGTGGAGAGCTGCTTGCAGTCCATGAGCACCTCGTTGAAGTCCTTGGTGCGGTTGTTGTTGGCCTTTTTGCTCTCGGGAGTGTTCCACACGTTGGCCACGGTGGTGATGTCGCCGTAGTGCTGGCACAGATAGTATAGGAACCAGTAGCTCTGGTAGCGGTGCCACTCGTGGGTGAAGGCGTAGTTGTGGGAGTTGCGGAACACCCCCATGCTCTCCTGGAACATGAGTTCCGGGAACGACTGGCATGCCTGCCACTGGGCGGTCTGCTCCCATGTTACGCTGCCGTTGCCCACGGCCTCATGGAATCCTGTCTGCACGTCGGCGTCGGCTCCGTGGCGTGATGCCTCGGAGTAGCACATATAGTGGAATGAGTGTCCTATCTCATGTGCTACGGCGTGCCCCACAGGGTGGCACGTGCTGGGGCTGAGCCAGAGGGCAGGCACCTGGAAGTCGTAGCCTGCACCATAGCATATCCACTCTGTGGAGTGGTTGAGCAGAATCATCACCTTGTACTTGGAGAGGTTAGATGTCTGCGGGTTTACGAATCCGAGGGTGTTCAGTTCAAGGTCGTAGAACTGTTCGGCCTGTCGCAGCAGGTCGTCGATGTCGACGCGGTAGGCGGCGGGAGCCTGCGAGGGGCTGGTGTTGCCATAGTACTTGTCCCAAAGGACTATGCAGTTGTCAGTCTCCTTGCTCCTCGACTTCGACCATGTGTAGCGGTTGTCGGGGTCGCTTTCGGCCCAGAGCAATGTGTCGGTGCGTGCAGTGCGCCACTCCAGTGGTATGTACAAAGACTTCTGTGCTGCTGCCCACAGCGTGGACAGCAGCACAGTTATGAATAGTGTAAGACGTCTCATGGGTTTAGAAATCCTTGGTCATTTCAGCCACGCGACTGTTCACCTCGTCGATGAATTCCTGTATGGTCTTGACGCTCTGCTCTCCGCCTCCCTGCGGGCGCACGGCAACGGTGCCGTCCTGCTGTTCTTTCTCGCCTACGATGACCATGTATGGTATGCGTTTCAGCTCGTTGTCGCGAATCTTGCGTCCGAGCTTCTCGTTACGCAGGTCGATGGTGGCGCGTACGCCGCCGAGGTCGAACTTGGTAGCCACCTCTTGTGCATAGTCGTTGTATTTTTCCGACAGCGGCAGTATTGCCACCTGGTCGGGAGTGAGCCATAGTGGGAAGTGTCCGCTGGTGTGCTCGATGAGCACGGCGCAGAAGCGCTCCATGGAACCGAAGGGAGCACGGTGGATCATGACGGGTGTCTTCTTCTGGTTGTCTTCGTCGGTGTATTCCAGCTGGAAGCGCTTGGGCAGGTTGTAGTCCACCTGAATGGTGCCTAACTGCCAGCGGCGCCCGATGGCATCCTTGATCATGAAGTCGAGCTTGGGACCGTAGAAGGCGGCCTCGCCATATTCCACCTTGGCGGGGAGGCCTTTCTCCTGGCAGGCCTCGACGATGGCGCGCTCGGCCAGTGCCCAGTCCTCGTCGGTTCCCACGTACTTGTCGTGGTCGTTGGGGTCGCGGAGGCTTATCTGTGCTTCGAACTCAAAGCCGAACGCCTTGAGCACAATGTTGATGATGTCCATCACGTTAAGGAATTCCTGCTTCACCTGGTCTGGGCGACAGAAGAGATGGGCGTCGTCCTGGGTGAATGAGCGCACACGTGTGAGGCCGTGCAGCTCGCCCGACTGCTCGTAGCGGTAGACAGTGCCGAACTCGGCTATGCGAAGTGGCAGGTCGCGGTAGCTGCGTGGCTTCCATGCGAAGATTTCGCAGTGGTGTGGACAGTTCATTGGCTTGAGCATATACTCCTCGTCCTCCTCAGGGGTGTGGATGGGCTGGAAGGAGTCCTTGCCGTAGTGGGCATAGTGGCCGGAAGTGACATACAGGTTCTTGGAGCCTATATGTGGTGTGATGACCTCCTGATAGCCGAAGCGCTTCTGCACCTTGCGCAGGTGGTCCTGCAGGCGCAGGCGCAGCTCTGTTCCCTTGGGGAGCCAGATGGGAAGGCCCTTGCCAACCTTGTCGGAGAACATGAATAGTTCCATCTCCTTGCCTATCTTGCGGTGGTCGCGCTTCTTGGCTTCCTCGAGCATGACGAGGTATTCGTCGAGCATCTTCTTCTTGGGGAACGAGATGCCATAGAGGCGCTGCATCTGCTCGCGGGTGGCATCGCCACGCCAGAAGGCACCTGCTACATTGGTGAGCTTGATGGCCTTGATCTCGCCTGTGTCTGTGAGGTGGGGACCGCGGCAGAGGTCGGTGAAGGCACCCTGTGTGTAAGTGGTGATTGTGCCGTCCTCAAGATCCTGGTCTATATGCTCGCACTTATAAGTCTGTCCGGCTGCGGCAAACTCTTTCAAGGCGTCGGCCTTGGCTACCTCGCGGCGCACAACGGGTTCTTTCTTTGAGGCCAGCTCCTTCATCTTCTGCTCAATCTTCGGGAAGTCGCTCTCCTTGATCATCTGGCCTTCGGGCAGCAGCACGTCGTAGAAGAATCCGTTCTCGATGGCAGGACCGAAGCCAAACTGTATGCCAGGATAGAGTTCCTGCAGTGCCTCGGCCAGAAGGTGGGCGCTGGTGTGCCAGAAGGTGTGCTTGCCCTCTTCGTCGTCCCACTTGTAGAGCGCTATGGTAGCGTCGTTGTCAATGGGGCGGTTCAGTTCTACTGTCTCGCCATTCACACCGCATGCTATGACGCTGCGTGCCAGAGCTGGCGATATGCTCTCGGCAATCTGAAGTCCGGTAACGCCCTGCTCATACGAGCGAACAGAGCCGTCAGGGAAGGTAATGTTAATCATTTCTTTGTTAGGGTTTTTGAAAATTGCCTGCAAAGTTATTGAATTAATCAGAAATAAGCGTGGTTTGAAGAGTTAAATTATGTTGTTTGCACACTAAGTCCTACTTATTCGGGCATGAGCACCACTGTTACCGACCTTGCTGCCTGTGCTCCCATGACAAGCACCTGTGCAATGTCGGCAGTCTTCGACGGGCCGCTGATGAAGGTTCCATAGCCATACTGGTCGAAGAGGTCGAGTCCTGACTTCGGGTCGCGCTGCGCCAGTCGCGCGTAGGCCTCGTGCATGTTGTTGACAATCTGAGACTTCGGTAAGAGTATTACCAGATTCTCGGATATGAAACAGACCGCTTTCTCTTTCATCTGCTGCGGAATCCACACGCATGCGTTTTCGGCTACGCCAAACATGCCACGGATGACACCAACGTCGGTGCCGTTGAGGTCGCGTGCACGGCCCACCTCGTCGGGATTGCGCGTGGCGATGGTAATCTCGGGCAGGTTCGACGCAATCTCCTTGGCGTCGGGGTACAACTCGCGGATGAGTTCGTTGATGTCGCGACCTGGCTCCAATTCTACTGTATTGCCGCCAACACTCTTGGTCATGTTCATGAACTGCAGAAGCGGGTTGGTGTAGGTGATAGCCTTGATGTCGCTCAGGTCGGGCATGTCGTACCGTTCGCGCACATTTGCGCGATACTTCTTTAATATGTCTTCTTTACTTGCCATAGTCTTTTTTCTTTATAACGTTATCGTTATTTCGATATTTCGGTATTTCGAAATTACAGTTCCTTGATGACTTCGTGGAACGGTTTCTTCGGGAACGTCATCATCTTGTGACCCTCGGCCCAGGGGTTCAGGCCGCAGTTCATGATGGGCGAGGGGATGAGGTTGGCCCAGTGGGCAAGGCCAGTGCCGAGGTTGTAGAGGCCGGGCGAGCCGTAGACCATCGACATGCCCTTGCAAATGAGTTTCTTTTCAGGGTTGGCAGTACCGAACTCGTCGAGCTGCTGTCGCCACAGGTATATCTGGTCGCCGAGGTTCACCTTGACAGGACAGACGGTCTGGCACGAGAGGCAGAGCGTGCAGGCGGAGACGTTGCCGCTATGCTTGCGTGCGTCGCGAAGCATGCCGAGGTTTATTCCTATGGGGCCGGGAATGAAGTAGCTGTAGGAATAGCCCCCGGAGCGGCGGTAAACGGGGCAAGTGTTCATGCACGAGCCGCAGCGGATGCACTTCAGGCTCTCCCAGTGCTCGGGGTTGGCAATCCACTCTGAGCGACCATTGTCAACGAGAACGATGTGCATGTGGTGGGCTGTGGGGCGAGCCTTGCGGAAGTGGGAGGTATAGGTGGTGGTGGGCTGCCCGGTGCCTGCTCGGCAGAGCATGCGCTGGAATACGGCCAGGCACTCGTAGTTGGGGATGATTTTCTCCAGTCCGATGGCGGCTATGTGGAGCTTGGGGCAAGATGTGGACATGTCGGCATTGCCCTCGTTGGTGCAGACTATGATGTCGCCAGTTTCGGCAATGCCGAAGTTGGCACCGGTCATGCCGGCATCGGCGGTGAGGAACTCATTGCGCAGCGAGAGGCGTGCGCGGTAGGTGAGAAATGTGGGGTCGTGGTTGCCCTTCTCGTTCGAGATGCCTTTCTCCTCGAACAGTTCGCCTACGTCGTCGTGGTTGAGGTGTATGGCGGGCATTACGATGTGGCTTGGAGCCTGACCCTTTAGCTGTATGATGCGCTCGCCAAGGTCGGTCTCTACAATCTCAATGCCTTTCGACTCAAGGTATGGGTTCATGCCGCATTCCTCGGTAAGCATGGACTTCGACTTCACCATCTTTTTCACGTTGTGGTTCTTCAGGATGCCGAAGACAATCTCGTTGAACTCTTCTGCATCCTTAGCCCAGTGTACTTCCACTCCATTCTTCTCTGCGTTGGTGGCAAACAAGTCGAGGTATTCGTCAAGATGGGTGATGGTGTGGCGCTTTATCTGCGATGCCTTTTCGCGCAACTGCTCCCACTCGTCCAGCCCGTAGGCCATGTTGTCGCGCTTGGTGCGCACGGCCCAGAATGTGGCGTCGTGCCAGTGGGCATACGACTGGTTCTTCAAGAACTGCTTGGCGGCTTTGCTATGTGATGTACTCATAATCTTTCTTTTTCGTTATTTCGATGTATCGATATTTCGAAATTATAGCCCTGCGGCCAGAATCTCAACGACGTGTTTGAACTTGATATCGAAGCCCTGCTTCTTGGCCACGCCCGCCATGTGCATCAGGCACGAGCAGTCGGGGCCGGTGATGTATTCGGCGCCCGTCTGCATGTGGCGCTCCACCTTGTCCTTACCCATCTGGGCGCAAACGGCGGTCTCCTCGATGGAGAACATGCCGCCGAAACCGCAGCACTCGTCAGGCCGCTCCGGCTCTACGACATCGACGCCGTCGACCAGTTGCAACAGGTCCTTGATCTTGTTGAACTTGTTGACATTCTCCTCAGTGGGACTTGACAGTCCCAACTCGCGTACGCCGTGACATGAGTTGTGGAGGCTCACCTTGTGGGGGAATGTGCCAAGGCGGCGTTCTACCTTCACCACGTCGTGAAGGAACTCCACGACGTCCATACATTTCTTGGCTGTCTCGCACTCGTGGGCAGTCAGTCGCGGATAGTTGAACTTGATAAACGCCGTACAGCTGACGCTCGGCGCCACTACATAGTCGAAGCCCTTGAACTTCTCCTCAAACTTCTCGGCCAGGGGAATGGCCTGCTTCTCGAAACCCGCGTTGGCCATCGGCTGACCGCAGCAGGTCTGCTTCTCGGGATACGTCACGTCGATGCCCAGGTGCTTCAGCAACTTCCACGTCGCCATGCCCACCTCCGGATAGACGGCATCCACGTAACAGGGAATAAATAGTCCTACCTTCATATAATTATTCGATTATCAATTATCAATTTTCAATTATCAATTAAATTACGTGCAAGCCCAGAAACACCATCAGGCCGTTCATCAGAATCCAGAAGATGG
>JAFPVW010000138.1 GCA_017395215.1 Prevotella sp. | reverse complement strand
GCGGTGCCGCTGCCCCCCAGGAAGGAATCTACGACGAAATCCTCCTCCCCCAGCGCTACGTCACCCCCGCCATGCACATCGGCGACACGCTCGAAGTCTTCCTCTATCTCGACCACGACGAGCGCATCGTCGCCACCACCGAGCGCCCCTTGGCCACCGTCGGCGAGTTTGCCTACATGGAGTGCGCCTGGACCAATGAGTACGGTGCCTTCCTTCGCTGGGGCCTGCAGAAGGACCTCTTCTGCCCCTTCCGCGAGCAGAAGCAGCGCATGGAGCGCGGCAACACCTATTACGTCTACGTCATGGAGGACGAGAAGACCCACCGCCTCATGGCCACAGCCAAGGTTGAGCGCTACCAGAAGACCACCGGCCGCCAGCGCGCCCTCGACTTCGCCGAGGTGCTGCTGCGCCATCTCTACGAGAACGACGGTTTCTGCCCGCTCGGCGACCACTCCCCCGCTGAAGCCATCTCCGCCCGCTTCGGCGTCTCCAAGAAAGCCTACAAGCAGGCCGTCGGCGACCTCTACCGCCGCCGCCTCATCACCATCGGTCCTGATGGTATACACCTCGTCTGACGCCATGCGACGTCTCTCCGCCACTTTCCTGGTGCTGCTTGCCGCCACTTTGCTGTCAGCCGCGACCATCAGCCGCGACGAGGCCCGCCAGTTGGCACGGGCATTCCTCGACGGCAAGGCGGCAGCATCACGGGCGACGCAGCCGTCATCATTGTCTATACTCACCGATGCCCAGTCCCCCTCGCCCGCCTGCTATGCCTTCAACATCGGCTCTGACGAGGGATTTGTCATCGTCGCTGCTGACGACCGCCCCGACGCAGTCATCGCCTATGGTGAGAGCGGCACCATCACCACCATGCCCGCAAATGCACGGGCATGGCTGGATGGACTGGCTGGGCGCAGCACCCAAATTGCCCAGCCAGCCCATTATCCCCAGTCAGCCCATCAACCCCATCCTCCCCACAGCACCTCCCCCGTCCGTCCCCTGCTCCCCACGCAGTGGGGGCAGCAGTCGCCCTACAACCAGCTCTGCCCCGCCGGCTGCGCCACCGGCTGCGTAGCCACCGCCATGGCCCAGGTCATGAACTACCACCAGTGGCCCCAAGGCCCCACAACGGTCATTCCCGCCTACAGCTCCTACGACGAACTGCCGCCCGTCTCCATCGACTGGACGGCTATGCCTACCATGGCCACCGCCGACAACTACCAGTCGGTAGCTCTGCTCATGCAATACTGCGGACATGCAGTACAGATGAACTACAGTTCCGCCTCATGGGCCTACGAGCAGAACATTCCGACAGCACTCACACACTTCTTCGGCTACGACGGCGGCACGCGCGTCGTCTACAGCATGGACTACACCGCCGACGAGTGGCAGTCGCTCATCCTCGAAGAACTGCAGGCAGGACGGCCTGTCATCTACAGCGGACAGCGGTCGGCAGGGAGCCACGAGTTCGTCGTCGACGGCTACGACGGCCAGGGCTTCTTCCATTTCAACTGGGGATGGGGCGGCCAAAGCGACGGCTGGTACCGGCTGTCGGCGGCAAACCCCGCACAGGTAGGCACTGGCGGCGGGGGCGGCATCGGTCTCGACGGCTACTCCACCTACCAGTCGGCGGTCATCGGCATCCAGCCCGACCGGGGCGGTACGCCTCCAACGGCAGCGCGTCTGCTGACAGCCGAGGAAATGGTACTGACATCAGCGGCCACGATGGAGCGCACCAGCGTCGGCGAGTCGTTTACGGTGAAGATCTGCTGCCCGTTCGCCAACCACACTGCCGACACGCTGGAGAGCGGCTTCGGACTGGCACTTGCCGATGCCGACGGCCAGCTCATCGAGGGCAGCGAAAACTTGCAATATGCCGTCACCTTCGTTCCCGGCAGCTATATATACCGGGGAGCAAATCAGACCATCACCTTTGGAGCCAATATGACGGGCACGTACCGCATCGTGCCCGTCTGCAATATCTATGAGGGGAAGAAGGATACACTGAAAACAGCCATCGGAGCCAATAGCCGCTATATTGAGGCAGTACTCACGGAAACGACGCTCACACTGACGGAGCATCCCTCGCGCAACCTAACCATCGATGACATACAGTTCACGCTCATGGGCACTACCATCGTGGCCACCGCCACCGTCAGCAACCACGGCGACGACTACAACGGGCTGCTCTATCTCTTCATCCGCGGACTGCGCGTAGGCTATACGGGGGTCAGCATTCCACCCGGCGAAACGGCCACTGCCACCTTCTACTACAATAGGCTATGGACGGAGCAGGAATACGTGATCAGCTATACGAAAGACGAGAGCCAGTGGATTACGAAAGGCAAGGCCAATTTTACTTCCATCGACCAGAACAGTTTCACCGTCTGGTATGCTGACGGCCGACAGGAGCGCATCAGCCTTGACGGCGGAACTGCGACAATACCGGCTGCGGCGGTGGCCGCTGACTTCGGCGACCAAGCACCCGCCACCATCATTCCCAACACTAATCCCAACTGCCTGTACTACATCACCGGGAGCAGCGCAGCAACCGAAGGTCTCAGCAACGTCATCAGCAGCCACTACACACCGCTGCTGACGCTCACCGACGGTCATGACTTCTACTGCCCCATGCCGTTCACGGCGGGTGAGGCGGTCTATACACGCACCGTCAGCCGGGGCTACGACGGCAAGGGAGGCGGCTGGGACACCATCATCCTGCCCTTCGACGTGGAAACGGTGACTGCCGACAACCAGCCAAAGGACTGGTTCCACGCTCCCGACGACACTGGCAAGGACTTCTGGCTGATGGCCATCGCCACCGCCACCGGCGAGACACTGACTTTCACCCATGCCGACCGCATGGAGGCCAACCGCCCCTACCTGATGGCGGTGCCCGGCACCACCTATGGTGAGCGCTCGCTGCAGGGCACAACGATGACCTTCGCCGCCCACGACGTCGTGGTCCGCGAAACAGCCGCAACTGCCGACTATACCGAAGACTACTGTTTTACTGGAGCAAACAACCCAACCGGCTCCTCAGCCACGGTCTCCTACCAGCTGAATATGGCCGGCACCAGCTTCATGGGCTTCCTGCGACCGACTCCGCCGTTCAGGGCTGCGCTTCTGCGATATCGCCGCTGATTGACAGTCGGCAGAAGCTGGTCTTGGCGTTGCTATAGACACGAATAGATTTCGAGAAATGTCCTGGCATAGAGCCATGTGAGTCATACACGGCCGTAATGACGCCGGCCTCACCCGGTTCTATGCCGCCCTTGGGCCACTTCGTCTTGGTGCAGCCACAACTGGGGACCACCGAGGTCAGATGAAGAGTCGTTGCCCCGATGTTATGGAACACGAAGTCGTAAGACGTAAGCGTGTCTGGGAGCACCTCGCCGAAATCGTAGCTTAGCGAGTCAAACACAATCTCTGCCTTGTCCTCGGTGACGTCCATGCGGCTATTCGCCTTGTTACAAGAGCCAAGCACAGCTGTCGCGAGGAGCAGCAGCGGCAGGGTTAAACGGAATATCTGTCGTCTCATCATGACCATTTAGATTACAGGCTGCAAAATTACTAACATTTGGCGAAACGGCCAAATTTTCAAAGCGATTTCTCACCGTGTGGAGCCGCGTAGGACCGTGGCTCGGAAAGGTGCCACCGCTTGCTTGAAGCGCTTGAACGCGGCCCCCATGCCGTTCAGCTGGTACCACTCCGGCTGCAGTTCGGTGGCGAAAGTGCCCGAGAAACTGTACTCTCCGCCACCGTCGCTTGTCATCGCCGTCCGGTGGACGACGGCGTGCTCGGCGGCGAAGGTCACGTCGGTGCCCGTCAGTGAGCGGTCGCCGTAGGCGTCGCCCGGCACGGCTATCAGGTAGGGCCGGTTGGCCTCCATCTGCCGGGCATGCTCAAACCTGAGCCTCCTCCAGCCGCTGTCGGCAATCGTCATCAGCCAGAAGTCCTTGTCAGCATCGTCTGCCGAGCGGAACCAGTCAATCGGTCCGCGGCCCTCGGGCGTCACCGTCTGCACGTCGAAGGGCAGCATGATGGTGTCCCAGCCGCCGCCCGCCCCGTCGTAGCCTCGTGTGAAGGTCCGGGTATAAACGGCGCTACCCGCCGTGAACGACTTGGGGCAGTAGAAGTCATAGCCGTCGGTGAGGGTGATGGCGTCGGCGAAGGTGCCCACGACGACGTTCAACGCGTCGACTTCAAGGGCCGGCTCCTCGTCAGTGGCTGCAGCGACGTAGTACAGGCAGTTGGGGTTGTCGTTAGCGACGACGGTGGCCTGTCTCAGGCTCCCCATGTCAACCGCCACGGCATCAGGCGGCACGACGGCACGCCCGTCGTCGTCGAGGGCCAGGCGCCTGAGCTGTCCCTGGGCGTCCCAGACGGCGAAGCTGTTGAGGTCTTCGGCATAGAAGTCAACCTTCCCCGAGGCTATCCACGACTTGTCGGTGCCGTGATAGCCTATATGGTATTGCTTCGTACCGTCAGATCCCGGACTGTAGTGGAACTGCACGACGTCGGAGGCTCCCGAGGCAATGATGATGCCTATGCTCGACACCACCGTGCCGTTGACGACCAGCGTCAGCGGACCGTCGTAGTCTTCGCCCCGGTTGGTGATGGCCACGTCGAAGGCCAGTCTGTCGGCCTCATGCGTGGTGGTCACCTTATTGACCACGATGTCCAGCCGCGGATATTCAGTCAGCGTAACCGCCTTGTCAGTAATCACTGCCTCAATGTAGAACTTGTCCGAACCAAGAGCCGGCTGCCATCTGAGGGTGGTTCTTGAATAGACGGTACAGATAGGAACGATACGGTAGGTGCCCGTCAGTCCCTTGCCAAACGTGAAGCTCTGGCTTGCCGACCGGCCCACCGAGGCCGCAGGCAGCACCTGAGCGATACCGGCCTGGTGGGTGCTGGCTCCCACCAGCTTACCGTCCTGCATAAGACCCAGGCCGTACCTGAATTTAGCTGCGACGGGCCAGAGGTTGACGAGCGGACTGCAAATGTTCACCGTGAACGCCTTGCCCGTGCCGGTGCGTTTTGCGTTCGCGTCGCCCGTCAGTGTCAGCCGCTCGGCGGTCAGCAGCAGCTCGTCGGTGTCAGCCGTTGGCGCCTCACTGCCACGGTCGGGCTGTATGCCCACGATAGCCGACTGGTTCAAGGTGTAGCCGTCCCTGTTGGCCAGCATTGAGCCTGTCGTGTAGGGATTAAGCAATGAGAGCCGGTAGAAGCCGTCGTACGACCCGCCCCATCCCCAGTTGATATGGAAGAAGCCGTCGCCGTCGTAGCCGTCGCAGATAAAGTCGTGGCCGGAGGTCATCCGCCTGCCGCTTATGATGACGGGGCGCGCGGCCTGCAGCTCGCCATAGATCAGTGCTTCCCACTCGTCGCTGGTGTACTGGCTGCGCAGAACCTGTCGGATGCCGGCATCATAGCCGAAGTAGTTGCACAGGCTGTAGGGGATTAGCTGATCGCTGGCCGCCGACGACGAGGTGTCATAGACCATCTTGACAGCATGTCCGCAGTAGAGCATCAGCTGCGCCACGGCGTCGACAGCCTCCTGCGGTTCGTTTCCGCCGTAGCCGTTCAGCATGTTCGCCCAGTCGAGAACGGCTGCTGGCAATTCCGATTCATTGTTGTAGGCGGGGATGGCCGCTGTGCTGTCCTGCGGCCATTCATGGTATTTCATCACCTGAGCCAGGGCCGTGGCCACGCAGCCCGTAGGTGAACCATCCGGGCAGAGATTGTTATAGGGTTCGCGCTGAGCCCAAGCAGTCCTGATGAGCGGACGGATGGGGTCAAGCGGCTGCGCGGCTGGGGCGGCTTGATGGGCAACTTGGGCACTCTGCCCATCCAGCCCATCCTGCCCATCCACCCCATCCACCCCATCCACCCCATCCAGCCACGCCCGCATATTCTCCGGCATCGTGGCAGCATCGAATCTCCCGCTCTCAGCATAGCCAAGCACCGCCTCAAGGCGGTCGTCACCGCCGACAATGACGAACCCTTCGTCGCTGCCGACATTAAAGACATAAAGTCCGCCGAAAGGTGAGGTCGCTTCTGTAAGTGTTGGTTCAGGTGTAGGTTCAGCAGAACGGGCCGCAGCATGACGCTCGGCCAGGAAGGCCGCCGCCAACTGCAGGGCAGCAGTGCGCGAACGAGGTATTGCCTGCATCACAGCTGATGCAAGCACGGCACACACAGTAATACAAATCAGTCGTTTCATCCGCCTGCAAAGGTAACGAAAAACAGCGGAAACACCAAGCAAATCGCCACTTATTTTATAGCCGCGCGCGCATTGTGAAGGGCAAGAACAAAACAACCAACACTTCCAACACTTCCTACACCTGACAGAAAATCACACAGGTGTTGGATAAGGTGTCGGTTCTTGAACGAGAAGCGCCGGGTTTTGGGCAAAAGGCACCGGGTTTTGGGCAAAAGGCACCGGGTTTTGGGCAAAAGGCGCCGGGTTTTGGGCAAAAAGCGCCGGTTTACAATCATTCACTGGCGGTGAACAAACCGTAGGTGCAGGAAGTGTAGGAAGTGTAGGATAAAAAGTGCGATTAACAACTATAAAAGAAATTACCGGGCGCGGGGCCCGGTAATCTCCTAAAAATCTATGTACTCCGCGATTTACTCGGCGATACAGATAGAGACGCGGTTCATGTCGTTGTCAGAGAACGGCTGAACACGACTACCCTTTGAGTCATAGCTGATACGGCTCGACTCAATGCCGTACTGCTGCTGCAGAGCCTTCACAACGGCGTCGGCACGCTGGGCAGCCAGGCGGTCGTTGATCTTGTCGTTACCGGTGCCGGCATCGGCATAACCAGTAACCACGACGCGCGTGTTGGGATACTTCACCAGATAGTAGGCAATCTCGCGGACCTTCTGGGCCTCGCTCTCGCGAATCTCAGTCTTGTTGATCTGGAAGAAGATGTCGCGACGCAGCGGGTCAACCTTCGACTCCTTCTCCTGGAGTTCCTTCAGCTGGCGCTGCAGCTCGATGATAGCGGGATCGGGCTCCGGTGTTGTATTAACAACGGGAACAGGCTCGGGAGCGGGAGGCGGGGGCAGCGTCTTGGTATAGGTGTTGCCCAGGTTGAAGCGCAGACCGCCGAGCACGTTGAAGTACCAGTCGGCGTTGTCGGTCTTCTTCGAGTTGTACTTGTCGCTCAGGATGTTGGCGTTACCCTCGATAAGCAGGCTGATGCACTTGTTCAGACGGAACGAAGCCTCGAGGCCGCCACGTCCGAAGGGGAGCACCTGTGTGCCGTCCCACACATACTCGAAGCTGTGGCCGGTAGTGTTGGGAAGCGAGTTGTTACGCAGCGTCAGACCGTGGCGGCTCTTGTCGAGGTGCTCGTTCAGCTCGTCATTGTCGAAGCCAATGTTAGCACCACCGCCGAGGAAGGCTTTCAAGCCGAATACGCGAGTGGGGTTGTAGCCACCGATGAGGTTAGTCAGGTCGACCATCAGGTCAAGACCGGGAGCCACATAGTTGAAAGTGTAGCCGATGGGATAGTGGGCAGAATAGCCGTTTTCCATCAAACCGAGATCCCAGTAGCCGCGGCTCTGCCAGCCGTTCACCTGCAGACGGACGCCTAACCAGGGATTAAACTGGCGGCCGATGGCCACCTGCACGTTGGGACGCACAAGGCGGCGGAACTTAGCCTCGCCGAGAGTGTACTGTGCACCGCCTTCGAGGTCGAAGAACCAGTACTTCTGGAACTCATACTTCGTACCGTCCTGAGCCTCGTAGACCTGGGCGGAGGCAGCCGTGGCCGTCATGGCCAGTGCGCCGATCAGTAATGTCTTTAATGCTTTCATAATGTAATTCTTGTTTAAGGGGTTTTACTCAGCATGCCGCTGTGATTTTGACAGCCTTATCAGATTGTCGATAGCCTCGGTAGCACCTGCTTCGGCAGGACGTGTCAGCAGTTCCTTGGTACTGTCAATCTCGCCCTCCTTGACCTCGACAATGGTTCCGGGGCGCTCAATGAGATAGACAGCCTCGGCCAATGCACGCTTCTTACTGAGGTCGCCGGTATAATGTACGATGACGGAATCACCATACATAACGGCACCGTGGGTGAACGAAGCTGCCGTGACGTCGAAATGCACCTTAGAGCCGTCGATCTTCAACACCATGACAGAGTCGTTAATCTCGTCGACCAGACCCGAAGTCTTGTCCTTGACGACCTTGCTGCACGATACGGAGAGCAGCAGCATTGCAAAGAATGCAAAGATAAAACCAAATATTTTCTTCATCTTAACTTTAAAAGTTAGCTTTTTTAAATAATGGGGGCGTCCGCAGTGGGCGCCCCCATTTCTATAGGATTGTGACCACTAAGTCACTTGAGTTCGAATCACTCCCGATTAGCGGGCGCGGCGTGAACTGTTAATGTTAGGAGTCGAGTTCGGGTTACCGATGTAGATCTTCACATCGTCAGAGTTGAAGCCTGCGGTGTGACCCCACTGGTGGACGGCCTTAGCATTATTCTTGACGAAGATGACGAACTGACCAATCTTGGTAGGATCAAGCACGGTTGTCTTCGGGATGAATACCAGACCATAAACACCCATTTCACCATAAGTCTTACCATCGACACCATCCTCAGCACTCAGATCCTTAATATCGAAGTAGTCATAGATGCGGTCGAGATTACCCTTAGCCTCCGAAAGCTCGGTAGGAGCATCGGCACCAGTAGCGGTCTCAGCCTTACCAGGCTTCGTGATAAGAACCTTCGTGATGTACGGATCGGCAACATCAACGAGCTTCAGATACCTCACAGCAGTACGAGAAACCTGACCTTCGTTAATGCGATAAAGTTTGTTATCAAAGCCCTGGTCAGTGGTAACAGCCAGCGTATCAACATAGTAAGACTTACCGGCAGCGTCAACCTTAGTGTACTTAGTAGTGAACTTATCAAATGCAGTCATGAAGTAAGAAGCACCAAAGTACTTAGCAGCTTCAGCCTCTGTAGTAGCATCGTAAGGCAGGATAGCCAGGTTGCTCTTCCACTTCAGGTTCAGAGAGTCAACGAATACACGGAACTTAGTACCATAAGGCACGGGCTTGGTAGCAGAAGCGCCAACACCCTTAAGATCCTTGTATGCATTGGGCTTCAGAGCTTGCATATCAACAGTAGAAGTATCCGTAGCGAGGAAGAACTTACCAGTGAAGGTCTCGTCGATAGCGCACTTGAAGTAGCACTGGAAGGCAGCATCGGCAGCCTTTTCAACAGTTTTA
The DNA here is from genome assembly GCA_017395215.1 of Prevotella sp. Lineage (GTDB taxonomy): Bacteria > Bacteroidota > Bacteroidia > Bacteroidales > Bacteroidaceae > Prevotella. Next base: position 8,708 of record JAFPVW010000138.1, on the reverse strand, counting down.
CCGTCCTTATCGAAGTAGACAGGCTCAATCTGATAGTCGGTACCGCTAACAGCGCCAGTTTGCTTGTCAATAGTGAAGTTGATGTCATGATAGGTGTAACCAGCCTTCACAGCAAGCTTCTTAGAGTTACTCGGATACTTCTCAATCATCTTGTAATTGACGAACGGCAGATAGTAAGTAGGCTGCATGCTGGTCTGCAATGTCTTGGCATTGTCAAGACCACTGTAAGTGGGCTGATAGTTGCTATAGTTACTCATCTTCGGGCGATAGACAGAGATAGCATCAGCAGCACGCCACTCTTCCTCCTTATCAGTGCTTTCGTAGTACTTATAGCCACCTGCACCTTCGAATACGAAGTTGTAGTCAGGATCGATAACCTTATTCTCAGCATCTAAGAACAGACCAGTGAAGAACTCCTCGAAGTTGTAAGGACGTACGTCAACAGCCCAACGGAGAGGCCTATAAGAGTATGCTTTACTGGTTAAATCGTCGATAGCACTTTCACCATACTTCTCATATGTTTTATGATTCTCGGTGAAGAAGTAAGGATCGATATCCCAAACGTTGTTACTAGTGTAACCATTTAAGATAATGCCGTTGCTATAACCATTGACCGGACGGAGGTAGAATGCAACATTCTTAACGTTGTTCTCCTGAGTCAGACGTACGCCGAATGCTTCGGGCAGACCCTGCGGCATCTTCTTCGTAACGTTGACGTAAACGATGTTCACAACATTAGTAGCACCGTCAACATCCTCCTTCGTGACAACACACTTCAGGTGATAGGTAGAGTCGTTCTGCAGACGAGCAGCATCCCTCAGCGTAACCTTCACGTTGTTGATGTCTCTGTAGCCAGGATTATTCTTGTCCCAACGACCACCAGGATAGAATCCACGATGCCACTGAGCATTGTCGTCCATCTTAACCTTGTCGTCCTTCTCCTCAGAATAGGTGAAGTCGAACAAATCAGTCAGATAATAATCCTCATCAGCTTTAGGAGCGTAGGTGCTTGTTGAATAGTGATCAGTACGGACAACGGGGTTACCTTCTGCCCATGACCACTCATACGAGTACTTGGCACCCTTGTTGATTTCAACCTTAGAGATATTGAAGAAGTTTGCATCTTCCTTCTCGGCAGCCTTGGCATTGTACTCAGAGAGCGAGATGTTCTTAGCGTCGCCATATTCAAGGTCCTTCTTCTGCAGTGCAGAATCACCACGCTGCTTGTAAGCGGTAACCTCGAAGTTCAGAGTGCGCTCCAGGTTAGGATCACCAACCTTCACGTAGAATGCACGACCATCGGGGTCATACAGCGTACCATCGAGGTTGACAGCATAGACACGGAAACCGATGACATCACCCTTGGCACCACGGGCATTCTTAATGCTGATAGTACCCTTGTTACCCTTGAAGAGGTGAGCCTTGCGGATACCATCCTTGATACCAGCCTGGGTATCCTCACGAGTCGGGTCGAGGTTAAATTCGCCAGTCTTGGTGTTGAAACCATTCACGCTGAAGAAACCAACGTTCTTATAGATGTACTGCGTCCAAGCAGAAACCTCAGAAGTAGAAGACTCACGAGCGAAGTTCTGGTCGAGCATCACGAAGAAGCCGCCAATCTCAGTCGAATGACCATCGCAGATGGGGTTCGGGAACTCAATCTCGATGTCGGCCCACTCATCGTTTGCATCGAAGAAGATGGTCTTGATGTCGAAGTAGTCACGGTTATCAACACCGTTGGTCATGTAACCACTCTGATACTTATTGAAGTTATGATAACGGTCGATGACATTGAACGTGCCAGCCTCATCACCCTCCTTGAAGGGCTTCAGATCTTCGTAGATGTAAGCGGGATAGTCAACAATGACGCGCTCGCCAAACTCATCAACGTAATAGCTGCCATCTGACTTAGTCTTGATATAGTTACCAATAGGATATTGATTGTTAGCATACCAATTATAGCGCCGAGCCGTATCGGTCATATAGCACTCAGAGGGAGTCTTAGGATAGTCGTCGCTACCAGCATAAGTCATGTAAGCAACAGAATCATACGGAGCGAAGGTAAGTTCCTCGTAGTAAGACTCGGGATATTCCTTCTTGTCGGCCGTCCAAAGCTTTGCAGCCAGAGTAGAGTTAGGCTTGTTCTCATTCACAATGTAACGGTTGTGAATAGTAGCAACAGTCTGACCATTGACATCGTAGTTCCAGATGTGGTAAGCCTTCTGCGTATTCAGGTCGAGGTCGTACTCAGAAACCACATAGCGGTTCATGCCGTCGTCCTCAGCCTCAGGATCCTCGCTGAAGTTAGTGTTCTTCACACCAACAGCGTAAAGAATCTGAGCTTGATCAGCAGCAAACTGACCTGCATCAGGTCTGCCAGCATAAATGGTGTTCTTTGTAAAGGCAGCAGCCTTGAACTCAGACCATACGTCGGGCTTCTCCTCAACGAGCTTGAACTTGATAACCCACAGACCAGTCTCACCATCGTTGCTACCACGAGTGATGTAGAAGTCGCGGTCATAGCGCTCAACAGAAACAACCTTCACGATACCCTTGTCAATGACATCCTCACCCTTAGAGTTGATAAGAGCAATCAGATTCGGGTCGAGCTCAGCGTTGACAGGATTAACGCGAACAAGGATTGAATCGGGATAAGTGTGAACGAAGCCATTCGTAAAGGTCAGCTTGTCGTCAACATACTTCTGCATATCAGCCCACGGGAAGGTAGTGCCCTTCTCAATAGCATAAGTGAATACCAGATGATGGTTAAAGCCATCCCATGCATCAAAACCATCAGAGCTGTGCTGGTGCTGGTTTGCATACAGGTTGATGCTGGTAATCATGGTACCAACCTTCTCGGCAAGGAACTTGTTCACGTACTTCTCAACGGTGTTACCGAGGTTGTCGATAACCTGGCTGTTCTTGTTTACGCGAGCAATGAGCTTGTCAATGTTGGCTCCAAATGCAGTGAAGTTGTCGGGAGTCAGATTGCTCTCAACATCCTCAGAAGCAGGAGTAAGACCAGCGAACTTGGTGTTCAAGTTAGCAATAGCAGCATTGATAGTCTGGAGATCAATAGCATTCTGATTAGCCTGAGCAGCAGCAGCCTCAATCTGAGTCAGCAGACCACTTGCCTTCGTGCCAGCCAGCTGCTCCTTCAGAGCGGCGAACTGATCGTCGGTAGCAGTAGCAATCAGAGCGTTTACAGAAGCGGTGAAAATCTTACCAGTGAGAGTGGTGTCGCCATTAGCAACGGTAGCGCCGAGAATCTTCTCAATGTCAGCCACGCGAGCATCCACACCATCCAATTCCTGCTGCAGAGCATCGGCAGCAGCCAGAATCTCAGCCATGATGACACCAGCCGGAGTCATAATCTCCTTACCGTCCTTGTCGTAGGTGCCTGTGCCCTCGGGCTTTGCCAGACCAGCCTCGATGGTAGCATTGATAATAGACTGAGCATTCTCCTTGGTCAGACCGTACTTCTCAACAGCAGCCTTGGTGAGTTGGATGATGGTGGGCGTGAGCTCCAGGTTCATCTTGTTCTCATCGTTCATGTTGTACCACTCGTCGTAGTCGCGCAGCAGAGTGTTGAGCACGTCGAGATAAGCCTGGCTGATAGCAGCCTTCTTAGCAGTCTCGATAGCAGCCTTCATGTCGGTAGAGGTGGTGTAGTTGTCCTTCAGGGTCTGAGCGAGAACGTCAGTGTAAGCCTTAGCATCGGCGAGAGCCTTGTTGGCAATCTCCTGAGCCTTCACGGCAGCATTCTTCTCAGCAGCAGTCTGGGCAGCCTCAGCAGTCGTCTTGATGTACTCATTCAGACTGGCGAGCTTGTAGGTCGTAACGAGGTTCTCGATAGCGAGGTTGATAGCAGCAGTCCAAGCCTTTGCATCCTGGTCAGCCTGATCCTTGATAGCCTGCATCAGAGTCAGACTCTGGGCAGCATCCTGTGCATCAGCATAACCCTGAGCGTCGAGCTTAGCCTGGAGGGCGTTGCTCTCAGCAATGCTCTTAGCGTATGCCTTCAGAGTCTCAGCGGTGTCGTCACCAAGAGCCTTCTTGATAGCCTTGATGGCCTCATCAAGATTGGTGATGTCCTTACCCTGAGCAACGATGTCCTTAGCGTTCTTGGCGATGTCGTTCTGCATAACAGTGTTAGCAGCATCCTGAGCAGCCTTGTTGTCAGCAATGGTCTTATTAGCAGCCAGGATAGAAGCAGCATTGCCCTCGATGAGCTTGTTGAGCTCGCTCACCTTGGTATTGAGGAGAGCCTTGATAGCAGCGTCGTTGTTCTCAATAAGTGTCTGCTTAGCAGCCAGCTCAGCGGTGATAGCGTCAACAGCGCTCTTCAGGTTGGCAGCAGCATCAGTCTTGTTGGCGTCAACAATAGCAGCCAGCGAGTTAATGCTCTTGATAATCTCCTGATCAGCGAGCTGCCATGCAGCGTCGATGGTGGTCAGCTGAGTCTTCAGAGCGTCGATAGCAGCAACGTTACCATCAGCAGTAGACTTCACAGCAGCGATAGACTCGTTGATATTGCTAATAGCAGTAGTAAGGTCAGAATTCAGCTTAGCCAGCTCACTGGTAATGCTGGTGATGCTCTCCTTATAAGAAGGAAGGTCGACAACGTTATCGCTAACAGTCTTCTGGAGAGCAGCGAGGTCACTCTGCAACTTGGCAACGTCGGCCTTGTTGGCAGCAGTACCCTGGAGGTTAGCCAGACCGGTCTGCAGAGCAGTGATGTCGGCAGCAGCCTTCTCAAGGTTAGCCTTGTTGGTCTCAGCCAGTGTGTTGGCCTTCTCTGCGAGTGCATAAGCCTGATCGGCACGAGCCTGAGCAGCTACCAAAGCAGCATCGAGCTTGTTCTTTGCCTCAATCAGGTTAGTAATGCTCTCACCCTGCTGGGCGATGAGCTCATTGGCCTTAGCCAGAGCATCGCTCAACTCCTTCTGAGCAGCAGCAACCTGCTCCTTGGCGGCAGCGATGGCAGCAGCCTTAGCGGCAGCAGCCTCAACCTCTGCATAGCCTTGGGCAGCCGTCTTGGCAGCTTCCTCAGCAGCCTTGGCAGCTTCCTTAGCGGTGGCCAGGTTTCCATCAGAGTAAGCCTTAGCATCTTTTACAGCAGCAGCGGTCTGATCCATGATCAAGCTGTTCAACTGAGCATCAGCTTTCTTGTAGGCATCATCCAAGCTGTTGTACAGATTCTGCAGCGTCGCAATCGACTTGCTTGCCGTCTCAATCTTGGCATTGTAGTCGTCGCGAAGCTCAGTTGCCGTCTGTGTAATGCGACCATTGACGTCCGAGATGTCGTCGTCGTAGTCCTTACAAGACGAGAAAACACCTACGGTGGCCACGAGGGCTACCATAAGCAGTTTACTAAAAACTTTTTTCTTCATACTGTTAATAAATTAAATTAATAAAAAAAATTAAATTGTTTGTAATTCTATATATTGTTGTTCTCTCAAATTTCACGCCGAAAAAGGCTGGTTAAAGCCATGTCCGAACGCAGTTTCTCCCTCTCGGGGCTGCAAATTTGGTGCAAATATAGACATATTTCTGAAATCTTGCAAGAAATTTCGATTTTTTTTTTGAAAAATCGCGAAAAAGATGCCTTTTTATGGGGGTTTTGGCGTATTTTCCGTGAAAAATCTGAAAAATCGTGTCTACAGATGCACAAAATGCCGATATTGCGCAGAAGTGTCGCGGGACACGTAGAGCTAATGGGGCTTTCAGGGCACATGGGGCTTTCACCTTATTATATATATAGGGATTAGAACTCTGCCGATTTGGGCGTGCGCGGGAAGGGTATGACGTCGCGGATGTTCTGCATGCCGGTGACGAAGAGAATGAGACGCTCGAAGCCAAGACCGAAACCGGCGTGTGGGCAGGAGCCGTAGCGTCGGGTGTCGATATACCACCAGAGGTGGGTCTTGTCCATCTGGCGCCGCTCTATCTCGGCCATCAGCTTGTCGTAGCTCTCCTCACGGACGGAGCCGCCGATGATCTCGCCGATCTGGGGGAAGAGAACGTCGGTGCCCTGCATGGTGGGTCCGGGAGCCACTGCACCTTTGTAGCCCACGGAGGGCTGCGACGAGGTCGCAGCAGAGGAGACAGCGGGGGCGTTCTGCTTCATGTAGAACGACTTGAAGGCCCTGGGGTAGTCGGTCATGATGACGGGCTTCTTGAAGTGCTCTTCAACGAGGTAGCGCTCGTGCTCGGATGCGAGGTCGTCGCCCCACTGGCATGGGAACTCGAACTTGTGTCCGCCGGCGATGGCCTTCTGGAGAATGTCGATGCCCTCGGTGTAGGTCAGGCGGACGAAGCTCTCCTTCAAGACACCCTCAAGGCGCTCGATGAGCGTCTTGTCGATCATCTTGTTGAGGAACTGCAGGTCGTCCTGGCAGTTGTCGAGCGCCCAGCGCACGCAGTACTTGATGAAGTCCTCCTCGAGGTCCATGAGTCCCTCCTGGTCGAGGAAGGCTACCTCGGGCTCAATCATCCAGAACTCGGCGAGGTGGCGCGGGGTGTTGCTGTTCTCGGCGCGGAAGGTAGGCCCGAAGGTGTAGATGGCACCAAGGGCCGTGGCACCGAGTTCGCCCTCCAGCTGTCCGGAGACGGTGAGCGAGGTCTGCTCGCCGAAGAAGTCGTCGTCGTAGATGATGCTGCCCTTCTCGTCCTTCTTCAGGTCGTAGAGGTTCTTGGTGGTCACCTGGAACATGTTTCCGGCGCCTTCGCAGTCGGAGGCGGTGATGAGCGGCGTATTGAAATAGTAGAAGCCGTGCTCGTGGAAATAGGTGTGGATGGCCATGGCCATGTTGTGGCGTATGCGCATGACGGCTCCGAAGGTGTTGGTGCGCAGGCGCAGGTGGGCGTTCTTGCGCATGACCTCGAACGACTGCCCCTTCTTCTGCATGGGGTAGCTGTTGTCGCAGAGGCCGTAGACCTCGAGCCGGGTGGCCTGTACCTCGCTGGCCTGACCGGCGCCCTGGCTCTCAACCAGGATGCCTTCGGCACAGATGCAGGCGCCAGTGGTGATGTCCTTGAGAAGCTGCTCGTCGAACTTCGTCGGGTCGACGACCACCTGGACGTTGTTGATGGTGGAACCGTCGTTAAGGGCAATGAAGTCGACGGCCTTGGAGGAGCGGTGGGTACGTACCCAGCCCTTCACGCAGACTTCCTTGCCATATTCGGTGCTTTTCAGCACGTCAATTATCTTTGTCCGTTTCATAGTTTTCTAAACCTTAGATTATTCGTAAGCACCCATGCGGAGACGGTCGACTTCCTCTTCGGTGAGGTAGCGCCAGTCGCCCCGGCGGACGTTCTTCTTGGTGAGTCCGGCGAACTGTACGCGGTCGAGCTTCAGGACCTTATAGCCCAGCGACTCGAAGATGCGGCGCACGATGCGGTTGCGGCCGGAGTGGATCTCGATGCCCACCTGCTTCTTGTCGACGGGGTCGGCATACTGCACGTCGTCGGCCTTGATCTCGCCGTCCTCGAGCTGTATGCCATTGGCAATCTGCTGGAGGTCGTAGGCGGTGACGTTCTTGTCGAGGTAGACGTGGTAGATCTTCTTCTTGAGGTACTTGGGGTGCGTGAGCTTCGAGGCGAGGTCGCCGTCGTTGGTGAGCAGGAGCACGCCAGTGGTGTTGCGGTCGAGACGGCCAACGGGGTAGATGCGCTCGGGACAGGCGTCCTTGACGAGCTCCATGACGGTCTTGCGCTGCTGCGGGTCGTCACTGGTGGTGACGTAGTCCTTGGGCTTGTTGAGGAGCACGTAGACCTTCTTCTCAAGGCTGACGGGCTGGTCGTGGAACTTCACCTCGTCGGTGCGCAGGATCTTGGTGCCCAGCTCAGTGACAACCTGTCCGTTGACGGTGACGACACCGGCCTGGATGAACTCGTCGGCCTCGCGGCGGCTGCAGACGCCGGCGTTGGCCAGGAACTTATTAAGACGCACGGGCTCATTGGGGTCGAAGTTGACCTCCTTGTACTCGATGCGCTTCTTCATGCTGTACTTGGCATTGGGGTCGTAGTCGGCGGTGCGGGGACGCTTGCCGTACTGCGGCTTCTTCGGACCGTAGGGCTTGGCGTAGGGGGCACGGCCGGGACGCGGTGCGCCGGGATGACCCTGACTGCGATAGCCGCCGCCATTATTGCCGTAGGGACGGAAGCCCTGCTGCTGGCGCGGCTGGAAGCCGCCCTCGTCGCCGTCCTGGTTGTAACGGGGACGGTAGCCGCCCTGACGGGGCTGGTAGCCACCCTGACCCTGACGGCTGTTATAGCCGTAGCCGCCTCGCGGCTGGCCATACTGGCCCTGCGACTGACCGTAGTCGCCCTGGCCCTGACGGGGCTGATAGCCACCCTGACCGCCGTAGCTGGGTCGTGGACGGTAGCCGCCCTGGCGGTTCTGGCTCGACTGCAGTCCGGAGCCGAAGCCCTCGGGACGGAAGCCGCCCTCGTCGGCTGACTGGCGGTTGTAGCCCGGGCGCTCGCCGCCGCTGTTGTAGGCGGGGCGCTGACTGCTGGGAATACGCGGGCGCGGCGAGCGTCCACGATAGTCACGCTGAAAACCATTGCCTGACTGTGGGTAGCCTTCACGGCTGCCTGCGTTCTGCTCTTTCTCAGGCTTCTCTTCGTAATTCTTTTCGTTCTCGAAATCCATAATCGTTTTTCTTTTTTAGTTTATATCGCGCGTACCTTATTATAATAAT
>JAFPVW010000137.1 GCA_017395215.1 Prevotella sp. | reverse complement strand
TGGCCGTGAAGTCGCCGATGGCTTCCAGCTGGTCCGACCCGTATCCGTTCATTCGGATATGGTGAGCCCTAACCTCGTTCTGCAGCCGGGCGTTCTTGCCCATGAAGAGCACCTTGCCCTGCAGCTCGTCGATGGTGAGGAAATACGTCTCGTTAGGCTCTGCCACAATGCTCACGTTCTTTCTGCCGCAATCCAGAAGGAATGACGTGGTGTTTACTATCGGCATCCGCAGCGTGAAATGGCCAATGCTGTCTATCGGAGCCGTAAACGTCAGCTCCTCGTCGGTCAGGATGTTGGCCATCATCTCCACGGTCACCTTCTTGGCGTTCTTAGCTTCCTGGCCGAGCATCTTACCTATCCTGCTGAAGATGCCCGGCAGACGGTTCACCACCCATCCCTCGATGGTCACGCTGTCGCCTGCGGCATAGTGGTTGTCGGCAATCGTGTCGCAGGGGTCTTTCTTTGGGTAGTCGGGCAGGCACCAGCCATCAATGAGACTGCAGCCATACTGCTTGCCACCGATGGTGACGGTTCGTTTGCCGTCCTGCTCCGTGCCGAAGCTGATGTCGAGTTTGGCATTTCCGTCATTCGCCAGAATAGCGACCGTCCCGTTGCTTTCGTCCTTCGAAGCGATGTCCCACGCCTTGCAGTCGTAGAACAGCTTGTCCTCCGTCAGTCCTATGAGCCACTCGCCTGTCTTGTTGTCGCGCCAATAGGTGTCAGTAATGCCGTCGCCGCTGCAGGCGCAGAGGACAAAGGTTAGTACCGATAAAAAGATGGTGATAATCGTCTGTTTCATTTGTTGTTTTTTCTATTGCTCTTGCAAAATCTCATCGACGATATATTGGTCACTCATCGCCTGGAGTCCACGTGAGGGGTCGGCAAAGAAGGTGTAAGTGCGCGAGTTGTAGAAGCGGTCGAGGGCTTCCTCCTCGCTGATGTTCAACTCTTTTGCGAGCATCAGCACAATGCGGCTCTGCTTGCGCCAGCGGACAGAATCTCTCATAAGGCTTCGGAGGTTAGGGTCACGGCCTCGACAAAACGTAGGCAGCGGTCGATGACGGACTGGTTAATGATGCATAGCTGGTGGTTCACAGGTTTATAGCGCAGTTGACCGAGGGCTTGCTCGGCAGAGATGATGCCCATGGTGTAGTCTTCTACGGTATCGATGACGTTGTCGTTGGCTACACCACCTTCCACGATGTCGTATTGCTGCCAGAAGTCTTCACCAGCACGACATGCTACAACGTAGTCTAACCATTCCAGATTGTATTCGTTAAACCGAAGCCAACGAAATTGGTTGGCGAGGGTATCGTCAAAGTGATAAACGTTGAGTTGAGGGATGCCGTTGCGCATCTTACGCTCGGTAACAAGTTGCGCCCACCGTTCGGCCTGTGGTCGCAACGAAGTGAGGTAGAAACCACGACCGAAGTCGAGATTGCGACGCCCATGGGCTACCTGTGGTTGGCTGACAATGGCGTATGAGCCATGAAAGAGTGTCGTCATTTTTGATTCTCCCAGTTTTGAAGCGTTTCGGCTATGTCCTCAGCTACATAGTCGAGGCTCTGCGTGTGCAGCAGATCGTAGTGGCGCATGAGGCGTTGGTGGATGAGGTCCTGTCGCTTTAGTCGTCTATACATGGCCAGGGGGGTAATTCCCAGCCGTTTGGCACCGCTCTCCACAGCCATAGTAGCGAAGTGTATGCGGTCGTATGCCGGCGTCCTGCTGTAAGTTGTTTCACTCATTATTCTGTCGTTTATGTATATGCAGCTGCAAAGTTACACAATTCCCGGCAATATTCGTGCTTTTTGAGGAAAAAAGATGGAGAATAGCAGCATTTTAACCTTAGCGCTTCACGGGAGTTATGGCATAGCCTTCCCGCCGCAACAAGGCAATCAGCCCGCTGCTGCCCATGAGGTGGCGGCAGCCGACGGCTATCATGCTGGGGTGCTGGGTGATGTTCTCCTTGATGACAGGAATCCACAGGAGGTTGCGGTCATACAGAATCTCATTCCAGTCCGCCGATGCTGAACATCTCGGCCGTAGTGAACTGATGGCCGTCGCCATGACATGTGCCGAAGAGGTACGACTTCTGCTGAAGCCCGTTGCCACTGACCTCCCACAGCCAGCCAGGGCCACCCTCAGCCTTGTCTTGTGCCGTCGACGTGAGGGCAAAGAGGACGAGGGCAATCGTGATAATCGCCTGCTTCATTCTTGTGCTGCTACTTCTTTGGCTTGATGGTAATCACGCGATCGTAGGCCTCGGGCTTCACGCGGTACTCGTCGAGCACGTAGATGCAGGTGCAGCCGACGCCGGTGGTGGCGTAGTCGAGGTTCAGGGTGTAGCGGTCCTGCTGTGGCTGCAGCTGGTAGGTGAACTGGCTCTTCGTCAGGTTCTCGGTCGTAAACTGATAGGCATTGAAGTTGAAGTGCTCGTTCATCGAAATCTGCACGCCGCGGCCTTCCTTGTCGAGCAGCTGCACGTAGCGGTTGTCGGTGCGCAGGGCGTGGTCCTGCGGGAAGAGGTAAGGCTCGTACATGTCCTTGACGGTCTTTGTCCAGACGCCCACCTGATAGCCTGTCTTGCGGTCGGGATAGTTCTCCTCGGGGCCACGGCCGTACCAGGTGATGCGGTCGAAGTCGTTGGCCACGGAGGTGGTGAAGCCGATACGCGGCAGAAGCTCTGGCAGACGGCCCTGCGGACTCAGGTGGTTCTCAATCTTGACCGTACCATCGTCATAGAAATGATAGGTGTAGTCGAGCATAAAGCCAGCCAGCTGAACGCCGGAGATGTAGAGGTCGAGCTGGCCGTAGGAAGAAGCGCCGACCTGCACCAGCTGGCTGACGCGGACGGTGGTCTCATGCTCATTGCGGTTCAGCCGTACCTCGGCCGGCCGGATGCGTAGCTGCTGCACACCCTTCGAGTACCAGAGCGTGGCCACCTGGTTGCCGTAGCCCTCGGCATAACCGCCGTTGACGCGGAAAGCGTCCCATGAGTCGAATTCGTTGGCAATCGGCGCGCGCCAGAGGTTGAACTCCACGGGCGACTTCAGCACCTGCTTGCCGCCGACCTCAATCTGCTCCAGATTGCCCGTCTGCTTACTGATGACATAGCCGAAACCAGAGCCGCTGATGGTGATTTGCTGGTCGTCCTCATGAACGTTGAACTTTGAACATTGAGCGTTGAGCGTTTCTGGGGCGGGGATATTCCACGACGTGAGTTCCAACTGGTCCCAGGCCACCTCATGGCCGGCCTTGGCCCACACCTCATCCTTCTTTATCGTCGAGGTAATCGTCACGCGGTATTCCTTGCCAGGCACAATGGTGGGCTTGTGGTAGGGTATGCGCACCACTTGCGACTGCTGGGGGGCAGCGTTGAACTGGATGTCGCCCTCTTCTATCACGTCGCCGTCGGCCATCAGCTTCCAGTGGGAGGCATACTGAGAAAGGTCGGTGAAGAAGAGACGGTTGGTGACCTCAGCTTCGCCCGTCTCGGCATTGAGCAGACGGATGCTCAGGGGCTGAGTGGTCCACTTCATCTGCTTCATCTCAGGCTGCGGGGTGCGGTCGGGCCAGATGCTGCCGTAGGTGCGCATGTTGCCGCCGATGGTGTAGAAGGTGCCGGTGTCGCCATTGCCGTCGAAGGTGAGGAAGAGGACGGCGTCCTCGGGGCGGCCCTGCTCGGTGCTGTCGAGGCAGCGGTCGTAGATGGCCACGTTGTCCATCTCGGCATCAGCAGTGAAGGTGGTCATCGGGTCGATGGCGTGGTTGCCGGCAATGCGGCCGATATTGATGGGGTAGGGGAAGTTGCTCAGTACGCCGCGCTCGCCGCCACCGCCGCCACGTCCGGGGCGACGCTGGCCGGGCTGCTCCTGGGCAGCGGTCTTCTCGCTGCCTTTCAGTTGGCCGTCGATGTAGAGGCGCATCTCCTTGCCGTCCCACGAGGCGACGACGTGGTGCCAGTTGCCAATCCAGTCGGCTGGCAGGTCGACGTCGAGTGTATGCTTCACGCCGGAGTGCAGGTAGAACTGCAGCTTGTCGTTACCCCGCTGAACGACGCCGAACTGCGTGTTGCCCTTCGTCACGTAGGGTGCACCCTCGTACATGCCGCAGAGCTTGCCGGGCTTCACGTCGAAACTGACGGTCAAGGCCTTGCCCGACAGCTCCACGTTATTGGCACGGTACACCTCTACCCACTCGTCGTGGCCGCTGAGGCGGAGCGTACCCTTCTCGACCTTGGCATTACCCATCAGATGGGCAGGCGTGTCGTAGGGCGAGCTGTCCTTCAGCGGACGTATGTGCTCGGTGAGGCCGGGGCTGACGAAATCCCAGATGGCGCCGCCCATCAGTCGCGGATGGCGACGAATGGCAGCCCAGTATTCGTCCAGTCCGCCACCGGCATTACCGGCAACCGACAGGTATTCGTCCATGAACGACGGGCGCGGGTCTTCCTCCTCAGGCACCATCGCCGTGTTCATCTCCAGCTCGTAGGGCGACGGGTAGCGCGGCCCGATAATCTCCTCGCCGGGGTGGGCGTAGGCATTGCCGCCATACATGAAGTAGCGTGTGGGGTCGAGTCGCTTGCCCTCCTTCACCACCTCGGTAATCAGCGGGCCCTCGCCACTCTCGTTACCCGCACTCCAGAAGAGCACACAGGGATGGTTGCGGTCGCGCAGCACCAGCTTCTGTACGCGCTCCAGGTACATGTCACGGAAGCGCTGGTCGTTAGAGATATATTCCGTGGCGTGGGCCTCGGTGCCCGCCTCGTCGATGATGTAGAGGCCGTACTCGTCGGCCAGCTCTATATATTTGTTCACGGGGGGATAGTGCGACGTGCGCACGGCGTTGAAGTTGTGCTGCTTCAGAATCTCCATGTCGCGGCGGATGGTCTCCTCGTTCATGGCGTGTCCCAGTTCGGGGTGCTGCATGTGGGTGTTGGTGGCATTCACCTTGATGGGCTTGCCGTTCAGGTAGAACGTCTGGTGCCGGATCTCCGTCTCCTTGAAGCCCATCTTGCTCACGATGGTCTGCATCACCGTGCCCTGCTCGTTGAGCAGTTCCAGCTTCAGACTGTAGAGCACGGGCGTCTCGCTGGTCCACTTGTCGGGGTTGGCAATGAGCGAAGACAGCTCAACCGACTTCTTGCCCTTGCCGTTCATCGTGAAGCGGTCGGTGGTCAGCTGCTTCACCTGACGGCCCTTCGCGTCGGTCAGCGTGGCGCGCACGGCGTAGTTGCCACTGGCATCCTCATATTTCTTCACGTCGACAGCCACCTTCATCGTGGCGTCGCGGTACTGTTCGTTGAGGTCGGTGGTGACATACCAATCGAACAGCCGCGTCTTGGGCGTGGCGTAGAGCGTCACGTCGTCGAAGATGCCGGCCAGCCGCCAGTAGTCCTGCCCCTCAAGGTAATAGCCGTCGGAGTATTTCAGCACGCAGACGGCCAGCGTGTTTTTGCCCGGCTTCACATAGGGCGTCACGTCGTACTCAGCCGGCTCCTGTCCGCCCTCGTTGTAGCCCACCTGCTGTCCGTTCAGCCAGACGAACGAGGCGCTCTGCACCTTCTCCAAGCGCAGGAATACCTGCTGTCCCTGCCACTTGGCGGGCAGGGTAAACGTCTTGCGGTAAGCACCCGTGGGGTTATACTCGCGGGGCACGAAGGGCGGATTGGCCTTGAAGGGTGCCGGCACGTTGCGGAACTGAGCGTCGCCGTAGCCCGCCATCTCCCAGTTCAGCGGCACCTGTATGGTGTTCCACTTGCTGTCCTTGAAGTTAGGCTGGAAGAACTGCTGCGGCACCTCCTCGGGCGTGTTGGCGAACAGGAAGCGCCACGGTCCGTTCAGCGACAGGTGGTCGTCGGCCAGATAGTAGGCATGGCCCTCCTCCTGGCCTTCTTCGAAGACCGCGGTATTCTCAACGTAATCATAAATGTGCTCCAGATACTGGGCGTTTGCCTGCAGTGAACAGGCAGCTGACAAACAAAGGAAAAAGCCTTTGGCGTGCGAAAAGATGGTCTGCATAGTTGTTTGGTTTACGGATTTCGCTGCGAAATTACAAAAAATCTCCCAAATAGCAGCGATTTGGGAGATTTATTTGGCTATTTTTAGGATTTTACTTATGGTACACGTATTCCCTGATGGCAGCCACCAGTTCGTCGTTGAACTCCGGCGCTTGAGTGGAGATGCGGAAATGGCAGGGCTTGAGGCCCTCGAAGTTGGAGGCATCGCGAATGAGGAAATCGTGACAGTCCAGAAGATACGCCTTCAGTTCGGCTGCCGAACTTTGCTTAATGGAGCAGAGCATGAAGTTGGTGCAGGTGGGGTAGACGTGAATGCCGAAGATGCTGCGAAGGCGATTCCTGAGGTGGTAAGTCTCAGCAAAGAGTGTACTCATCAGCTCGTGGTAATACGGAATCCCGTTGTCGAACAGCCAATGGCCCGCCTCTATGGCCAGGGCATTGACCGCCCACGGCCGGCTGTTGGCACGCAGACGGTCGATGACGGCCGACGGGGCGATGACGTAGCCCAGTCGCAGGCCGGGAATGGCGAAGCGCTTCGTCATGGAGTGGATGACGATGACGTTCTCCAGCGCAAGGGCTTCCTGGGCGGTGAGCAGCGGCTCGTAGGTGTAGTCCTCGTACGACTGGTCGATGACGAGCCAGTGGTGGCGGCGTGACAGCACCTTGACGGTGTCGGTAGTCCTCACCTCGCCGGTGGGGTTGTTGGGATTGCAGAGCCAGCGCACGGCGCCACCCTTTGGTGCCTCTTCATAGCCGAACATCCGGCAGGCGTCGGCATACTCGCTGAACGTGGGGTGGCCCGTGGCAAACGTCCGTTCGTGGCGCAGGGTCTGGGCTATCAGGTAGATGGCGTCGGTAGCTCCGTTGGTGACGAGCACCTCCTCCGGGCTGACGCCTCGCTCGGCCGCAATCTTCACCTCTAATGAGCGTGCCTCAGGCTCAGGGTAGTGGCCGATGACGTCCAGTCGGGTGGCCAGATACTGGCGCAGTGGTCCGGTGTCTATCAGTGGCGATATGTTGCTGCTGAAGTTGCAGCGCAGGTCGCTGTGCAGGTAAATGTCGTCGCCGTGTCCTTCAATCATGATCGGTGAGTATTTCGTAGATTCTGGGGACGTCGACATACTGGCGCACGTGCTGGGCCAGCTTGTCGTATTGCTCTTCCTTGAAGTCGGCGTGAGTCAGGTGGGGGGCTGCAACGGTGTTGCAGCATAGGTGACAGGCGGAGAGGAGGTGGCTGATGACGGGAGGGTTGTCGAGGAAGCCGTGGATGTAGGTGCCGATGCAGTGGTCGGTCTGAAGGATGGCCTCACTGGTGTCGCTGATGCCCTGGTGTATCTCGTAACCCTGGCACTGCTGGCCGTTGAACATGAAGGTGACCTGCTGCGTCGTCTTCTCGGCGGTCATCGTGGTGTGGATGGGCAGCAGACCGAGGCCGGGCAGGGTAGGGATATCGCCCTCGATGCCGTCGGGGTCGTTGATGGTCTGGCCGAGCATCTGATAGCCCCCGCAGATGCCAATCACCATCTTACCCTCGCGGTGAGCCCGCTGGATGGCCTGAGCACAGCCGTTACGGCGCAGTTCCATCAGGTCGTCGAGCGTCGACTTGGTGCCGGGCAGGATGATGATGTCTGCCTGCTGGATGTCGGAAGTGTTGTTGGTGTAGAAGAGGTTGACGCGAGGGTCGCGCTCCAGCGTGTCAAAGTCGGTATAGTTGCTGATGTGTCGTAACAGCACCACAGCGACATTCACCTTCCCCTGAGCCAACTGGCGTCGTTTCTGTTCAAGCGCAACGCTGTCTTCTTCGTCGATAAAGATGTCTTTGTAATATGGCACGACGCCGAGCACAGGCACGCCGCAGACGTCCTCCAGCATCCGGCGACCGTCGTCGAAGAGGCGCAGGTCGCCGCGAAACTTGTTGATGATGATGCCCTTGATGAGCCGGCGGTCCTCGGGTGTCTGCAGGGCGATGCTGCCATAGACGCTGGCGAAGACGCCGCCCCGGTCGATGTCGGCCACCAGTATGACGTCGGCCTTGGCGTGGCGCGCCATCGGGAGGTTCACGAGGTCGGTGTCGCGCAGGTTGAGCTCCGAGATGCTGCCGGCTCCCTCCATCACGATGGGGTTATAGCGCGCGGCGAGACGGTCGAAGGCGTCGCAGACCTCCTTGCGGAAGTCGATTTCCGAGGCTCCCCTGCGCCAGTAGTCATACGCACTCTTGCTGCCGATGGGCTTGCCGTTGAGCACCACCTGGCTGGTATGGTCCGACTGCGGCTTCAGCAGCAGGGGGTTCATGTCGGTGTGGCAGGGAATGCCCGCCGCCTCGGCCTGTACGGCTTGAGCACGGCCAATCTCGAAACCCTCGGGCGTAGCGTACGAGTTCAAGGCCATGTTCTGGGCCTTGAATGGTGCCGGCTGATAATCGTCCTGCCTGAAGATACGGCAGAAGGCGGCGGCAATGACACTCTTGCCGACGTCGCTGCCTGTACCGGCAAACATGATGGGATGAAGGGATTTACGATTTACCAATTTACTATTTTCGATTTAGATGTGATAGAGGTGGGTGTAGCTGGCCAGGACATTCTTGTAGCGGAGCACGGGCGATGGCACCGGCTCGCCCTTGGCATTGAAGACCTGGACGATGCTCTTCGGCACTTCGCCCAAGAACTGGGTGTAGTGGAACTCATGGCCCCGATACTCCCTGCCGTCGAGCGTAAACCGGCGGTAGCCTAACGACAGCCGGCGGTCGGCACGGCGGGCGGTGATCTGATAGGGCAGCACGCCGCACATGGGGAATTCGCCGTCGTCGGTGACGATGCTCCGGCAGAGGTACATCATTCCGCCGCACTCCGCGACGATGCGGCCGCCCTGCTCGGCATAGTCCCTGATGGCATGGCGGCAGGCCTCGTTGGCCACAAGCGCCCCGAGGTGTTTCTCGGGATAGCCGCCGGGCAGGTAGAGCAGTCCGACGCCGTTGAGGTCGGGCACGTCGTGCTCGGGGTCGAAGAACCGGACGTCGGCGAGGCGGTCGATGTTCTCCTGATAGATGAAGGAGAACGACTCGCGGTTTCTGGCTATCAGCGTGTAAGCAGCTTTTTCCATGCTATGTTTCCGTCAATCAGTCGTACCAGCTTCTGGCTCTCGGGCAGCACCGAATAGTCCAGTCCCAAATAGCGCGAGCCCTGCTCGATGTCGGCCGACTTTGGCAGACAGCCGAGGCAGCTGACCTGCAGCTCGTCGCACACCTCGCTGAGCATCCGCTTGTGGCGTTCCGACCCCACCTTATTAAATATAACGCCCGCGAAGCGTATGTCATTCCTGAAGCCGATGAAGCCTGAGAGCAGGGCCGCCGTCGAGTAGGCCGCCGACCTGGCATCGACCACCAGCACCACCGGAATGTCGAGCACGCGGGCAATCTCGTACGTCGAACCGCGGTCGCGGTCGTAGCCGTCGAACAGCCCCATCATGCCCTCGACGATGCACACGTCGGCATCGGCGCCGTAGCGGCTGTAGAGTTTAACGACGTGCTCTGGCGTGGCCATGAACGTGTCGAGGTTGATGCTCGGCCGGCCGCACACCGCCTCGTGGAACTTGGTGTCGATATAGTCGGGCCCGCACTTGAACGGCTGCACACTGTAGCTCTTCTGCGTGAGCAGGGCCATCAGTCCGCGCGCAACGGTCGTTTTGCCGCTGCCGCTCATCGGTGCCGCTATGAGGAATTGACATTTCATGCTGCAAAAGTACAAAATATTTCCGAAAACAGTTGTTTATTCACAAAATATTCGTACCTTTGCACGCAGTTATTGGCAATCTGGCGGCTGACGCTGCCACGATGCAAGGGAATCCGGTGAGAGTCCGGAACTGTACCTGCAGCTGTAATCCCCGTTTGAGAGGCCTGCTTGTATAACGCCACTGGGATGTTTCCCGGGAAGGTAAAGCAGGCTGGGGAAAGTCAGAAGACCTGCCTTTAAGACACGAAGTACGACCGTACAGGAACATACGGTTCGGAAAAAGGAAACTGTTTATGAAACGGAGACAGAAACTGGCCCTTGGCCTTTGGCTGGTTGCTGTTGGTGCGCAGGCTCAGGCCGTATGGCGCTCCGACAGTCTGCAGGAGGTGGTGGTGACGGGTACCGGCACGCAGCATCTGCTGAAGGATGCCCCCGTGCAGACCGAGGTCATCAGCCGCCGCCAGCTGCAGCAGTATGCGGGCAAGAGCATTGAGGACATCCTGACGGGGCTGACTGCCTCGCTTGACTTCAGCGAGAGCGACATGAGCTCGCGCCTGCAGCTGAACGGCCTGGGCAACTCGTACGTGCTGATACTCATCGACGGGCGCCGGCTCCACGGCGACAACGGCGGCGAGAACGACCTCTCGCTCATCGACCCTCACAACATTGAGCGCATCGAGATTGTGAAGGGCGCATCGAGTGCCCTCTACGGCAGCGATGCCATTGCCGGCGTCATCAACATCATCACCCGCAAGCACACCGCGCAGGGACTGATGCTCGAGAACACCACGCGCATAGGCTCCTACGGCGACATACGCCAGCACGACGGCATAGCCCTGAACTACGGCCGCCTGTCGAGCTACACCAACTTCCAGCTGCAGCACAGCGACGGCTGGCAGAACACCTCGGAGGAGGCACCGCAGCAGACGGAGTATCACATCACCGACTCCCGCAACAAGACCGTGAACCGCCACACCAACTGGCAGCTGGCTGAGCGGCTCATCTACCAGCTGACGCCCGACGTCGAGCTGTATGCCGACGGCACCCTCTACTGGAAGCGCATCTACCGCCCCAGCGGCCACCATCCCGGCGTCGACGTGAAGACGTGGGACCTGCAGTACGACAACTTGTCGGTCTCGGCAGGGGGTAAATGGAAGCTGAACGCCACCGACGTCATTACCCTCGACGCCGACTGGAAGCGCCACGCCTACAACTACGTCTACACCGACACCACGCTGACCGACGGCTACGTGAAGGGCCGCTTCACCAACTACTATCCCTACTTCCCCGGCGACGTGGAGCTGCAGAGCGACCAGCGGCTGACCAACGTCTCGCTGAAGGGCGTGTTCAGCCTGCCGTGGGACCAGCGGCTGAGTGCTGGCATCGACTACCGCTACGACTGGCTGAAGGCGCCAATGCGCGTGGCGGGCGGCAAGGCCACCGACAACACCGAGGCCCTCTACGTGCAGGACGAGCTCGAAATGCTCAACCCCCTGTCGCTCACCGCCGGCCTGCGGCTGACGCGCAACGAGGGCTTTGGCCTGCGCCTGACGCCCAAGCTCTCGGCCATGCTGAAAGTCGGCGACCTGCGCCTGCGGGCCACCTGGAGCCAGGGCTATAAGACACCCACGCCCAAGGAGCTGCACTACCAGTACATCAGGAACATGAACGGCGTATATCTCTACCTGGGCAACACCGGCCTGAAGGCGCAGCACTCCAACTACTTCGGCGTGAGCGGCGAATACACCGTCGGCCGCCTGACGCTGACCGTCGCCCCCTATTATAATAAGGTGAACGACATGATAACCCTCGTCACCATTCCCGCCAAGCAGGCCCCCGCCGAACTGATTACGAAGTACGACCCCATCAAGGTGCGCCAATATCAGAACATGGAGGACGCCAAGACCTACGGCGTCGACGTCACCCTGCGCTATCAGGCCCGGCACTTCACGGCGGGCGGCTCCTACAGCTACCTCGACACCGAGGCCAACCAGTATGACGCGGAGTACGACGTGATGCAGCGCGTCGTCATCGACGGCATGGCCCACCACAAGGCCAACGTCTACGCCACCTGGAGCCGCGACTTCACGCCCCGCTACCAGTTCGGCGTCGGCGTCTACGGCCGTCTCTCATCCAAGCGCTACTATCAGATCGACGGCGACGGCAGCGGCTATCAGCTCTGGCGCCTGACCACCTCCCACCAGCTGGGCAGCAGCTGCCGCCTGGAGGCTGGCGTCGACAACATCTTCAACTACTGCGACCGTACGCCCCACGGGCTGCACCTCGGTACGACCACGCCGGGCCGCACCGTCTACGCTTCGTTCACCGTGCGCTTCAACCAAGGCCGGAAACTCACAAACAAGTATAAGTCAAACTTAAATTCAAGCAACAATGAAACAGATTAAGCTACTTTTGCTGGCCATGACAGCCGTCATCGCCAGCGCAGCCTTCACCGCCTGCAGCGATGACGACGACAACACCAACATCGACAACAACGCCCCGGCACTGTCGAACTACGAGAAGTACCAGCAGGCCGTCAACAAGACCGTGAACGCCCAGAAGAAGAGCGACAAGGTCATCCTGCTCGTGGCCTTCGGCTCGACGTGGGAGCAGGCCTACGACACCTTCGACAAGGTGGTCAGCGACTACAAGGCCGCCTTCCCTGCCTGGGACGTCTACCTCTCGTTCTCAAGCGCCATCTGCATCAACAACGCCCGTGCCGGCGAGAACGTCGCACCTAAGGACTACTACGACCCCGAGCACTGGCTCACGGCCATCGGCATGGCAGGCTACTCGCAGGTCGTCGTGCAGTCGCTGCAGGTCATTCCCGGCGAGGAGTTCCGCCGCGTGCGCGACAGCTATGTCAAGGACTTTATGAACAACCGCAACGGCGACTTCACCGCGAACTACATGCACCGTCTTGACCGTAACGTCGTGGTCGGCACGCCCCTGATGGCCGAGGTCGACGATACTTACAAGCTGGCTCAGACGCTGAGCGCCGAGCCCGACGTGAAGGCTGCCGCTGAGCGCGGCATCGTCGCATTCATGGGCCACGGCAACCCCGAGGGCTACGACTACTACGGCGGCAACGTGCGCTACCTGCAGCTCGAGAGCAACCTGCGCGTCATCAGCCCCAACTACTACGTGGGCACCGTCGACATGGACGGCACCAATGCTGAGGACGTCCTGAACCACATCGGGGGCGGCAACTTCCAGTATGTCGTCGGCGCCATGCCCGTCGGCGCCATCTATCCTAAGAATACCTCGAAGAAGGCACAGCTCTTTGTGCTGATGTCGATTGCCGGCGACCACGCCCACAACGACATGGCCGACGACGAGGACGAGGAGAGCTGGTACTCGCTCTTCAATAAGGCCGGCATCGACACCGAGGCCTATGAGACCAACTTCACCGAGGCCTGCTGGCGCGGCTACAAGCGTGGCGGCGACTACATCCCCGGTCTGGCTGAGCGCTCGGCCGTGCGCCAGCTGTGGATGAACCACACCCGCGAGGCCATTGCCAAGCTGGGCACCGAAGAGGCTCTCTCGACGCCGACCACCGCAACAGAAGAATGATGTTTTTACGTGTATTATTATATAAGTTTACCTGCGGAGATGCTGTCGTGAGACAGCATCTCCTTGCTACTCTGCTGATTCTTGGCAGCCTCCCGCTACAGGCGCAGGTGCACCGCATGGTGAGGGCCGACAGCGTTGACCGCTCTTACAACCTGAACCCCGTCGTCGTCACCGGCTCCGGCCATCACCAGCGCCTGAAGTCGACCGCTACGCCCGTCCACGTGCTTGCCGCACAGGAAATCCGCGAACAGGGCATCACCACCTTCGAAGAAGCCCTGCAGCGCATGCTGCCCCAGGTCTCGATGGCGCCTAACAGCATGGGCTCGCAGCTGCGCCTCAACGGCCTGGGCAACAAGTACATCCTCGTACTCGTCAACGGTCAGAAACTCACCGGCGACATTGCCAACAACACCGACCTGCAGCGCATCAACATGGCGCGTGTCAAGCGTATCGAGATTCTCGACGGCGCCGCCTCGTCGCTCTACGGCAGCGATGCCATTGCCGGCGTCATCAACATCATCACCGACCACCCCACACCGGCCAACGGCATCTCAGTAGCAAACGCCACCACCGTCGCCGCCCACGGCAAGCTCACCGAGAGTGCCACGCTCGACGTCAGCACCCACGGCTTCGGCTCCTACACGTCGTTCACGCACGACCGCGCCGACAGCTACCGCAACAACGACCTTGAGTACGTCAAGGGCTCCGACACCGAGACGCAGCCCTCACAGGCTCCGCTCTTCACCGGCTACCGCTCCAGTCTGCTCGCCCAGAAGTTCACCTACAGCCCCAATACGCAGCTGGCCCTGAACGCCGGCCTCGACTACTCCTACAAAATCACTGACCGCCCGAACACCGCCCCCGGCGGACTGCCCGTCGGCGGCACCGACTACGAGATGCGCTACAAGGGACTGCGCTGGAGCCTGGGCTCCGTCTACAAGCTGACCAGCCGCAACAGCCTGCAGGCCAGCTTCACCGTCGACCGCTTCCGCTACGGCAAGGAGTACGACGTAGAGACGAAGACCAACGCCATAGGCGACTACGTGCAGTCGAAGAAGCAGCGCACGATGGAGGGAGAGCTCAAGGCCATACTCGGACTGACGCAGGCCTCGACCACCATCATCGGCGCCGACTGGCGCAGCGACCGCCTGAACGCCACGTCGGGCGACATCAGCAGTCAGGTGTACACCCTTGCCGCCTATGCCCAGCACGAGATGAAGCTCCTCAGCAGCCTGACGGCAACCCTGGGCCTGCGACTGACGCACCATGAGACCTTTCACGAGCACCTGACGCCCAAGGCCACGATCATGTACAGCCTTGGCCACGTCAACCTACGCGCCACCTGGTCGACGGGCTTCCGCACCCCCGGCCTCGACGAGCTCTACTACCACTACTTCTCCGTCAACCGCGGCAAGCCCCAGATCAGCTTCGGCAACCGCGACCTGACGCCCGAGAAGAGCCACTACCTCGCCCTCAACGCCGAGTATCGCAGCGACGTGATAGCCGTCAGCCTGACCGGCTACGTCAACCACATCAGCGACATGGTGGTCAAGCAGAACATCAGCGTCGACGATGCCACCCGCCAGATGCTGCTCGCCGAGTTTCCCGAGATGACCAGCGAGCAGGCCGGCAAGATGGTCAGCTACGCCCGCTACCAGAACAGCGACAAGGGCGACGTCAAGGGCGTACAGCTCAACGCCTCGGCCAATCTGCTGCCGGGCTTCAACCTCTCGGCCAACTATGCCTACACGTATGCCCGCACGAAGTCGGCCGACGAGTGGACCGTCCTCGAGCGCAGCATACGCCACACCGCCACCGTCGCCGCCAACTACCGCTACTCGTGGCGCCGCTGCCGGCTGAACCTCAACCTTAACGGCCGCCTGCAGTCGAAGACCTGTTACCCCGGCTACGAGGACGCCCCGGGCTACGGCCGGTGGAATTTCAACGCCTCGCTTCGACTCCCGCTCACGCCACTGACGATTGAGCCGTCGGTCGGCGTCGACAACCTCTTCAACCGCGTCGACCGCCGCATCGACTCCAGCCTCCGCAAGTACGCCCTCTACAGTCCCGGCCGCATGCTCGTCGTCGGTCTGAAAATGAAACTTTACTGAAATCTACAGTAGCCGGCAGAGCATGTCCCTATACGCTTCAACCTTCTTGCTGAACGACAAAGGGTATGCACGCGACGAAGAAGGCAGCCGACAGAGAAGAATCTGCTCGCCATCGAGGTTCTTGGCTTCAGGAATAGCTATAGAACTGTTGACTTTCGGGATAGTGGGGAGGCTGAGCCAGGTGCAGACCGTCTCTGTGGCTTTCTCGCCCGTGGTCACAATGGCGCGGCAGTGGGGCAACTGACTGAGCAGTACGCCGATGTTGGTAGGCTCCACTACCTCAAGGTACTTGTCGGAGGCATTGTCCTGCAAGCGCCGTATCGCAGTCGACGTGTCGAAGAAGGCAAGCCCTTTCTCTTTGCAGAAAGCGACGATATCCTCAATCTTGAAACGCTTCTGCCCGAGGTCCACGAAGCGGTTTCTGTCACCAAAGAACACTTCGCCCTCAATGCGCCAGTGGTCGTTGATGAAGTTCGGGTAATAGAAGTCCATACACCACCGTTTCCGAGGTGGCGGAAAACTGCCGAGGAACAGCACCTTGGCATTTACGGGCAGGAACGGGCGCAGCGGATGATACTCCACGCCATTGCTGCTGCGGACAATGTTCTCTGTGTTCAGATAAGAATCCATTTGCTACTTTTTTGGGGGCAAAGTTACGAAAAAGCAAGAAAGTAACAAAAGATTTGGAAGATAATAAGGAAATTTGTACCTTTGCAACGTTCTACGCTGAAATATGGAGAAACTGATTGCATTATATAAAGAGTGGAGCGGCGACGTGCCCGCCACGACCGAGAAACTGCCCGGGGCAGGGAGCAACCGCGAGTATTACCGATTCCGCGCCGCCGACGGCTCGAGCGTCATAGGCTGCATAGGCACCAGCCGCGACGAGAACCACGCCTTCGTCTACCTGGCGCGCCACTTCACCCGCCGCAAGCTGCCCGTGCCCCGCGTGCTCGCCGTCAGCAGCGACGAGCTGCGCTACCTGCAGACCGACCTCGGCAACTTATCGCTCTTCGACGCCATACGCGGCGGCCGCGAGGCCGGCGGGCGCTACACCCTGGCCGAGCAGCAGCTGCTGAGGCAGACCATCCGCGAGCTGCCCAACATACAGATACGCGGTGCACGCGAGCTCGACTTCTCGAACTGCTACCCGCAGCCCGCCTTCGACCAGGACTCCGTGCTCTTCGACCTCAACTACTTCAAGTACTGTTTCCTGAAGGCCACCGAGCTCGACTTCCATGAGCTGAAGCTCGAGGCCGACTTCCGCCTCATGGCCAAGGACCTCACCCAGGCCGGCGACGAGCAGTGCTTCCTCTACCGCGACTTCCAGGCACGCAACGTGATGCTCAGCCCCCTCCAACCTCCCCCTGTAGGGGAGGCTTCTTCCAAGGGCAGGGGGGTCTTCTTCATCGACTTCCAGGGCGGCCGGCGCGGCCCTTACTACTACGACCTCGCCTCGTTCCTCTGGCAGGCGTCGGCACGCTATCCCCACAAGCTGCGGCGTGAGCTCGTCTACGAGTACTACAACGCTCTGAAGCAGTTCACCGAGGTGCCGTCGAGCCATCACTTCGTGGCCCGCCTGCGCCTCTTCGTACTCTTCCGCCTGCTTCAGGTGCTTGGCGCCTACGGCTTCCGCGGCTACTTCGAGCGCAAGCAGCACTTCATCGACTCCATACCGCCAGCCATCCAGAACCTGCGCGAGCTGCTGGCATCGGCACAGCTGCCTTATCCACACCTCGTCGACATTCTGCAGCGCCTCTGCGCCCTGCCGCAGTTCCAGCTGGTCGAGGCCACTGCCTCGCGTGCCGACGGCTACAAGACCACCGAGCACAACCCCTACAAGGCGCACCCCCTCGACGGACCGGCCACCTTCTCGAAGTACGACGCACAGGGACCGCTCGTGGTCAAGGTCTACAGCTTCAGCTACCGCAAGGGCATTCCCGACGACGAGTCGGGCAACGGCGGCGGCTACGTCTTCGACTGCCGCTCCACCCACAACCCCGGTCGCTATGAGCCCTATAAACAGTTGACGGGCCTCGACGAGCCCGTCATCCGTTTCCTCGAGGACGATGGCGAGATACTCACCTTCCTCGAATCGGTCTATCGTCTGGCCGATGCCCACGTGCGGCGCTATATCCAGCGCGGCTTCACCAGCCTCATGTTCTGCTTCGGCTGCACCGGCGGCCAGCACCGCTCAGTCTACTCTGCCCAGCATCTGGCCGAGCACATCCACCGCAAGTTCGGCATCGAGGTGCGCATCGTCCACCGCGAGCAGGGCATCACCCAGACCCTGCGCTGAGCCTACTCCCACTCAATCGTGCCCGTGGGCTTCGGCGTCAGGTCGTAGAGCACGCGGTTCACGCCCGGCACCTCTGTCACGATGCGCTGCGTGATGTGGTGCAGCAGCGGGTAGGGGATTTCCTCAATCGTGGCCGTCATGGCGTCGCGCGTGTTCACCGCACGGATGATGACCGGCCAGTCCCAGCTCCGCTTGTTGTCCTTCACGCCCGTCGACTTGTAGTCGGGCACCACGGTGAAGTACTGCCACACCTTGCCCTCCAGTCCGTTCTTAGCAAACTCCTCGCGCAGGATGGCGTCGCTCTCGCGCAGCGCCTCCAGACGGTCGCGCGTGATGGCACCCGTGCAGCGCACGCCCAGGCCGGGGCCGGGGAACGGCTGGCGGTAGACCATGTTGTCGGGCAGTCCCAGCTGCTTGCCCACCACGCGCACCTCGTCCTTGAACAGCAGCTTGATGGGCTCTACCAGCTCAAACTGCATGTCGTCGGGCAGACCGCCCACGTTGTGGTGCGACTTCACGGGACCTGACTCCACAATGTCGGGATAGATGGTGCCTTGGGCCAGGAAGCTGATGCCCTCGAGCTTGCGGGCCTCCTCCTCGAACACGCGGATGAACTCAGCGCCGATGATCTTGCGCTTCTGCTCAGGGTCGGCCACGCCGGCCAGTTTGTCAAGGAAGCGGTCGGTGGCGTCGACATACACCAGATTGGCGTTCAGCTCGTCGCGGAACACGCGCACCACCTGCTCGGGCTCTCCCTTGCGCAGCAGTCCGTGGTTCACGTGAACCGACACCAGCTGGCGGCCCACGGCCTTGATCAGCAGGGCAGCCACCACCGAGGAGTCTACGCCGCCCGACAGGGCCAGCAGCACCTTCTTGTCGCCAATCTGAGCACGCAGCTCCTTGATTTGCTCGTCAATGTATTGTTGGGCCAGGGCGGGAGTCGTGATGCGCTCCATGTCAGCCGGCCGCACGTTACCTGTAGTCATAATTTTTTTTCGTTTTAGTGAATAATACGTTGGTAATTGGGTTGCAAAGTTACATCTTTTTTCTGACATACGCCAACTTCAGCCCCTTTTTATACGTAACGCGCGAAAAAATCCACGCGCCGCCTCGTATGAGGTGGCGCCTCCTGACTTACAAACTTACAACTTACATTTTTGGTTTTCAAATCAATCGCCGGGTGAAAATATTAAAATGTAAGATGTAAGATTCTCTCACCCCCCCCCAGACGCTTCATTTCCCCCGGTGGAGAATTATTGAGGCATTTATTCTTCGTGTCTTCGTGTTCAGTTAATAAGGCTTGAAAGGCCCCTGAATCAGCCTTAAATCCCGCACGAATATGATGAACAGATAAGACTTCTGCCAGATCTCCTGCAGAAAAAGGCTGGATATAATTGGCTCATAGCAATATCCAGGATAAAAGCAGACTAAGTGTTGTGGCGTATATCCGAGACTGTGAATGCCTAAAAAAATATGGTTCTAATCATCGTGTAATAATTGATTCTGACATGTCGCCGATTCTTATTTCAGGAGATGTTACAGGCAGCGGCGCTGTCGATGCCCTGGACGTGATGACAACCATTAGCCACATCCTCGGACAGAAGCCTGTACAGTTCTTTGAAGAAGCTGCCGACATGAACGCCGACGGCAAGGTTGATATCACCGACGTGACGGAACTCATTGAAAAGCTAAAAAGTAGAAAATGACTCTGCGTACATAAAAAAGTACACAAAAAGAGTCCCTATTGTGTAATGCTCGACCTCACATGGAAGTTCAACGAGGCCCGCTCGAAGTATCGCGGCTCTGGTGCCGGCGAAAAGCAGAAGGCGAGGATGTAAGTCGTAAATACCAAACATTGTCGGCGTTTTATCATCTATTGTCGGCGTTTTATTATCCATTGGCATCGTTTTAGCATCCATTGGCGCAGTTTTAACTTTAGCCAAGGGTAAACAACGGCTTTGCCGGCGTGTTACTCCGACTTTGCCTGTGCCTTTAACCAACAAAGTCGGCATTAACTGCACGTATTACCGGCCAGTTCGACAACGCCAGGTGCTCCATTCGTCACAGAAAGGAAGCATTTTATCCCAGAAATTTGGCCGATTCTGCAACTATATGTAACTTTGCATCGTCAAATATAAAAACAGGTAACAATGAATATCCGTATAGAACAACCCAAAGATTACCGTGAGGTGGAGAACCTCACACGTGAGGCATTCTGGAACGTCTATCGTCCTGGATGCACAGAGCATTACGTGCTCAATCAGTATCGCACCAATCCCGACTTTATCCCAGAACTTGACCTGGTGATGGAGGAGGATAACCGCATCATCGGCCATGTGATGTTCTCGAAGGCAGAAATCATCCTTGATGATGGTTCCCATTTCCCTTCTTGGACATTCGGCCCCATCAGCATCCACCCCGACTACAAGCGCAAAGGCTACGGCCTGAAGCTACTGAATTATGCCTTAGAGAAGGCCAAGGAAATGGGCATCGGCATGCTACAGATGGAAGGCAATATCGACTTCTACAAACATGCAGGCTTCGACCTGGCCAGCAAGCTGAACATCCACTATCATGCCGAGCCGCGAGAGTCTGAAGTGCCTTATTTCCTTGCCCAAGAGCTGATTCCCGGCTATTGGGGCAATCGCGAGGGAACTTACTGTCCTCCCAAGGGCTACTTCGTGGCCGACGATAATCCGGATGTCTTCGAAGCCTACGAAGCAACCTTCCCGCAAAAGGAGAAACTCCGCCTGCCAGGACAATTAGGATACGAGGAATAAAGAGTTACTATGGCAATAACGAGCGAGAGACTGAGGCAGACCTTTTCTGAGGGTGGTGCGCAGGAGATTTATCGGGAAGTCAGGGCTACAGGCGATTTCCTCGGCTTTGCACGACGATATGTCTTCGATAAAGACTACCGCGTGGCGAGGAGTGCCTTGTGGGGACTGACCAAGGCCACCGACGAGGAGCTGTCAGAATTGCAGGTGATACTCAATGAACTGACAGACCAGGCCATGCAGACGGAAAATTCGTCTGTCAGGCGGCTGACTCTGAACATCATCGAGCGATTGAAGATGGACGAGGATGACCTGCGGACAGAATTCCTTGACTTCTGTTTCGAGCACATGGTCAGCATTGAGGAGTTCCCCGGTATCCAAACGCTCTGCATGAAGCTCGCTTATCGCATATGCAGCTTTTATCCAGAACTGATGGATGAGTTGAAGCGCACCCTTGAAGCGATGGAGATAGACTATTACAAGCCCGCTGTAACGAGTCTGCGCAAAAGGATTCTCAGCGGGAAATTCAAATAAAACTGATATGGAAACTGATCGTATTATACTACGCCCTTGGCGAGACAGTGATGCAGAGACGCTGTATAAGTGGGCTTCCGATCCTGATGTCGGGTCTCGTGCAGGCTGGCCACCGCATAAGAGTGTGGAGGAAAGTCTAAAGATTATCCGTACAGTATTTAATGATGCGCTGCACACTTGGGCTATTGAGTTGAAAGAAACTGGTGAGGCTATTGGTGCTATGGGTTACGGCCCATCGTGCGAATGCAATCTGCCGGCTCGCGAGGGTGAACCGCTTATCGGCTATTGGGTGGCTAAGCCCTATTGGAATCGTGGTATCTGTACGGAGGCTCTGCTGCTGATGTTAGACCATATCAGACAAGCGACAGGTGTCAAATCACTCATCAGCGGCCACTTCGTTGACAACCCCGCCTCAGGCCGAGTGATGGAGAAGTGCGGTTTTGTTCCAACAGGCGAAACCTGCATCGATGTGAATCAGTATCAAGGTGAGAACAGACCAATTAGAGTATTGAGACTGAAACTTAACAAATAAAGATATTATGGAACAGAGATTTTGTCAGAGTTGCGGCATGCCGCTAACAGAAGAAATTCTCGGCACTAATGCCGACGGAAGTAAGAATGAAGATTATTGCATGTACTGCTACAGGGATGGCAAGTTCCTGCAGGACTGCACGATGGAAGAGATGATTGAGCATTGCTCGCAGTTTGTTGGCGCTGTCAACGAGGGGTTGGAGAAGCCCATCACCAAAGAGGAGTACATTGGGATGATGAAAACCTATTTCCCACAGCTGAAGCGCTGGCGCCAAACGCTGGATGTTAGTAACGATGCGGTCATGAATGTTAACCCCGCTTTGGCAGGCGTTAAAGAACTCATTGCAAAGATGGCCGACAAACTGCCCATCGCTTACATCTCATCAGTAGACCAAGAAGGTTTTCCTTGGACCAAGGCTATGTTGAAGCCGCGCAAGCGTGAGGGTATCAAAACCTTCTACTTTACAACCAACACATTCTCAATACGCGTAGCTCAATACAAGGCCAATCCCAAAGCCAGCATCTATTTCTGCGATGCAAAAGGCTTCAAGGGTATGATGCTACGGGGTACGATGGAGGTGCTGACGGATGCAGCCTCAAAAGAGATGATCTGGCACGATGGCGACGAGCAGTACTATCCCGGTAGTGTAACCGACCCTAACTACTGCGTCTTGAAGTTCACCGCCACCGACGGCCGTTTCTACAGTGATTTCTATCCTCGTAGTTTCGTGATTGAGTAATATCTAACTGAATTGGAAATATGAAACGAACATTATGCCAATGGTGCTTGATGTTGCTGACGCTGCTATTTGCAAGCGCCAACCAGTGCTTCTCACAACTCCAGCCGGACCAGTTCAAACCCCTCAGCGACTCCGTCTATCAGACTGTGCAGGAATACCAGTCGGGCAACAAGTATCAGAAGGATGCTATCCTCTTTATGGACATGGTGGCTGACACACATCCTTATTATATTAAGGCAGAGCGACGTGCTGAATGGTTTACCAAGAAACAGGCCCTCTTGGAAAAGTGCAGGAACATTGAGACCGACGAGGCCTTTGCCGATGCTCTCATTGACGTGTTAGGACCTCTCCATGACAAGCATACTGACCTTACAACAATGAAACGTATGCAGGAGAGTAAGCAGAAGGTAAATAAGAAAGACGAGACGGCAGATGTTCCCGGGCCTATTGACAGGGAGCATATCATGCGTCGCCATGATTCCAACTACGACTATCAGATATTCCCGGACTATAACATCTGCTATCTCCAGTTCAACCAGTGCGTAAATGCGAAGGACTATCCTTTCGCTAAGTTCCTCGATGATATGTTTGCCAAGATGGACGAGAACGGTGTAAGAACGCTGGTTGTAGATGCGCAGTATAACAACGGCGGTAGCAGCCAACTCTGCGACGAGCTACTCATGCATCTCTATCCCTTGGACAAGATGAAGTTTTTTACAACCTATCTCCGTTTCTCTGACCTCATGGCAGCCTATAATCCAAGGATAGCCGTAGCCAAGAAGAATTGGGAGGACGACGGCCACAAGAACGAACTCTATCAGATGCCTGCACCGAAGATTCCTGCAGACTTCCAACAGCCGAAGTTATTTGAAGGCCAGGTAGTCTTCGTCATGGGCAAACGCACTTTCAGCAGTGCGGGTATGCTCTTTACCTTGGCTCGCGACAACCATATTGGCACCATCATCGGCACAACCTCCACCTTCTCGCCCTCGCACTATGGCGAAGTACTCCCTTACCGTCTTCCCAATACTGGTGTGCTGGGTAGCATCTCCTGCAAGTTCTTTGCCCGTCCAGATGCTGCAACGGTGGATGACAAATGCATGGAACCGGATGTAAAAGTTAATCTTGATGATAAAGATGCTTCGTGGCAGTATATTGTTGTGAATTACGGAAACAAATAAGATGAGACGACTGCCGGACATCATAACTTTGCTCCGAATGGCAGGCTCTTTTGGCCTGCTCTTTTATGATGTGACGAGTGTGGTGTTTTGGATTATTTATGGTCTCTGTGGCATCAGCGATATAGTCGACGGGTGGCTGGCCCGGAAGCTGAAGTGCGTTAGCAGGACTGGAGCATTGCTGGATAGCGTGGCAGACATCTACTTCGTAGCGTGTTGTGCCTGGAAGCTACTGCCGATACTCGAATTGCCGCAATGGCTTTGGCTGTGGGCAGGCGTAATCGTCGTGATTAAAATCGCGAATCAGCTTTCGGCACTCGCGACGTACGGGCGCTGTTGCTTCCCTCACACCCTCGCAAACAAGTGGGCGGGATTCCTGCTATTCATTGCAGTCCCCATGACATTTTGGTCTATCGTCCCCATCACCTTAGTGGCCGCTAACGCCACGTATGCCGCCATACATGAAGGCTGCGTTTTAGCGAGAGCAGAATCAAGTCATACTTGAATTCTGCCGAGAACACATAGTGTCAGAAACGTGTAATTGCACAACTATCCAGACCCGTGTGTGTCGCTGGATACCGCCAATACTCACGCCTCGTATAAAGTGTGAGCAATCGTCCTTCTTGTCTTCACGTAATGCTTTTGGCTTGGAAATGTGCTAGTTTTCTGTCTTCTTGAAAACGTCAGGCTCTCTTTCCTTCGAAGATGAAATTCTGAACGCAAAGATTGCATTTTTTCTTTCATTGAATACACGATTGAACGAAAAAGTGAACAAATTGGCCTCAATTTGTGTGATTTTAGCATTTTTGTGCATCGAATTTGAAATTTTTTGTGTAATTTTGCAACGTTCTTAGGAACAAAAGACATAGTAGGCTCTACACTCCCAATCACCACCTCGGAAAAATGGAGCCAATCTGTAACAAGAGCGTCGGCGCATTATGCGCAGGCGTTTCGACGGTTACAGAGGCTTGTGGTGAGCTGGGAGTGCGTGGGAATGGCCTGCGCTTTTTTAATAAAGCAATAATAGTAATATGATTTATTTAACTTGAGTTATGAATAGAAAGGCAATTATCTGGACAGTAATTGGTGTTGTGGTTGCAACACTGCTAGTTTTCACTACAGGATTTAGTGAAGGATTAGAGACTGTTATCATGTTCATTTGGGGCGGATTGTCACTACTTGTTCTCATTATAGCTGCAATGGATGACAAAAACAAATCATTCCTCACACTTCTTGGCGTGGTTGGTTTCGGAATTACTTTTGGTCTCTTTGCATGGTCTGATTATAATACCAGTATCCGTAGAGATAAAGAGTTTGAAATTATGTGCGAAAAGAACAAGATAATATTTGCTGAACAAGCGAAACAAGATAGCATACAGCACATAAAAGATTCCATCCAAAATTATAAAGATTCCTTGGTGATGGTTGAAGAATCTAAAAGACTATATGCGCAAGAAGGTGATTCTATATTTGGTGATTTTAAATTTGGTATGTCTGAAAAGCAATTTGAAGCGATTAAAGCCAAAATTCAAAGAGAGACGAATGGTCGCATCACGATTGCAGGCCATGACTTTAGAATTGACGGATGTCGTTTCCATAACCATAAACTATATCTTATCAGATTGGAATCTGCAAATACTTGGGTACGCTACTATTTTCATGATGCTCACGAATATGATGATAGTGAAGGTTTAGGCTCAGGCAAAGATATTGTTGAACGAATAAAGGATAGGCTTTCTAAAAAATATGGCAAGCCAAATAACTCAGATAATTGGCATTTTACTTATAAAGACATCCATGTTCGTTCAGGCGTATCAAGCAGTAGTCGTGAAGGACTCCTAAGTACAGAATATTGGGCAATATTCCTAACAATATATAATCCTCAAATGGCTGATGAGGCAGAAAGGGCAGAAAAAGAACAGAACTTGAAATATCAAAATGAAAAAAGAGCTGCCGAAGAGGAACTAAAAAGGAAAAAGGAGTCTTTTAGTAATGGCCTATAAGTAAAGTTTGGGATTGTGGTTTTCCAATCCCAAACTTCTTCGTTTTCAACACAAGATTGCAGAAATAACACCTGCTGCAGAAATAATTAGACCGACAATCCATTTCCAAAGTGAGCCATTGTTCTCCTTCACCATTGATTTATAGTTTGTGAGAGCCAGTTCTATATTGTCTTGCCTTATAGACCAGATTGATTTATACCCACTGACGTAAGTACCAACCTTTTTGCTGTGTAACTCGGCTAATACGGCATCCGTGTATTTGCCACATATCTTTTTGAAATCTTCTTCTGAGATTTTCATGTTATGCTCCTTTGTGTATTCGAGCACCTTAATGCATAGTTTGATAATCTTTTCCATAATCTATAGTTTAAATGTATAATGTTATCCTTTTGCCTCTAAAAGCTATACAAATTTACGCCGTTAATATGAATTAACCAAGTGCTCGACCTATGGTCGCTTTGCTTGCAAAGAATATCCCAAATGTTTGGCGTTGATGTTTCCGTCGCATAAATCGACCTCAATGGCGGCGGCCCGACGGAGTTGCAGGTTCCAGTGCAGGTTCCGGCAGTTCTAGCTTGCTGATAATGAGGCTCGGTGCAGGAAGTGCAGGCTCTAACGGACTGCGAACTTACAGCTGACGCGGCGGCCGGCATCGTCGGTGGCGCGGGCAATGTAGAAGCCGGCAGACAGGTGGGCGACACTGAGCATGGCCTTGCCTGCGGAGAGGACTGTGGCGGACTGGCAGGCCAGACGGCCGTCGGTGGTGTAGATGTCAATCTGGGCGGTGGCGCTGTCGTCGCTCTTGACGATGAGCTGCAGCGAGCCGTAGCGCAGACGGAAGTCGCCGTCGGAGGCCAGCAGGGCGTCGACGCCGACGATGCCGCCGGGCTGCTGCTTCACCTCCTGCATGTAGCTGGTCAGGATGTTGGCGCGGGCGATGGTGGGCACGTTGGTGGTGTAGACGGT
Organism: Prevotella sp.; assembly: GCA_017395215.1. Classification (GTDB taxonomy): domain Bacteria; phylum Bacteroidota; class Bacteroidia; order Bacteroidales; family Bacteroidaceae; genus Prevotella. Next base: position 39,339 of record JAFPVW010000137.1, on the reverse strand, counting down.
GGATGCACCGTCAGGATAGCGCGCTACGGTCTGGTTGCCGTCGTGTGCACCGTAGTAGAAGTGGTCAACCCAGCTGCGGTCGGCAGCCACGAGAGCCAGCACGCCGCCCTCGGCACCGATCTTGAACGACGCATGGAGCCCCTGCGAGGTGGTCTCGAGCTTGTCGCACCAGACGAGGAGGTAGCCATGTGGGGCAATCCGGGTGTTGGCATTGGTGTTCTGGCGGGTGATCTGGTATTTGTCGGGCTTGCTGAGGTCGTCGGTCAGGTACATGCCCTCGACGTCGATTTCCTCATCGGTGGTGTTGTAGAGTTCCACCCAGTCGTTCTTCTTCTGGTATTCGTTGATGAAGATGCTGTTGGCTCCGCTTACCTCGTTGATGCGTACGGGCGTGATGCCTGCCGACTGCCGCTCCTGCGCGTTGAGCTGGCGGTAGCTGGCGGTGAGTATGACGTTATCGCCCTTGGGCAGCTGGATTTCCGGCTCGCGGGAATAGGTGGCCGACATGTCGCTGCTGACGGTCATGGCCAGCTCGGCATCCCAGTAGAGGTCGGAGGAGTTGCCGCTGTTGTTGTGCAGTTCGACGGCGATGCTGTTGTTACCTCTGTGAAAGAGCTTGGGGTCAAGGGTCATCGTTGCCTCATCAGGATTGTTGGGGGCATACGACTGGGCGAAGGTGTTGAAGCCGACGCTGCCCGATGGCATGTTGTAGCGCCCGGCCTCGATGCCGTTGACGTATACGATGACGCCGTCGTCGACGGTGAAGTTAAGGGTGAAGAGGTCGGCCGCGGCGGGTGCCTGTTCCAGCTTGACTGTCGTCCGGAAGTAGGCGGTGGGGCGCTTGTTGTTGCTGTCGGAGCCGTAGTCGAGGGTCGTTGCCAGGCCGTCCTTGCCGTAGCCGAAGGGGGCTTTGCCTTTGCTCCAGTCGGCGGCGGGGAAGCTGGCGGCGGTCCAGTTCTTGCCGTCGAGCGAGCCCTTGTCGTAATAATCCCACGAACTGCCCTTGGGCATGGCGGGGCGGCTGCCGCCGGTGGTGAGCCAGCCCTCGAACTCGTAGCCGGCGGGGGCGACGGCCTTGAGCGTGGCGGGGGCGAAGAGGTTGCCCTGGAACCGCCCTGTTGGCACCTGTGTGCCGTTGATGAGCAGCTGGGCGCCAGGGGCATTGCTGCTCAGGGTGACGTTCTGTGGGGTCTGGTCGTCGAGGCCCATCTTCCAGAAGCGACGTAGTGCCGAGGTGGCGGTCCTGAGCCGCGACGACAGCGATGAGCGTATGCTGGTGGCCGTGCTGGTGGCCGAGCCGCTGTTGAGGGCCATGGCTGTATTGGCACGGTTCAAGAGCATGTTGATGATCGACGTGGAGCGGCTGGCCTCGAACACGCTGCCGCCCATGATGCAGTAGGCATCGATGAACTTGCGGCGGAACTCGTCGTTCTGCATCATATTCCAGAAGAGGGTGACGATGCGAATCTGGTCCCAGCGGCGGCCGAGCGAGGTGGGGTAGAGCTGGTCGAAGTAGTAGTACTCCTTGTTGATGAAGTTGTTGAACGGGTCGTTGGTGCCGAAGGTGCCGTCGAGGTCGTAGAGTATGAAGCGGAAGCGGCCGCCGTCCCTGAGACGGAACGCCTTGACGTTGTTCTGGGGCCAGTCGGTGCTGCCGAGGTAGAACTCGGTGGCCATGTAGTTGATGTAGTTGTCGATGTCGAGCAGGCGGCAAATCTCGCTGTAGGTCTCGCTGTTGGCGGCGTCGGGCGAGAGCACGTCGACGAGCTCCTCGAAGGCGTCGGGGGTGCCGCACTTCTGGACGTAGCCTGAGTCGGGCGACATCTCGAACTGGTCGATCTCGTCGTCGTCCCATCCGTAGTTGGCATAGACGTAGTGCTTGTTGTTGGGCTCGCGCACGTTCATGACGCCGATGTAGCGGCCGTTGATGAACTCATGGACGGGCTGGTAGCTCTGGCAGTCGATGTTGAGGCCCGAGGTCTCGACGATGTACTGCAGGGCGGGGTCCTTGAAGCGGCACTGGGTGTCGTTGCCGCCGTTGCGCACCTGGATGGTGCGGTTGCGGATGTAGGGCTTCTGCTCGAAGAAGGGGTAGGGCAGGTTCTTGTTGCCGCCCGTCTCCTTGGTGCCCTTCAGCTTGAAGGAGTGGGGCGTCCAGGCGCGGCTCCAGCCGCCGCACATCTCGAGGTCAACGTCCTGATTGAGCACCATCTCGTTGTTCGGGTCGATATACGAGAAGTTGACAGGGCGCTCCCAGTCCATGTTCCAGTTGCAGGGCGTCGACTGGCCGTTGCCGGGGCGCCCGTTGTGGCCTTTCTGCATGACGCCTATGGAGTCGTCGTAGAGGAAGCGGCGGTCGCTGACCACCGAGAGGACGGGCAGCATGTAGGGCTTGTTGCGATAGATATAGGAGCGGGTGGTGACGCGCGAGGGCAGCAGGCCGTCGGCGAAGAGGCGGAAGCGGTAGTTGACGTTCTTGTCGCTGATGGTGAACTGCCCTGACTGGCTGGTCTCGCCGTTGTCCATCGTGGGCAGTGAGCCGTCGGTGGTGAAGCGCAGAGTGCAGCCGGGGGGAATGCCGACGTTGATGGTCAGCACGCCTTCGTAGAGCTGCGAGGGCTGGTCGACGACGGGCGCGCTGAGCTGCTGCTCGGCGAAGGCGCTGCGGCTGTTGCTGGCTCCGGGCGACGCCATGGCAGTGAGTCCCCAGCGGTCGCCGCCGTCGGTGGTACGGGCATAGCTGACGCGCTCGATGCTCTTGGGGTATGACTGACTGAGGAGCAATCGGCCGGAGGTGTCGCTCAGGTAGATGGTGCCTCCGTCGACATCGAGCTTGAACGAGGCGTTCTTGGGCTCAATGCCGTTGCTGTCGAACCAGATGACGCGGAAGCCCCCGGCCTGCAGGCTGCCTACCGACTCGGGTATGCGCCACTTCTTCAGGCTCGACTCGTCGTCGCTCAGGTAGAGGCCCGCCAGTGGGATGTTCTCGGAGGTGGGGTTGTAGAGCTCCATCCAACCGTCGAAGTTGAAGGCCGGACTGATGTATTCGTCGACGTTGGCTGCCATGATCTCGTTGATGACGAGCTGCTGGGGGCCGGTCGTTGCGCGCTTCCGTGAGGCAGAAGCCGACGTGGCCGTTATCAGTGCAACCGTTGCTATTACTAATGTCTTTAAGTCCATAACTTGCTGGTAATAAAAAAAGCTCCAGATCAACTCTGAAGCTCTTTTCGTGTTCTGTAGTCGATAGGGGAATCGAACCCCTATGCCAAGATTGAGAATCTTGTATCCTAACCATTAGATGAATCGACCATCCAAGCAACCATAGAAGACCCCTGCGGAAGGAGGGGGATTCGAACCCCCGGTACGGGAACCCGTACGGCAGTTTAGCAAACTGCTGGTTTCAGCCACTCACCCATCCTTCCGGATTTCATTAGCTGCAAACCGTGGGGTTATCTCCTTGATTGCGGGTGCAAAGGTACGAATTTTTTTTGATTCCTCCAAATGTTTTTGCAACTTTTTTCTCTCGACTCGCAAATTTTTTGCAGAAAGGCCGCTCCACCTTATTTAATATATAAGTGGAAGCGGCCCTTGAACTCCTTAATGTTACTTCTCCGGAATCTGCTTGAGGATGGCGAGCAGGTGGTCCCAGACCATCTGGACGGTCGGAATGTGCAGACGCTCGTCGGGCGTGTGGACGAAGCGCAGGGTGGGGCCGAAGCTCACCATGTCGAGGTTGGGATAGCGCTCGGAGAACAGGCCGCACTCCAGTCCGGCGTGGATGCCGCGGACGACGGGCTGCTTGCCGAACAGCTGCTTGTAGGTGGCGACGACAATCTCAGTGAGCTTGGAGTCGGCACGCATCTTCCAGGCGGGATAGCCGTCGCTGCTGACGGCCTTCGCACCGGCCAGTTCGAACGTGGCCTGAATGGTGGCACACATGTTGTCGAGGTTCGACATGACGTTGGAGCGCTGGCTCGACAGGATGTCGATGGTCGTCTCGGTGGTGTGGATGCTGGCAATGTTGCTCGACGTCTCGACCATGCCGCCGAGGGCCTCGTCCTGGCAGATGGCGTAGATGCCGTTGTCGACGGCCTGGATGGCCCACACGAAGTTGCGGGCTACCTGCGGTTCGATAACCGTCTGTGCCTCAGCGCTCTCCATGAGCCACTGCATCTGGGTGTCGGTGACGTGGAACTCGTCCTCGACCTCGGCACTGAACACGTTCCAGTCGGCGCGCACGTTCTCCTTCACGTCGTTGGGAACGGCGATGATGAACTCACCGTCGCGGGGAATGGCGTTGTGGAGCTTGCCCGAGTGGAACTGGGCCAGGCGCACGTTGTCGTAGCGGCGCATGGTCTGGAAGAGGAAGCGGCCCAGCACCTTGATGGCATTGGCGCGCTTCTTGTTGATGTCGTCGCCGGAGTGTCCGCCGATGAGACCCTTCAGCTGGCCGCGCAGGAAGAACGAGCCGGCGGGAGCCTCCTCGCGCTGGAAGGTGAACTGTGCCTGGGTGTTGCGGCCGCCGGCACACGAGACGAAGATCTCGCCCTCGTCCTCGGAGTCGAGGTTGATGAGGTAGTCGCCCGTCATGAAGCCGGCCTTCATGCCCTCGGCACCCGTCAGTCCGGTCTCCTCGTCGCGGGTGAAGACGCACTCGATGGGGCCGTGCTCGATGTCGCTGCTGTCGAGGATAGCCAGCTCGATGGCGCAGCCGATGCCATCGTCGGCACCGAGGGTGGTGCCCTCAGCCGTCAGCCACTCGCCGTCGATATAGGTCTTGATGGGGTCGCGGTCGAAGTCGAACTCCACGTCGACGAGCTTGTCGCACACCATGTCCATGTGGCTCTGCAGGATGACCGTCTTCAGGTGCTCGTAGCCCTTGGTGGCGGGCTTGCGTATGATGACGTTGCCCGTCTCGTCGACCTTGGTCTCCAGTCCGCGGCTCTCGCCCCAGTTCTTTAAGTACTCAATCATTTTCTCCTCGCGCTTCGAAGGGCGGGGAATCTCGTTGATCTTCGCAAACTGCTCGAAGACAACGGCAGGTTTCAGTTCGTTTTTTTTCATCTTAGCTTCAGGTTATATAAATAAATGTTGTTGTTGCTAACAGAACTTGATGTCGGCAATGACCTGACTGCCGACGTGGTCATTGAGGCGGCCGACGAACTCCTGGCGCCGCATGGCGAGGTCGGCCCTGAGTGCGGGGACGCTCAGATGGACATAGAGCGTCTGGTTGAGGATGTAGGCGTTCAGCGTGTACTGGCTGACGGTGGGGCCTGCCACCTCGGGCCATGCCTCGACGAGCCGCTTCTGTAGGAGTGGCATTTCCAACCCTTGCTGCCGCAGGTTGCGGAGTATCAGGTCCTTGATTTCTTTGACGTCTCTGCGAAACAATGCTGTAGTTATTTACGATTTACGATTTTCTATTTTCGATTTACAATTTTCTATTTTCAATTTTCTATTTACTATTGATTTCTCCGTCGTCGACGTGAAAGATCTTGTAATCGTTCGACGAGGCCGACAGAATCTTGTCGAGGTGCTCGCGGTTGGTGTCGGTGATGAATATCTGGCCGAAATCATCGCCGGAGACCAGACTGACAATCTGTTCGACGCGCCGGGCGTCCAGCTTGTCGAAGATGTCGTCGAGCAGAAGCAGGGGAGCCGTCTGCTTGGAACGCCTGATAAGCTCGAACTGAGCCAGCTTCAGGGCAATGACAAACGTCTTCTGCTGACCCTGCGAGCCCTCACGCTTCATGGGGTGGCCGTCGAGCATGATTTCCAGGTCGTCGCGGTGGACGCCGTGCAGGGAGTAGCCGATGGCACGGTCTTTCCAGCGGTCGCGCTGAATGACCTCGAGCAGCGGGCCGCGCTGGCAGTGGCTCACGTAGCGGAGCGACACCTGCTCGTGGCCGCCCGAGATGCGCTGGTAGTACTGCTGGAACAGCGGCGCCAGCGCCTCGGCAAAGTCGTTACGGCGGCGGTAGATCTCCTCGCCCGCAGCAGCCATCTGCTCTTCGAAGATGCTCATCATCTCGGCATCGGGCTCCTCGTCCTGTTTCAGCAGGGTGTTGCGCTGCTGCAGGGCTTTGTTGTAGCGGTTGAGGAAGTCCATGTAGAGGCGGTCGAGCTGGGCGATGACCACGTCCATCAGTCGGCGCCGCTCCTCGCTGCCTCCTTCAATTAAATAGGTGTCGGCAGGCGATATAAGCACGATGGGAATCAGTCCGATGTGCTCCGACAGCTTGCGGTACTCCTTCTTGTCGCGCTTGAAGTGCTTCTTCTGCCCGCGCTTCATGCCGCAGGTGACGGTAATGGGCTGGCTGTCCTGATAGGCCGCCTCGAGCATGAGGAAATCCTGTCCGTGGCGGATGACCTGCGAGTCGACGGGGTTGGAGGCCGAGTGGCAGAAAGAGAGATAGTAAACCGCGTCGAGCACATTGGTCTTTCCTGCACCATTATGCCCGATGAAACAATTCGTCTTTGGCGACAATTCCAGCGTCGTCTCGGCGATGTTCTTGTAATTGATAATCGACAGCTTTTCGAGAATCACGCTGCAAAGTTACGAATTTAGCGGTAAAAAACGAAAAAATTCCTAATTATTACACCTTAATTCATAAATTCTTTGTAACTTTGCCCCGCAATTTTCATAGAGTAGTAAAAAAATATTCAAATAATGGCAAAACAAAACAATCAGAAGAGCGCTCAGACCCCTATGGAGGAGACGCTCAACAAGCATGAGGCTTTCTTCCTCAAGTATCAGAAACAAATCATCGCAGCCGTGGTTGCCCTCGTGGTAATCATCGGCGGTTGGTCGCTCTATCAGACCTATGTAGCCGGCCCTAAGGCCGTGAAGGCAAACACCGCACTGGCCAAGGGTCAGGAGTATTTCGCTAACGCCCGCTTCGACCAAGCCCTGATGGGTGACAGCACGGGATTCCCCGGCTTTGTCAAGCTGGCCGCTGAACTGGGTGGCGACGCCGGTAACCTGGCCAACCTCTATGCCGGACTGAGCTACGCCCAGCTGAACAAGTGGCAGGAGGCAGCCAACTATATTGAGAAGTTCGACGGCTGTGACGATCAGATGATTTCGCCCGCTGCCACCGGTGCTCTGGGTAATGTCTATGCCCACCTCAACCAGCTCGACAAGGCTGTCAGCCTGCTGAAGAAGGCTGCCGATGCTGCCGACAACAACTCGCTGTCGCCCACCTTCCTGATTCAGGCCGGTGAAATCCTGGAGAGCCAGGGCAAGAAGGACGAGGCCTTGAAGCTCTATCAGACCATCAAGGACAAGTACTTCAACTCGATGGCCTACCAGACCATTGACGCTTACATTGAACGTGCCTCTGCAAAGTAATGGCAACAAAGAATCTGTCGGAATATAATACCGCAAGTGTCCCCGACGCGTCGAACATGATCTTCGGCATCGTCGTGGCCGAGTGGAACCCCGAAATCACCGGAGCACTGCTCGAAGGCTGCGTCAGCACGCTTGAACGTCATGGCGCACTGCCCGAGAATATCCACGTGAAGACCGTCCCCGGTTCGTTCGAACTCATCTACGGTGCTCACCAGATGACGCTTAACGACGGTTATGACGCCGTCATCGTCCTGGGTAGTGTCATACGCGGCGAAACGCCTCACTTCGACTACATCTGTCAGGGTGTCACTCAGGGTATTGCCCGCCTGAACGCTACGAACAACATCCCCGTGGTCTACGGACTGCTCACCACCAACGACCTGCAGCAGGCCAAGGACCGTGCAGGCGGCCGGCTGGGCAACAAAGGCGACGAGTGTGCCGTGGTGGCCATCAAGATGGCAAAGTTCTGACGCTTTATCTGACAAGCTTCTCCAACTCTTTTTCAGAGGCTTGCGGAACAACGCTCCTCAGCTTGGAAAGTACCTTCGCGTACGATTCGGCTGGGGAGCGTTGGCATTGGCAGCTGTCCCTGCCGTAAAGAGCCTCGGGCGTCGTCAGCAGTGACCAGCCCCAGCCGTATTCGCGGTTATGGCGGTCGAGGGGGTAGACAAAGTCCTCGGTGACGATGTGGCAGCCCATCTGCAGGCGGGTGATGTAGGCATCGAACCGGCTGCGCATCTTCGGCCCGGAGAATCCGCAGGCAGCCCTCAGCTCGCGGGTGATGAGGCTGCCCTGTTCGCGCAGTGTGCTCAGAATGGCCTCTTCAATGGTGCCCTCGGCGGGGACGGGGTGAATGCTGCGGCGGTAGTTGCAGAAGTCGGGCCACCACTCGCGGCTGATGAATCCCGCCTTGCCGGCAAAGAACTTGCCGTAGACGCAGTTTCCCTCAGTCACTATAGGGCCTTTCCATTTCCACAGAGGCCAGTCCCAGCCGCCGTCGGGCATGACCACGTAGCGGCAGTCGTCGTCGACAATCTCCTCGGCCGAGAATCCCCTGATGCCGCTGTAGAGAAGGGGCAGGAACCCCACCTGCTGGATATGCGCCATCAACTCGGCACAGCTGTGTATTTCGGTGTCTCTCATACGCTTTCTGCTTGTTTTGGTGCAAAATTACTAAAAACTTTCAATAATCGTTTGGCTGTTTCACGCTTTTTCATTATTTTTGCAAAGAAAAGAACAAAACCCATTAGCAGAATGAAACTTATTTCGTGGAATGTCAACGGACTTCGCGCTTGCGAGGGCAAGGGCTTCAGTGATGTATTCAGGCAGCTTGATGCTGACTTCTTCTGTCTGCAGGAGACAAAGATGCAAGCCGGCCAGCTGGACCTTCAGTTTGAGGGCTACCAGTCGTTTTGGAACTATGCCGACAAGAAAGGCTACTCTGGTACGGCCATCTACACCCGCCACCAGCCGCTCAGCGTAGGCTATGGCATCGGCGTCGACGAGCACGACCACGAAGGGCGCGTCATCACGGTCGAGACGGAGGACTTCTTCCTTGTAACGGCCTATGTGCCTAACTCACAGGACGAACTGAAACGCCTGGACTACCGCATGCGCTGGGAAGACGACTTCCTGGCCTATCTGCGGAAGCTCGATGAGAGGAAACCCGTCATCGTCTGCGGCGACTTGAATGTGGCCCACGAGGAAATCGACCTTAAGAACCCCAAGACCAACCGCCGCAATGCCGGCTTCACCGACGAGGAGCGCCAGAAGTTCAGCCGTCTGTTAGACAGCGGTTTTACCGACACTTTCCGTTGGAAGTATCCTGAGCAGGTGACTTATTCGTGGTGGTCGTACCGGTTCCAGGCACGTCAGAAGAACGCCGGCTGGCGCATCGACTACTTCGTTGTCAGCAACCGCCTGCGCGACCGCATCAAGGATGCAAAGATTCACACCGACATCCTTGGCAGCGACCACTGTCCGGTGGAATTAGAGCTGCTGTAGACGGGCGATGTACTTGCCGAGGATGTCAAACTCGAGGTTGACAACCGTCCCGATGTTGATGTCCTGGAAGTTGGTGTGCTCCATCGTATAGGGAATGATGGCCACCTGGAAAGAGTCGCGGGTGGGATTGCAGACGGTCAGCGAGACGCCGTTGACGGTGACTGAGCCCTTGTCGACAGTGAAGTATCCGTTGCGCGCCTTCTCGGCATCGAAGTCGTAGCTGAAGGTGAAGTAGGTGCTGCCGCCGGCATCCTCCTTGGCGGTACAGCGTGCCGTCTGGTCGACATGTCCCTGCACGATGTGGCCGTCGAGTCGTCCGTTCATCAGCATCGAGCGCTCCACATTTACCTTGTCGCCCACTTTGAGCAGCCCTAAGTTCGAGCGGTCGAGCGTTTCCTTCATGGCGGTGACGACGTAGTTGTCGCCCTCGATGCGGACTACGGTCAGGCAGACGCCATTGTGGGCGACGCTTTGGTCAATCTTCAGTTCGCCTGTAAACGAACAGGTCAGCGTAAAGTCAATATTCTCGCGGTCGTGGCTGATGGCTACGACGGTTGCAAATTCTTCGATGATTCCAGAAAACATGATGTAATTTACGATTTACGGATTTTCTATTTTCGATTTACTACTATTCAGGAAGAGGAGAAAAAAGAAGGGTCGTACCGATGATTTGGTGAAAACTCCTGTTTCACACGATGTGGGCGCTCTCCGTCGTTGTAATCCACCGGCTTTTGCAAGCTCCCCTATACAGGGTAATAACATGGCCCGCCATTGACAAGAGAAGTCATCCCGAGTTTTTGTTTTTTTAATGTAGAGTATCCCGATCTATCAGGTACGACCCGTATTGTTGTCTTTTTATTTGTTTGCAAAGGTACGAAAAAAAATAGAAACGGCAAGGGCTGACGGCAATTATTTTTATCAGACGGCTGTTTTTTTTCTTAGTATCCTTTGTTCTGGTGTATTTTGTTGTTGAGGGTGACCACGTCGCCGGGAATGGGGAAAACGGTCGTGTGGCCGTCACTCTCGTCGATGGCGTCAGGCCCAGTGTAGAGAGAACGGTACTTCCCGAAGCGAATCAGGTCCTGTCGTCGCCAGCCCTCCCAGCACAGCTCGAGCATGCGCTCGTCGAGCAGGCCCAGCAGCAGCTCATCGATATGTGGTACCAGCTGAGCGACGTGCTGAAGGGCTACAGCAACGACTCCGTGGCCTATGAGTTCATGAACGAGCCGGTGGCCGACGACCACGAGCAGTGGAACGCGCTCATAGCGAAGGTACACAAGGCACTGCGCGAGCGTGAGCCGCAGCGCACCCTCGTCATCGGCAGCAACATGTGGCAGAGCTACGGCACCATCAAGGACCTGAAGGTGCCCGAGGGCGACAAGAACATCATCCTCTCGTTCCACTATTACAACCCCATGATCCTGACCCATTACGGCGCTTGGTGGACACCCATCGGCAAGTACACCGGCAAGGTCAACTATCCTGGCATCCTGGTGTCGAAGGAAGACTACGAGGCTGCTCCCGACTCGCTGAAGCCTGAACTGGAGCAGTACACCAAGGAGGAGTGGAACATCGACAAGATCCGTCAGGACTTCGCCGATGCCATTGCCGCTGCCAACAAGTATGGCCTGCAGCTGTTCTGCGGCGAGTGGGGCGTCTACGAACCCGTCGACCGCGAGCTGGCCTATAAGTGGACGAAGGACATGCTGACCGTCTTCAAGGAGAACAACATCGCCTGGACGACGTGGTGCTACGATGCCGACTTCGGCTTCTGGGACCAGCAGAAGCACGCGTTCAAGGACAAGGGGCTGGTGGACTTGCTGATGGGAGAGTAAACTCTGTAATGCCCGTTTACTCTTTAGTCTTTACGATGATTCATCTCGAAAGCGATTACAACAACGGAGCGCACGAGGCTGTGCTGCGCCATCTTGTGGAGACCAATGGCCAGCGGACGCAGAGCTATGGCGACGACCGCTTCAGCGTGGAGGCGCGGCGGCTGATCCGGGAGGCCTGCGAGGCCCCGGAGGCTGAAATCTGGTTTCTGACGGGTGGCACGCAGACCAATGCCACGATTATCGACTGTGTATTTCAGCCCTACGAAGGCGTAGTCTGTCCGGAGACGGCCCACATCAATGTCCACGAGGCAGGCGCGGTCGAGTTTACCGGCCATAAGGTGATGGCATTGCCGGCACACGACGGGAAGCTCGACGTGGCAGAGCTGCGCGCGTGGCTGACGGACTGGTTTGCCGATGAGACGGCGGAGCACATGGTTCGTCCGGGTATGGTCTATATCACACTGCCCACAGAACTTGGTACGCTCTACACGGCCCGCGAACTGACGGCCTTCCACGATGTCTGTCGTGAGTACGGACTGCGGCTATATGTCGACGGCGCTCGGCTGGCCTACGGCCTGGCAGCGAGTGAGGATGTGACGCTGCCGCTGCTGGCCCGCACGGCTGACGTCTTTTACATCGGCGGCACGAAGTGCGGAGCCTTGTGCGGCGAGGCTGTCGTCTTCCCGAAAGGCAACGCCCCTGCCAACATGCTCAGCCGAATCAAGCAGCACGGTGCTCTGTTCAACTGACTATCGAACCATCTGCGATTCACCCGATTCCAGAAAGCGGGGGAAAGGGACGGAAATGGTGCTACTCTGTTCATTTTTTAGGAAAAAAGTTGTATGATTCAAAGTAAATGCGTATCTTTGTAGCCGATTTAAGAAAGCACAATAAAACAAAGGATAAAAACACTAAGCGTTCGAAGATATGAGTGAGAAACAGAAACAAGTGGAGAAGGAGCGCCGCGGCGTGCTCGAACTACTGCTACAGAAGAACGGACTCAAGCGTAAGGAACTCGTTGACTTCCTGCTTGGCGTCTGGATGGCTGGTAAGATAGACGAACTCACGGAACAGGAGAAGGCCCAGTTCCCCAACCTCGCTTTCTGAACGATGACGAAGCAAGCATTCAAATTTAATCCCAACCACGTATTCGTGGACACTAACGTCCTCGTAGGAGGCTACAGCGGCGATGCCCGCTACCAGAAGGATGCCGACTGTCTGCACTACCTGTTCGCGCTGACGGGCAAGAAGCTCTATATCTCAACGCTCAGCGTGGCGCAGTTGATTTCTGTCTATCAGAAAAAGAAATCGAACGAGGAGATTACCAGCGTGGTGCGCGAGCTGCAGCACCGCTTCAACATCATCGACTTCACGACTCGCGACATCGATGCCGCCCTCGTTGAGACGGGAGCTGACATTGAGGACAACGTGCAGTTCGTGATGGCGAAGAAGCAGAAATGCTACATCGTCGTGACCAACAATTACAAGGATTACCGCTTCCTACCAGGCATCGCCGTGCTGCGCCCTGAGAAGATTAGGAAGATTCCGCAGTAATCCAACTAACCAATCAACGGCATAACCACTGAATAACTGAATAACGGCGAGAGAGACTTTTATGCACCACCGAGACGGACATATCGTAAACTATGTTAAGACCAACGAAATTGTTGGCCGGATGCTTGGCGGTCTCGAAAATTTGATTACTCTCTCTCTCTCTCTCAGGCGCTCGCCTACAAGAGAATAGCACAACATCTTATTTATGCGCGCGGGTCGCCCGCGTCAAGATACGGCTTTTCTTGCAACAAAGCAGGGAAAGCCTGATTGGTTTTTGTCCCCCGCGACAAAGATTTCTGCAGTCATATTAGAATCAATAATTTATAAACAATAAAAAAACAAAAGAGAATTATGAGAAGAAAATTACTTTCAATGCTCGTGCTGCTCATGACGGCGGCGACGGGCGCATGGGCCGATGTTGCCGATGCACTCGGTGGTGCTTTCACCATCAATTCCTCGGGCGACAAGGTGCGGTTTTCAAAGGGTAACCTGCAGGCCACGACCTCTAACGGGGGTAGTACATGGACGTGGGCGTTCGCCACGAACCAGTGGGACTGCATTGGCAATGCCACTGCTAACACCACAATCAATGGCAATGGCAGTGTATCGACTGTGGACAACGCCACCGTTGACCTCTTCGGATGGAGCACTGCCAAGACGTATTTTGGCATCAACAACAGCACTACGGCCGGCGATTACAGCGGTGATTTCGTGGATTGGGGAACCCAAATGGGCGAGGGCTGGCGCACACTCACGAATAATGAGTGGAATTATTTGGTCAACACTCGCGCGAGCGGCAGCACCGTCAACGGTACAAGCGATGGCCGCTACACCATGGCTACCATCAATACTGACGACACAAGTGTTAAAGGCGTGATTCTATTCCCCGACGGCGTTAACTTCGCTAACAGTGAGGCTACATCATGGGGCGCCGTCAACGGCAAAAGCGCATGGGCTACCTCATGTACCTCTGCTCAGTGGACAGCTCTTGCTGCCAAGGGGTGCGTGTTCCTGCCGGCCCAGGGTCACCGCACAGGCACTACCATTGCCCAGCATCAGACAGATGCTACTGTAGTTTGCTACTTCTGGTCGTCGACTGTGGATGCCTCCAATGGCAGCAAGAGAGATGGCATCTATTTTGCCGATCAACACTATAACATACAAACCTATCCTTATGATCCATGTACAGGCTTCCCTGTGCGCCTCGTGCGTGACGCAGTCACGCTGACCGACGGCAACGACCTGTCGGGCCTGTCGGCATACGCCGGGCAGACGGTTGACGTGACCTACACGCGCTCGTTCACCAGCGGCAAGACCTCGACGGTGTGCCTGCCCTTCGCCTACGCGAAGAAGACGGGAGACGGCTCGTTCTATGCCTTTACGAACATCGAGAAGGAAGGCAACGAGTACGTAGCCACGATGACCGAACCCGCTGCAACGACGCTGACGGCCAACACACCGTATCTGTTCACTCCGGCAGCAAGCAGCGTGACATTTACCGGAACTATCGCTGATGTGCCCGCAACCTTTACGGCAGGAGAGACCACGAGCAACGGCTGGACGTTCAAGGGCACCTACGAGACCATCGAGTGGACAGACGCCCCTACGGGCATCTACGGTTTCTCGGCTCAGGACGTGAACGAGCAGGGCATCAGCCAGGGCCAGTTCGTGAAGGCTGGCGAATACGTTCGCATCCAGCCCATGCGCTGCTACTTGGAGAATGCGAGCTTCGCCGGGGCTCGCGGCGCGAAGCGCGAGGCCGAGCCGCTGCCTGAGACCATCAAGGTGCGCCTGGTCAGTGCCAACGGCGAGGTGACGGCCATCGGCTCGCTGCTGACGAAGACTGGCGAGGTGACGCTGGACGGCGGGACGTGGTACTCGCTGGACGGTCGCCGCATCGCAGGCAAGCCCACCGTGAAGGGCGTCTATGTGAACAACGGAAAGAAAGTAATCATCAAATAATGTAAGGTGGAAACAGCTATGACAACAACAAACGATATGAAGAACGGCGCACGGCGCAACTATCAGAAGGCCACGATGAGGGTGGTGGAAATTTCGGGTGAGGCCCACCTGCTGAGCGGCAGCGGCAGCATCGGCGGCGGCCCGAGCTTATTGCACGGTACATCGGGCCACTGGCAGGATTTCCAGTGACCTTCTATGGGTCATGACTCCCAACTACGGAGCTCCTCTGTAATATTTATAGGGAAAAGTTTTGTGTGGTTCAGCGTAAATGCGTATCTTTGTAGACGATTTAAGAAAGCAGAACAAAACAAAGGATAAAAACACTAAATATTCGAAGAGACTACGGAGTGATGACAACGAGTCTGGACCAGATTTTCCTCGCCTTGCTGCGCTTCTCGCTTGGCATTGATGAGAGCTTCCCCCACCGGCCTACGGCAGAGGAGTGGGGGAAGCTCTATGCCTGTGCGTGCCGGCAGTCGATGGTCGGCGTGACGTTCCGCGGCGTGTCGCGCCTGTCGGAAGCGTCGCCGGCGGACGTTCCGCAGCGGCTGGTCATGCAGTGGGCCTGCGATGCGGAGGTAATAGCCGGCCTCAACGACCTGCAGAACCGCAAGGCCGCCCGGCTGACCGCCCTCTTCGAACAGCAGGACCACCACACCGCCGTCCTCAAGGGGCAGGCCAACGCGCGGCTCTACCCCGACCCGCTCAGCCGCCAGCCGGGCGACATCGACCTCTACGTCGACGGCGGCCGCGAGCGCGCAGAGGCAACCCTCATTGCACTCGGCATGGCCGAGGGTGCCGACAGCAAGTCGCCCCACCACTTCCACCTCGCGCCCGACGAGGACGGCATCGAGGTGGAGGTACACTTCAAGCCCGGCTCGGGTAACCTCAATCCCAGGACCGACCGGCGGCTGCAGGCGTATCTCATGCAGCGGTTCGCCGAGGGCGCGGCGCTCTGCGAAACCGGCTTCCGCGTGCCCTCCACCGCCTTCGCTCTGGCCATGCAGCTGTCGCACATCGGCCGCCATGCCGTGCAGTTCGGCGTGGGGCTGCGCCAGGTCACCGACTACTACCTGCTCCTGCGGTCGGCCACCGACGATGAGCGCCGCCAGATAGGCGCGCGACTGAGGGAACTGGGGCTGCGACATGTGGGGAAGGCACTGATGTGGGTGTTGGCAGAGGTCTACCGTCTGCCCAAGGCGCTGATGATAGCCAAGCCCGACCGTCGGCGAGGCCGCTGGCTGCTGCACCGCATACTCGACGGCGGCAACTTCGGCTGGTACACCACGCCGAGGGTGGCCAACACTGCGTGGCAGCGGTTCTACGGCGGGCGGCGCCATGCCTTAGGCCTGATATGGTTCTGCCCGGAGGAGAGTCACGGCGTGCTGCGCGAGGAGCGGCGCTACTGGTGGAACCTCTTCGTCACCATACCCCAGCGAATCAAGAACCGTTCACTGACAATAGATTAGACCAATGAGAATAAAAAAAGGATTCACACTGCGCCGGTTGTGCGGACAGGACACCGTGATGGCGCAGGGCACGGCAGCGGCCAACTTCGGCCTCATGCTGCAGCTCAGCGAGGCTGCGGCCTGGCTGTGGCGCGAGGCTGAGCGGCAGGGCGACTTCACCGTGGAGAGCCTCGCCGAGGCACTGTGCGAGGAATACGACATCACCCCCGCCGCCGCCCTTTCCGACGTCGCAGATCTCACGGCGCAGTGGCAGCAGGTGGGGGTGGTCGATGCTACTTCTTCAGCTCCCCGGCAATGATTTCGGCCATGCGGCGCGCTCCGCGGGCATCGGGATGGATGCCGTCGGAGAGCATCTTGTTGCCGTCGCCGGCATAGAGCGTGTGCAGGTCGATCATCTGCAGGCCGTACTTCTTGGCCACCTCCTGCTGGATGGGGATGATGGCGTTGGCGATGACCGAGTCGTTGATGTTCCACGTCGGCTTGAAGGCGGGGATGGGCGTGCAGAGGTAGATTTTGGGAGCCCCCTCCAAACCTCCCCCCGTAGGGGAGGCTTTCTTTGACTTCTTGCCTTTTTTCTTCCCTGTCTGTGCCAGGTCGGGGCGCAGCGTGGTGATCATCTGCTCCAGGTCCTGGCGGAACTCTGCGCCGTACTGCCAGTTCTCGGGTTTCGAGTCGTTGGTGCCCAGCTTGATAATGACCACGTCAGGCTTAAAGGCCAGTGCGTCGCGCCACGCCATCTCGTTCATGTAGGGATAGTCGCCCTTGTTGAGCATGGTACGCGCGCTGACGCCGAAGTTCTTCACCCAGTAGCCGTCGCCCAGGAGCTTCTGCAGCTGGGCGGGGTAACCGTTAGCAGGGGCCAGGTCGATGCCGTGACCGTCGGTGATGCTGTTGCCGATGCAGGCCACGCGGACGGCATCCTGCCTGGGCGACTGCCGGGCGTCGAGCCACTTGCCGAGGTTGGCCAGCATCTCGTTGCGATAGGGGAACCAGTTGCCGAAGCCGTAGCCGTGGCCGCCGGTGGGGTAGATGAACATGGCGCACTCGTTGCCGGCATTACGCATAGCCGTATAGTAGGTCAGTCCGTTGGTGACGGGCGGCACCAGGTTGTCGTCGCTCGACATGATGATGCAGGCGGGCGGCGTCAGGTGGCGGCGCACGGCGTTGTTGGTCGAGAAGTCGCGCACCAGCTTCGGGTCTTTCTGCCCTTCGCCGAGGAAGTTGCGGCACGACCACACGTGGCTCACGCGCTCGTCCATCGAGATGACGGGGTAGAAGAGGATGGTGAAGTTAGGGCGCATCTCGTAGGCCGAGTGTGTCGAGATGACCGATGCCAGGTGGCCGCCGGCCGAGAATCCCATGATGCCCACGTCGTTGGGGTTGATGCCCCACGCCTGAGCCGAGTCGCGGACAATGCGGAAGCCCTGCTCCACGTCGCCGATGGGCTTGCTGCGGTCGCCCTCGGGCAGCCGGTAGTTCACGACGAAGTAGGCAATGCCGCGCTCGTTGAGCCAGCCGGAGGCCAGCGTGCCCTCGTGAGTGTTCGACAGCATGGAGTAGCCGCCTCCGGGTACGCCGACAATCGCTTTGCCTGAGGGCTTCTCGGGCAGGAAGCATACCATCTGGGCCTTACCGTCGTCGGTCAGGTTGAGCGTGAACTGTCTCTGGGCTTGCGCACCCGTTGCGAGGAGCAGCAGGGCGAGCGCCGTCAATTGCCTGAACAGGCTTTTCTTGCATTGAGATTCCATAGTCTAATGTCTTTGTTTGTTGATAATCAATTCTTTTTCCCTGCAAAATTACGAAGACTTATCGACATTTCCAAATAAAAAAGCAGAAATGCGGCCGTAATCTGCGAAACTTTTCGTAATTTTGCAGGCATGATAACGAAAACGATGACTATAGCGAGAACTATGACGACAGCCTTCGTGCTGCTGATGGCTACGACGGCCACGGCGCAGGGAACGGCTGATGACTACAAGCAGGCATTCGCCACACGTGGCAAGTATTCAGGCAAGATGACCGGCGGCGACGTCAGCGTCCACCGCAAGTGGGGCGAGCCCCATAAGTTCTGGTACTCCGTTTACGACGGCAAGGAGACCGTCTACAAGGAGGTGGACGCCGAGCAGAACACCGTGACGCTGCTCAAGGAGAACCCCCAGCCGCCACGCCGGCGCCCGCAGTGGCGCGGTCCGCAGCGCCACTGGATGGAGGTGCCCGACGAGAAGGACGGCTTCCGGCGGTCGCCCACCGACTCGACGCTCACCATCTTCCACCGCGCCGACAACCTCTGGACGCGCCGCGCCGGCGTCGAGAAGCCCCTGACCACCAACGGCGATTCCACCTATTATTATTCAGCGTGGGGCACATTCTCGCCCGACGGCCGCTACTACGCCACCGTGCGCATCAAGCCCGCCCCGAAGCACTACGTCTACTACGTAGAGTCCTTCCCAATAACACCCCGCCAGACTATAGAAGCCCCCTCGGGGGCCGTAAAGGGGGCTTCCCCCATTCTCCACAAGCAGGAGTACGCCAAGCCCGGCGACTCGCTGAACTACCGTGTGCCCGTCGTCGTCGAGGTGGAGTCGGGTAGGGTGGTGGAGCCTTCCACCGACCTGTTCAGCCGTCAGTATCAGGTGTCGGCGCCCAGCTGGGACAAGTCGGTCCAGACGCTGACCTTCACCTACAACGAGCGCGGCCATAAGGTCTACCGCGTGCTCGAGATGGACGTGGCGACGGGCCGTGTGCGCACCCTCATTGAGGAGACCAACCCGAAGTACGTCAACTACAACCGCCTCTACCGCCACGACTTCGACGACGGGCGCCACATCCTCTGGACCAGCGAGCGCGACGGCCGCAACCACATCTACCTCTACGACCGCCAGAAGGCTAAGCTCGTCAGACAGATTACCAAGGGCGAGTTCTACGTCCGCGACATCCAGCACGTCGACGAGAAGGCGGGCATCGTCTACTTCTCGGCCTGCGGCATGAACAAGCAGGAGGACCCTTACCTCGTGCATTATTATAAAATAGGTGTCGACGGCAAGCACCTGACCAGCCTCACCCCCGAGGAGGGCAACCACAGCGTGACCTACACCGAGGACATGCAGTATCTCATCGATACCTATTCAACCGTCACCACACCGCCCGTCACCGTGCTCCGCTCAGGCAAGGACGGCCGCATACTGCGCACGCTCGAGACCGCCGACATCAGCCGCCTGAAGGCCGAGGGCTGGACGCCGCCCGAGGTGTTCGTGGCGCCGGGCCGCGACGGCGTGACCCCGATGTGGGGACTCATCCGCCGACCCAGAAACTTCGACCCGACGAAGAAGTACCCCGTCATTGAGTACATCTACTCAGGCCCCGGCGACCAGTACGTGCCGAAGTCGTTCACACCGTGGATATGGACCATGGACGACCTGGCCGAGCTGGGCTTCATCGTCGTACAGTTAGACGCCATGACCACCTCGTTCCGCACCCGCGCGTTCGAGGAGGTGTGCTACAAGAACCTGAAGGACGCCGGACTGCCTGACCGTATTGCGTGGATCAAGGCAGCTGCCGCGAAATATCCCTACATCGACATCGACCGCGTGGGCATCTACGGCAGTTCGGCCGGCGGGCAGAACGCGATGGCCGCCGTGCTCTGGCATGGCGACTTCTACAAGGCCGCCTATGCCGCCTGCGGCTGTCACGACAACCGCATGGACAAGATCTGGTGGAACGAGCAGTGGATGTCGTACCCCGTCGACTCTTCGTACGTGGCCTGCTCGAACGTCGAGAATGCCTGGCGCCTGGAGCGCCCGCTGATGCTCGTCGTCGGCGAGGAGGACGATAACGTCGACCCCGCCTCGACCATGCAGGTGGTGGCCGCCCTCGAGCGGGCTGGCAAGGACTTCGACCTGGTCGTGCTGCCCGGTGCCCGCCACACCATGGGCGAGACCTACGGCGAGCATAAGCGCTACGACTTCTTCGTGCGCCACCTCATGGGCAAGGAACCCCCGAAATGGAGTGAATTTAATCCGTCACATCCATCACCGCGCAGATAACACGCTGATATCCTGTCGCTTACGGTGGTGACGGATGGCGGTGACGGGTGACGGATGTGCCTCTCTGATTGTTCACCGCCTCTGAACAAAGATTCACGGGCCGTGAATAATCTCTTGAGTCTACTGCAAAAACAATGCGCAGCCTCTCCTCTCCCCTACGATGGGAGGGGAGAGCGGCGCGTAGTGCCATCCGTCACCCGTCACCGTTATCCGTCACCGCGTAATCAACTGATTATCAGTATGGCTACCACCAGGTGACGGATGTGACGGATTATTCATAAAACAGAGTCTTTACACGCACTTTTCCATAGGCTGTAGCGCCTTGTTTTTGTTAACTCGTTGATTTTTAGGCGTTTCTTGTTCTGGCCTTTCCGCATCTTTTCCATAGGAAACTGATACACCATTCGGAAAAATGTCGTAACTTTGCAGCCAGAAAATAACGATAAAACAACGATATGCTAACAAGAACATTATACATCTTCATAATTGGCGTTCTGCTGACTGCCTGCGGTCAGCAACAGACGGATACACCGACGGCAGCACGTTGTATAGAGGAGGCTGAGGCTGCCTTGGCCGACGACAGCATCCGTCAGGGTGAGACGCTGCTGCGGAAAGCCATCCAGTTGTCGGAAGCGACGGAGGATTGGCACACCAATTATATCGCGCATCAGCGGCTGGCCGAAGCCTTGTCGCAGAGCAACCCCGAGGAGGCTTTGCGGCTGATGAAGCAAGCGCTGACCGTCTATGAGCAGCATCCTGACGACGAGCGCAATCATGTCATGCTGCTCGACTACGCCGGCACTTATGCCGCTCAAGTGGCTTTCACCAAAGAAGGGCCCTACGACGAAGCGCTCGATTTCACCCTTCGCGCATACGATATAGCAAGGAAGGGCCAGATGACTGACCTCGTGTGCCAGACGCTGACCAGTCTTGCAAACATCAGCTGGGCAAAGGAAGACTATCGTCAGGCCGTCGACTACGCCCGCCAAGCAGAATCCCTCCCCCTACAGGGGGGAGACGGAGGTGGGCTTCGGCCTGGCACGCTACAAGTTTTGGCCCGCAGTTACCTCAGCCTCAACATGCTCGATTCGGCAGAGACCGTCTACCGGCAGATAGAGCCGGGCGACGATGTCCACATGGCTTATATTGTGCAGAGCAACCTTGCCAAGATCGCACTCCGACGGATAGGGGCCACACAGGTGGAGGATAGCGTGGCCGAAGCTTTCGCACAAGTAGAGGACTTCTATTACAAGGCTCTCGAGCAGAAAGATGAGTATTATCAGGAGACGCTGCGTCAGGAGATGGAGAACCAGCAACTGGAATACCGCTCGCAGACGTACAGGCGCACACTCCTGATGACAATCGTTGCATCGCTCATAGTCATATTGGCGATTGCATTGTTGATTCGGAATCGAATGCACATTCAGGAACAGGAGAAGCGCCAGCTACAGCAGGAGGCCGAGCACCAGAAGACGCTGCTGCACCAGAGTAACGAGGTGGTGGCGTTTCTGCAGAGCTTCATCCTCGAACGGACCGAGGTAATCAAGAAACTGAACCAGAGCGGCGATTCGCTCATCACGCTCAGTCTGCACGAATGGAGCGAGATAGAACGCACGCTGAACGCCATCGACAACAACCGCTTCGCCCATCTGCGCGAGCAATATCCCGATATGACGGAAGACGACATCCGCCTGTGTATCCTCACCCGACTGGGCCTCAGCAACCGCACCATCGGCAACATCTACTGCATCACCGTCTCAGCCGTTCAGCATCGCAAGCTCAAGCTGAAGAAGGATGTGTTCGGAGAAACCAATCCTGATGTCACGCTGGAACAGGTACTCAAGAGTTAATAAATGGAACGAATAGAATTAATAACAAATACAATGAAAACAATGAAGAAACTATTATCCTTATTCATTTTGATGCTTTCGCCAATGTTGGCAAGTGCCGTGAATGTATCGGACGCAAATGAGATTGCCTACCGCCCATTCGTCGAAGAAGGTAAAGTGTGGACATACCACTACTATAATGATATGACAGGGAAAGATTTCTATGAATCCCTTATGGTAAGCGGCGACACGGTTGTCGACGATAAGAGCTATAAGAAAATTGTCGATGTGACAACTGGACGTGTAGACTGTGCCATACGTGAAGAGGGGCGTAAGGTTTATGCAACTTATCCCCACTATTCGGGCGAAAAACTGATTTACGACTTCGGATTGAATGTGGGTGATGCTTTCCAGCTATATGATGACAACAATGGTTCAGACCCTAATGCATGGGCAACGGTTGTCTCTGTGGATACCATTGTGGTAGGCAGTCGGGCCTTCCGTGCCTTGGACGTTCGATCAAATGACATGAAAGGATGGCCTAACTGGTGGGTTGAGGGAATAGGTGGAGAGTATGGTCTCACGGCAAATTGCCTTTTGCTTGGTAATTCCTATTGTTTCTCCTCTTGCAAATTAGGAGAGGACACTCTCTTTACGAATCATGATTTCCAGACTTTAGGCACAATACCCTCAATCGAGACACAGATGGCCTACTATTACTACAAAGGTAATAAGATTCCTTTAACCCTGAATGAGAACAAGGTCGTTGTCAGCATTCCTAAAGAGTATGATGGCGTATGCAAAAGAATTCGTGCAAATCTCCCGGTTCTAAATACGATTACAGACCAGGTCTTCGACAGCTTTATTATTCCTCGGTCGGACTTTGAGAGGTTGACCTCACAAGACTTTTGGGAGGAAGACGCAAAGTCTGTGGTTCTGACTTCAAGTTATTATACGGAGGACAAGACGGAGGTCTTTGAGACTCCGTACCTAAATGTAAAACTCAAGAAGGAAGAGGATGCAGGCTTGCTCGCTTCCTATGCAGAGAAGTATAGACTCAAAATTGTTGGGAATGATAGTTTTATGCCATTGTGGTATATTTTGCATGTTACTCCCGAAAGTGAGAAAAGCCCATTGAAATGTGCGAATGAAATATTTGAAAGTGGAGAATTTGCATCGGCAGTACCAGACCTTTCCTCTGATGATGATTTCGATTTAGGCATTGCCTACCGTCCGTTCATCGAGGATGGTAAGGTATGGAAGGTGGGAACCATTCCGACTGTTTTGGGTAATCCTGTTCAGGTGGTTGACTATTACTACTTCGATGGCGACACCATCATCGGCGGAAAGACCTGCAAGCAGATGATGTGCCAGAGGTATGTTGGTTCGGATTTCTCAGATACAGCACCTTCCCTGACGAAAGTGGGCGCATGGTACGAAGAGGATAAGAAAGTGTACCGCTACTATGCAAGAGACAAACAGTTTAGGTTGTGGTACGACTTCTCCGCCGATGCCAACGACACCCTGCAGATATATGAAGATCATCCACCTTATATTATAAGTCCCAGGAAGACAGGGGGAATAAAAGGCTTTAAGGGCATTTATAGAGATGTCATGATGACTTACGAGGGAGAACTATTAAACTACAATATTTCCACTTGGATGGAAGGCGTAGGAAATATCGCCGGCCCGATATATTGTGTCTACATTGGGGAAGAATTGTATAAGGATTTCTTGATGTCCTGCACCGTTGGCGATGAAGTCATCTACCTTAACGACGCATACGAGGACGGGGCTACGCCTGAGGAGGTTGTTGGAGCCCGAAAAGACCGTATTGACTTCACGCATACCATCAAGATAAAGCCGAAGTCGAGGACGGCGAGGGAGGCAGAAGCGAAGTCGCTCTATGGTGAGTACAACAGCCAGCAGTTGGGTATCAATTTCAATGCGCTCGATGAAGCCTATCAGGTAAGCATCACCGACGAGGCGGGCAAGGCCGTCTACGAGAAGACCGTCAACGCAGGCAGCATCGTCGGCCTCAACATCGACATCTCTGCCTACGCCAAAGGCCGTTACACCGTGACGGTTGAGAACAGCAATGAGTCGTTTACGGGGCTGTTTGAAACGCAGACGACGGGGATAAGCCTCACCCCAGCCCTCTCCCGAAGAGAGGGAGCCATCTACAACCTCCAGGGCCAGCGCATCAACTCTTTGCGTAAAGGACTGAATATTGTAGATGGACGAAAGGTTTATGTGAAGTAGCACATAGACAGTACACTTGATCATGATGGAATTAATAACAAATACAATGAAAACAATGAAGAAACTATTATCCTTATTCATTTTGATGCTAACGCCAATGTTGGCAAGTGCCGTGAATGTATCGGACGCAAATGAGATTGCCTATCGCCCATTCATCGAAGAAGGTAAGGTGTGGGTTATAAAATGCGGCGCTATTTCTCCTTATGGGCTTCCAGAATCATGGGTTGAATATTGTTATTTAGATGGCGACACCATCATCGGCGGGCAAACATGCAAGCAAATGAAGTGTTTAAAGAATGGCAACCCTTCTCCACTGTATATCGGTGCTTGGTACGAGCAAGACAAAAAGGTGTATTTTGCTGGCAATAACATAGAGCGGGACGACATGGGGATGTATTTCGCTGGCGATAGACCGCAGTTTGAACTGCTCTACGACTTTACTATTTCTTCTGGCGATATTGTAAATCCAGGGGATTACATGTCAGGAGTTAATACTGTTCAAGAGGATTTTATGTATGTTGTGCAAAAACTGTCTGGAGGTATCACAGGCTTCAAAGGAACATATTATGAACTTAGGCGTAAAGACAATAGGACAGAACGCTGGCTTGAAGGTGTTGGCAGCGAATCATTGCCGTACATCAATTATCCACATTCCATGATTGGAATAGGAGGCACTCTCCTTTCATGTAAAGTAGGCGATGAAGTCATTTATTATAACAACGAAGAGGACGATTCATTCGTTTTGGGAACTCGAAAAGACCGTATCGACTTTACGCATACGATAAAGATACGACCTAAATCAAGGATGATGATAGAGGCAGTAGTGAAGTCGCTGTATGGTGAGTACAGCAGCCAGCAGTTGGGCCTCAATCTCAATGCGCTTGATGAAGCCTATCAGGTAAGCATCACCGACGAGACGGGCAAGACTGTCTACGAGAAGGCTGTCAACGCAGGCAGCATCGTGGGCCTCAACATCGACATCTCTGCCTACGCCAAAGGCCGCTATACCGTGACGGTTGAGAACAGCAATGAGTCGTTTACGGGGCAGTTTGAAACGCTGACGACGGGGATAAGCCTCACCCCAGCCCTCATTCCCGAGCAAAGCTCGCCTACCCGTAGCCTTTCCCGAAGAGAGGGAGCCATTTACAACCTCCAAGGCCAGCGCATCAGTACCTTGCAGAAGGGACTGAATATCGTAAACGGGCGCAAGCTGTATGTAAAGTGAATTTAATAAAAAACAACAAATAGCAGAAAGATATGAAACGTACATTATTATTTTTGACATGCGTGCTGGCATCAATGATGGTGTCGGCTCAAGGAAGCAACGCTGATTATTTCGACTACATCCCCTTTGTAGAGAAAGGCAAAACGTGGCATGTGGTTAATCCGTCCGCCAACCGGAGTTATCATTTTGAGCAGTATATGTTGACGAATGAAGAAGTGGTTGAGAATGGAAAGACTTACGTCAAGATGAACCAGAATGCAGATGGTTCGTTTGTGCTCTATGATGCGGCGCTTTTACGTGAGGAGAACCGCAAAGTATATCTTTTCATCCCTTCTGCTCAAAAGGAAATTCTTGTGTTCGACTATTCGTTGAAGGCAGGCGATACATACGAGGGTTATTCGCTTGATGGGATGGGAAAGGTGTCATACAAAGTTGTGTCAGTTGACGATTATCTGGAAGGGCCTGAGATTGTACGCTATGACAATAACCAAGCAGCAGACAGAAAAGTGGCACAGCACCGCTATTTGCGGAGATGGACGTTGTGCCGTACAGATGACAATTCCATCCAAAAGACGTGGATTGAGGGTGTTGGCTCTCTCAATGGCCCTTTGGGAAATCTCTATGATTTACGCTATTCCTTTCCCGGTTCCCAGGATTATTTGGCTTATGTAGTAGCAAATCACGGTGCAGACATCGATTCTTACCTGCCATTCCCATTCCATGACGAGTTTCGTCAAATTCATGGCTGCAACTTGCCTACGGGTGCGGAAAACAAGGAGATAGACGAAAGGAGGCACCATCACCTTTCTTACGAATTGGATGGCGACCGCCTGCATGTCTATGGAGATGCGTTCACCCAATGCGGGCCAAACAACTATGCCTGTTTCTACGAGAAACCAACTGATGACCCATTTGTCCACAAGATAGAGTTCATCATACAAGAAGTGGAGCCAATGATGGACTGTATGGCACTCCATGCTATCGACCTCTATGTTCCAGGCTTCGACCCCAATATGAACTACATCGTGGTAGACAATTATGGCGAGGAGCATCCTGTCATCAACAAAGCGATAGAGCCTGCTTACCGCCCGTTCATCGAAGAAGGTAAGACTTGGATTGTAAGAGTCTATTCTGATAATTTGTCGCACGATCAATGGACGGAATATTTATATATAGATGGCGATACCATCATAAATGGACAGACAGCCAAAAGAATGTTGTGTGACAGAGTGGACTCAAAATATGACACAACAGGAGAATATGTTGGTGCTTGGTATGAGCAAGATAAGAAAGTGTATTTTGGTCTCAATAAGTTTGATTTACTCTACGACTTCACGCTATCCTCAGGCGACAGCATATGTCAGAGTGATTATACTAAGTATGTTGTGAATAAATCGTATGGAGGCATCGCGGGATTTAAAGGTGCGTATTATGAATTTTTGTATAATGGTGATGTAATGGATCGTTGGTTCGAAGGTGTTGGTAGTGAATCCTGGCCATACATTAATAACAGGTGGGGGCATGTTGGACATACGGGTGCGCTCCTTGCATGTATTGTAGGCGATGAAGTCATCTACCTCAACGACGAATACGAGTTCGGAACTATCGTATTGGGTGCCCGAAAAGATCGCATCGACTTCACGCATACGATAAAGATACGACCTAAGACGCGGATGATGAAAGAGGCAGAAGCGCAGTCGCTGTATGGTGAGTACAGCAGCCAGCAGTTGGGCATCAATCTCAATGCGCTTGATGAAGCCTATCAGGTAAGCATAACCGAAGAGGCGGGCAAAGTCGTCTATGAGAAGACTGTCAACGCAGGCAGCATCGTCGGCCTCAACATCGACATCTCTGCCTACGCCAAAGGCCGTTACACCGTGACGGTTGAGAACAGCAATGAGTCGTTCACTGGGCAGTTTGAGACGCAGACGACGGGGATAAGCCTCGCCCCAGCCCACTCCCAAAAAGAGGGAGCCATTTACAACCTCCAGGGCCAGCGCATCAATTCTTTGCGTAAGGGGCTGAATATCGTAAACGGGCGCAAGGTGTATAAATATTGACAAACCGAGGCCCATAACTCTTGCGGAAGTCAGCAACGGGCGAGTGGCTGCAGAATACCGAAGTTATGCCCGATTTTGTAATCATCTGACGCTCTGAGGCTTATAAAATTGCTCCCTCGGAAAAGCCCGGAAAACCGCTTATAATAGTCGGAAAAGGCCTGTTTTTCACTCGAAAACAGGCCTTTTTGCCGTCAGAAAGGTGGCGCCTAACGCCTCGAAAGGCGGCACCTAACTCATAGAAAGGTGCCGGTAAACTCCCGGCGGCCTCCGCTTTCTTTACAAAGAGGCCGTTTCCAACCCAGTCCTTCTCCCAGATTACTCCATCGCGATGATGCTTTTTTCGGCAAGTTTTCTTGACAAAAGGGAAGTGGAAACCATAGCGGCCTCCATATTCTTAGGGATAGGATTGGTTGGAAAAAAGCCTAAAATAGTTTGGAAGTTTGGAGAATAATTACTACCTTTGCATCGCATTGGAAGTATAACACCAAAAGTGTGACACCAAAAGTGAAGTGACAATTATGGCAAAAAAGAAGTCTTACCAGTTGAAGAATCCCTTTATTTATGAGGGTTATGAGAGTCCAGACTATTTTTGTGACCGTATAGTAGAGAGTGAAAATTTAATTGCTCATCTGCAAAATGGACGCAATGTAACACTTGTTTCTCCAAGAAAAATAGGGAAAACTGGGCTTATTCAACATACTTTTCATCTCATAAAAGAGCAGAATAAAGATGCGGTTTGCATCTATGTCGACATCTTTCACACCCATAACCAATACGATTTTGTTCAGACATTAGGAAAGGCCATCATACAAGAAAGACTTCATAATTCTCGCAGCACAATGGCAAAAGTGCTGAAGTTTTTCAGTTTATGGCGGCCAACCATGACGATAGACCCAATGACAGGTATGCCCAGCATTTCAATTAACATAGAACGGGCGCATACTGAGCATACGATTAAAAGCATTTTCGACCATCTTGCCAACAGCGACAAGGAGGTGTATGTGGCCATCGATGAATTTCAAACCATAACGGACTATCCGGAACAAGGTACTGAGGCTTTATTGCGCAGTTATATACAGTTTATCCATAATGTACATTTCATCTTTTCCGGCAGTAAACAGCATGTGATGTATGAAATGTTTGGGTCGCCAAAGCGTCCTTTCTATCAGAGCACAGCAATGATGACTCTTGAGCCGTTGCACAAGGAGATATACTATGATTTTGCCTCCCGTTTCTTCCAGGCCAAGAACGGTGAAATGTCAGAAGACGTGTTTGGTCAGCTGTACGATCGGTTCAATGGTTATACTTGGTATATTCAATCTGTATTGAATCGACTTTATGAACGCGAAAAACGAGTAACGGATTATCGGCAAGTAAATGAGGCCATACTCAGCATATTGTCAGACAAGTCGAGCCAATACGACACGTTGATGATGTTTCTGACAGAGAACCAGCTCAATCTTCTGAAAGCAATAGCTCAAGAAGGCATAGTCAGCCGACCACAGTCGAAAGAATTTGTAAGCAAATACGACCTCCCCACCCTAAGCAGTATTAAAAAGGCCCTTGAGGTGTTGAAGGAAAAGGACTTGGTCTACCAGACGGTTGATGGCTATATCGTTTATGATCGTTTCCTCGACATCTGGCTGAAGAGAATGTTGTAGAAATATCAAACCATTATGCTTATGAGAAAGTTACTGTCAATCCTGTTGCTGCTGGTGGCAATGAATGCTGCTGCACAAGTTGATTACGTGGAATCACGGGGACGGTTCTACTGATCATTTTTCATTTGCTACAATTTTTGTATTACTCCGAAAGAGACACCCGTCAGCCTTGCAAGCTGGCGAACACCAGCTCCGAAGCCTTTGACGGATTCCATTACCACTAACCTTTCTTGCCTGTCGTGGCATCTTACGTCGTTTTCTTGTTAGATTATGCAAAAGAAATAACATATTCTTAAACTGCCAAATTATTCGGACGAAAAATGATCGGTAGAACCGTCCCCGTGACTCACGCCTGATCAAATAGCAAAGCCCCTAAGATTCGTTATTTGGTCGTGAAGCTTTTTATGTCTGTTGTGTACCAGTCAGCCTGGCCCAGACCAATGGTGAATAGCACCTGAGCATAATAATAGTAGGTTGTACCGCTGCTCAATCCGCTCATAGTAGCTTTCATGGTCTTTCCGTCGACAGTATCATGTGCGTATTGACTCATGTTTTCCTTGCTGAGGCCGTAGATAACTTGGCCGATGATGGAACCAGCATATACTTTCGGGTCAACCGAACATGTGACTTCTGCAGAAGACGATGTGACATTCGCCGCATCGGACATGGTTATATAGTCTTTCGGATCCTGAGACTTGAAAGTCTTTTCCCCGGTCTGTAGTTTTTGCCCGTCAGCAAGGACCGTCACCCAGTAATTGTATGTTTTACCACAAGAGAGGCTTTTCAGGTCAGCACTTAGACTGTTTCCAGCAACCGTCATCGTTATACTGTTATCCCAGTCGTAATAATCAGTCTTATAACGGTAATTAAATGTGTAACTGATATTCTGGAATAAATCTTGCAACTGGGTCTTACCCGATATTTTGGCCGATGTGAAACCGATATCGTCAATGTCAATCATTAAATAGTCATCCAAGGACTTTGTTGTAAAGCGTTTCACGTCGCCACGGAGAACAGCGTCGCCAATGCGTACAAAGGGACAATACAAATAGTTAGTGCTGGGTGTCAGATTAGTCAGTTTTGCAGTGAAGTTATTGCCACTAATCGTTGCTGAGGTTTCGCCTAGGCCCGAAATCCAGTTTTTGGGCCAGGTTGTCTGGGCAAGAGACTCTTCCGGTGCATAGCTGATGCCCCATACAATGTCAGCCATATTTGGATAAATATCAGCCAAAGTGCTTGTCATTGACGTAATTCCGCTCACCGTGGCTGTAGCCAGCGTCACATCACTGGCTTCACAACTCACCAACTGTTGAGCCTGGAAGTCGATGGTGGAAAAGCTTTTCACCTCGCTCATCACCAGTTTGTTTCCTGCCCTGACATAAGTGCAGTAGTAATATGTATGGCTTGGCTCCAAGCCGTCTATGACTGTCTGGACTGTCCCGTCAGACATATTTGAGCAACGTCTTTCATTTATAAGGTTTAATCCGTTTGAACTCATGCCTCCGTAACCGTAGCCTTTGCCTATGAGTGATATAATACTGTCGGCCTGCAGAAACCTCTTGTTCTCTGAATAGGCCATACCGGCGACTACGGTCTCAAACTTAGAGACAGCTTTATGTGTGACCTTAAAATTCACCTTGGCTGACGTGAACGTGATATTTGATACATCTCCAACTGATGGCGTCATTTCCAATTCCTTGGTTGTAAATGTCTGTTTGGCACCATAGAACTCCATGTTGTTTAGTTCCACAACAGTCCGATAGTAATAGGTGGTTTGGGGCGACAGGGTATCAATTGTTAATGTCAGCTTGTTCCCCTCAATTCCACGGACGATGGCTCTTCTTGTTTGTTCGTTTATGAAGTCTTTGTCCATCGATAAGTCAAAGCCGACACTTTCAAATGTCGAACCAGCAGGAATCTTGCTCAGGAATAGTCTGCCATTTAAAATGGCATAAGAGGCACCCACTTCTGTGCTTGGTTCGGTAACGGCAATCTCATTATTGTCCACTTCGGACTTGCCACCAGTTTCTGTATTGTCATCATCGCTACATGATGTCATACAGAAGCATGAAATCATCAATGATAAAACTAATAATTTCTTCATCTTGTTTTATGTTTAAGTCGTTTCCTAAATCATGGGGTTCACATGATCATTTTTCATTTGCTACTTTTTTTATTATACCAAACGAGACACCCGTCAGTCTTGCAAGCTGGCGAATACCAGCGCCGAAGCCTTTGACGGATTACATTACCACTAAGCTTTCTTGCTTGTCGTGGCATCTTACGTCGTTTTCTTGTTAGACTATGCAAAAGTAATAACATATTCTTAAACTGCCAAATTATTCGGATGAAAAATGATCGGTAGAACCGTCCCCGTGACTTTGAACCGTCCCCGTGACTTTCTTTTAAAACTGAATGATATGGATTGGACAGAATTAGCGAACAAACATCGTCGCGGCGACGGTCTTCCGAAAATGATCAGAGAACCGTCCCCCTCTGATAATTGTTGATGAATATCGCTGCAAAGTTACACATTTTCCCGCAAACTCGATGCACTTTTTTGTCCTTTTTCTTGCAAATGTCAGTTATTATTGCTACTTTTGCAGACGAGATGGAATCAAATCAAACAGATGAAGGCCGACGGAATGGCTGTGGAACTGATAGCCAAATACACAGGACTCACAAAAGAAGAGATAGAACAGTTATAAGTATAACCAATAAAACTCGACGCTTATGACATAGCAACGAAACAACGGGGGAATCGCGTTAGGCGGCACCAAGTGCCGCGCCCCCAAGACGGGAATCATTAACACGCAAACAATTATTATTAACCCAATAAGGATTGCGCGTCAATTCTCCGTCCGACTGACTTTTTAGGATTTTGAGCTTTTGGCTCTTGTTCTCCCCAATTCGAAACCGCCAAACTTCGTACACGAGAACAGGCAGGCTGAAGTTCATGCTCGTTAGGGCGTGAGCTATATCAGTGCTTGTTTGTGTACATGGTTACTTGGCGGTGCCAGAATTGGGAATAAGCATCGGATAGTTTGCGCCTTTTCTTATTCCTAAAACTAAAGCAATGACAAAGTATTATTTTAAAGTAGTCCTTGTGATGTTGATTATGTCAACCTTCACCACAAATATATATGCACAGACACCATATCAAGTATTAAGTGAAGACAGAACTGTGCTTACTTTCTACTATGAGACTGACGAACTCATGAAAATGCGTGGTGGAACATCCATTCGGACTGATGGATGGGAGTATTATATAGAACAGTATGTGACAACCACTGTCGTCTTTGACGCCAGTTTTGCAAACTGTACAGGTGTTACGAGTACTGCCAGATGGTTCAGTGGTCTTAAAAATCTCACCACAATTATTGGACTAAGCCGACTAAAAACCTCTAATGTGACGGATATGTCCTATATGTTCTCGGGGTGTTCGTCACTACAAAATTTAGATGTAAGTGGATTCAATACGGAAAGAGTTACAAACATGAAATGTATGTTTCAGGGCTGTTCAAATTTGACGAGCCTGATTGTCAGTAACTTCAACACCAGTAACGTAACAGATATGTCCTATATGTTCTCGGGGTGTTCGTCACTACCAAGTTTAGATGTAAGTGGATTTAATACTGAAAGAGTGACAAGTATGAAATGTATGTTTCAGGACTGTTCAAATTTGACGAGGCTGGATGTCAGTAACTTCAACACCAGTAACGTAACAGATATGAATAATCTGTTTTCTGGTTGTTCATCGCTGTCAAGTTTGGATGTGAGCGGATTTATCACTGACAAAGTGACAACTATGACATATATGTTTGATAGATGCTCATTGCTACCAAGTCTGAATGTCAGTAACTTCAACACCAGTAACGTAACAGATATGTCCTATATGTTCTTGGGTTGTTCGTCACTACAAAGTTTGGATGTGAGTAGATTTGAAACTGGCAAAGTGACAACTATGGGATACATGTTTATGGATTGCTCGTTGCTGTCAAATTTGGATGTGAGTAGATTCAACACGGAGGAAGTGACAGATATGGAGGGAATGTTTATGGGTTGCTCGTCGTTACCAAATTTGAATGTAAGTGGTTTCAATACCAGCAAAACTACAAATATGAGATATATGTTTGCTTCTTGTTCTTTATTGGCAACTATTGACGTAAAGGTTTTTGACACTTCAAATGTAACGGATTTAAGCGGAATGTTTTTCGGAGATTCAAATTTGAAAGACCTTGAGGTAGACGGTTTTGTCACGTCAAACGTAGTTGATATGGAACAGATGTTCGAAGGTTGCGAGTCTTTAAAGGCCATCAATGTTAGCAATTTCATAACTAAGAAGGTAACGAATATGGAGACAATGTTCTCTGGTTGCTCCTCATTAGAAAGCCTTGACTTAAGTAACTTCAATACAGGTGCTGTTACGTCGATGTATGCAATGTTCAGTCATTGTTCATCATTAGAGAGCCTTGATTTAAGTAACTTCGATACAAGAAACGTCACAAGTATGGACGAAATGTTTTCTGGCTGTTCATCACTGTCAGAGCTTGATGTTAGTAGTTTCAATACAGCAAATGTAACTGGTATGTGGAGTATGTTTTGGGGTTGTTCCACACTAACAAATTTAGATCTAAGCAACTTTGACACAAAAAATATCACAAGTATGTACGGCATGTTTTATGGTTGTACGTCACTGGAAAGTCTCATCGTTAATAATTTCAACACCTCTACAGTCACAACAATGTCAAATATGTTCAGTAACTGCAATAATTTGAAAAGTCTTGATGTTTCCAGTTTTAATACCGAAAATGTAACTATGATGGAAGGGATGTTCAATGCGTGTTCAAGTTTAACAACTCTTGATCTGAGCAATTTCGATACGAGTAATGTTGAAGATATGCAATGGATGTTTGCAGCTTGTAAGAATTTGACCACCTTATATCTCTCAAGCTTTGTTACAAGCAATGAGTTAATAATGGATGATATGTTTAATTCATGTAGTAGTCTTACCTATATATACTGTAACGATAAATGGAAAGCCTTCTCTTCCCAGAGAATGTTCTATGGCTGCAACAAGTTGTCTGGATATAGCTCCTTAAAGGAGACGGTAGACTATGCTTGTCCCTATCCCGATGGCTACTTCACAAAGACTGGCCGGCAGGTGACCACCTATGTCGGCATATTTAACAATAAAACGTATCACTGGTCAACATATTATGATGAAGCCGTGAGCGTGACAGCTGACGAGAGTACCACCGTTTATACCGCCAAGCTGAATGATGCAGGTACTGCCTTGGAGCTTACCGTGGTGCCGGACCGTGTGATACCCGCTGGCAATGCTGTAGTGCTGAGGTCAGAGAATGAATCTGTCACGCTGACACTAAACGAAGAAGCCACAGGCATACTGCCCGACAATGCTCTACGGGGTACTTATACCAAGATAGAAACCAATAGCGTAGGTGGCACGGTGTACACGTTAGCTGCCGAAAACGGCAAACTGGGTTTCTATCAGTATACGGGAGCGACGTTAGCCGCACGAAAAGCATTTCTCGTTGCTGATGCTGCCGTGCGCAGCATAGACTTATGCTACAGCGATGATGCTACCTCCATCAATGGAATCGGAGCCACGGCCAGTGGCAAGCGTAGTTCAACCTACGACCTGAGCGGTCGCCGCGTGCAGCCTACCAAGCCAGGCATATACATCAGTGAAGGAAAGAAAATCGTCAAACAATAAACAATGCGAACGACTATGAACAAGAAACTCTATATAAAACCGCTTACCGAGAGCACCCTGCTGGCTGCGGATGAGGGTCTGCTGGCTGGCAGTGAGATAGAAATAGACGATGAGACTACAACCACCGTACAGTTCTCGCGAAATGAATTACTCCTTTTGTTCTGGATAGATTCAGAGTGACTAAAGAACTGCGAGACTCGCTAATCATTTAGATTGGGTAGGACGCAAAAACTTGGCAGGAGTAGGCGTTAGCTTTGCTCCTGCTATTTTTGGATGGCAAGGTGGTAAAGACGGTTCTGTTTGTGTACTTTTGTGTAAAAGTGATGGAATAATTTGGTGGTTTCAAGAAAACTTCCTAACTTTGCAAACTAGAATCACGGGGACTTGCGATCATTTTTCATTTGCTACAATTTTTGTATTACTCCGAAAGAGACACCCGTCAGTCTTGCAAGCTGGCGAATACCAGCGCCGAAATCTTTGACGGATTTTAAAACATAGTTCCGCTGCACCTTTTCAAGGCTCTGGTCCATTATGCTCACAGGACTGTCCCTCTGAGCAGACTCCCGTTCCGTTAAGCTTTCTTGCTTGTCGTGGCATCTTACGTCGTTTTCTTGTTAGACTATGCAAAAGTAATAACATATTCTTAAACTGCCAAATTATTTGGACGAAAAATGATCATAGGAACCGTCCCCGTGACTCCAGAAGGTGTCGCTGTTCTAAACTTGGTAATTGTGTTTTATGTAACAACGGATTAAGACGGATTACACGGATTTAACGGAATAATAATCCGTGCAATCCGTGTAATCCGTCTTAATCTGTTGTTAGAAGAGAATAGTCATATTTACCGCTTGATGAACTTCCGGCCGTTCTTGATGTAGATGCCGGGAGCCAGGGCGCCCTTCACGACCTGACCCTTGAGGTTGTAGATGACGTCGGAGCCGGCCTGCTGCTGAGCCATGATGTCGAGAACGCCTGCCGGTACGGGCTGCTCAACGGGCACCGCGTAGCTCGACATGATGTTGGCGCGGGCGATGGTGGGCACGTTCATGGTGTAGACGTCACCACAGCCGTCAGGATAGCGGCCTGCGGTCTGGTCGGCCTTCATCTCGGCATAGACGAAGCGGTCGGTCCACGACTCGTCGGCAGCCGTCAGCTGGAGCTCGTCGCCCTCGGCAGCCAGCTTGAACGGGGCGTGCAGCTGGTCCTTGGTCTCGAGCTTGTCGCACCAGATGATGAGGTAGCCGTGAGGCGCGATGACGGTGTTGGCGCTGGTCGACTCCTTGCTGATCTGGTACTTCGTCGGCTTCTCGGGGTTGTCGGTCAGGTACATACCCTCGACGTCGACAGGGTCGTCGGTGGTGTTGTAGAGCTCAACCCAGTCGTTGCGCTTGAAGTATTCGTTGACGTAGATACCGTTGTCGGCACCCACCTCGTTGATGCGCACGGGCGTGATGGCCTGGGCCTTGAGCTCGTCGTCGGTGAGCGGCTTGAACGTAGCCGTGAGGCTGACGGTGGCATCGGTGGGCAGGCTGACGGTCTCGCTGGCGGAGTAGGTGTCGCTGCCCTTCTTCCAGCCGGCGAAGCGGTAGCCGGCGGGAGCCTTGGCCGTGAGCTCGACGGGAGCGAACAGATGTCCGTTGAAGTCGGCGTAGGGCACCTTCAGACCGTTGATGAGGAGGGTGGCGCCCTCGGTGTCGGCGGTCAGCGTGACGGCCTGGGCCGTGGTGCTGAGCTGGGCGTAGGAGAAGCTCTTCAGGTGGCCTGCCATCTTCTTCGAGCGTCCCTTCAGCTTGTTCTTGATGGTGGTGGCGGCGCGGTTAGGCTCAGTGCCGTCGTTGATGCCCTGCTGGCGCATGAGCTGGCACATGGGCTGTACGACAGCCAGCAGCTCGTCGACGATGTTGCCGGCACGTGTCGGCTCGAAGACGCTGCCACCGACGATGCAGAAGGTGTCGATGAACTTGCGGCGGTAGTCGTCGCGGCCCAGGAGGTTGAGCAGCAGGCGCACGATTTCGCGGTTGAAGTTGCCCTCGTCGTAGACCTTGTCGGCATCCTTGAAGCGCAGGAAGTACTTGAAGGGGTCGTCGTTGTCCTTGTTGAAGTTGCGCAGCGCGAAGGCGTAGTCGAGGTCGAAGCTCACGAAGCGGTAGCGGCCGTCGAGCCGGCTGCGGTAGGCCTTGATGTTGTTGTTGGGCCAGTCGTCGTTGTCGAGGAACATGGTGACGGCCATGTAGTTGGTGAACTCGTCGATGTCGAGCAGCGACTTCAGCTCCTCGTAGGCAGCGTCGTCGGTGCAGTTGCGGCCCAGCTCGAAGATGCGGTTGATGGCCTCATAGTCGCCGTTCTTGATGACCATGTTCTCGAAGGCGTCGAGCTCCTCGTCGTCATAGCCCCAGTTGGCGTAGGCAAACTTGTCGTTGTTAGGCTCGCGGAGGTTCAGCACGCCGCGCAGCTCGCCGTTCACATATTCTATAACGGGCACGTACGACTGCACGTCGAGGTCCAGTCCCGAGCGCTGGATGATGGTCTCAAGGGCGGGGTCCATGAAGCGGGCGTTGTGGGTCCAGATGTCGTTGCCGCCGTTGCGGACGAGTAGCACCTTGCTGCGGATATAGGGCTTCTGCGGGAAGAATGGGTAGTCGAGCTTGTTCTGTCCGTCGAACACCTTGTTGGACTTCAGTTTGAACGAGCGATGAGCCTGCGAGCGCGTCCAGCCGCCCGATACGCAGATGTTGACATCCTGATTGAAGAGCATCTCGCCGTCGGGGCTGATATAGCTGAAGTTGACGGGGCGGTCCCAGTCCATGTTGTAGTTGCGGGGGTAGTCCTGGCCGTTGCCGGTCTTGCCGTTGGTGCCGTCGCCGTCGCAGTCGAAGCCGATTTTCGGGTCGGTGAAGTATTTCCTGTCGCCGACAATCGAGATGACGGGCAGCGTGTACTTGTTCGACGTCTGGATGAACGAGCGGGTGACGGGCACGCTGGGCAGGTAGCCATCCTGATAGAGACGGAACGTGAAGTTCGTGGTCGAGGCCACGTCGAACAGTCCGTCCTTGCTCTCCTTGGTAGGTTCAACCTCGGAGTCGAGCGGCAGCGACTCCCACGAGATGTCGTCGAAGTAGAAGTTGTTGTCGCTGTCCTTGGCGATGTTCAGGTTGAAGGCGATGGTCTGCAGCGAGTAGCTGACGGTCTGGTTGCCGCCCCAGCCCCAGCCTCCGCCGCCCCAGCTCCATTGCTCGTCGGCCTGGTCAGCCGTGATGACGCCTTCGCAAGTGATTTCCTTCCATTCCGTGGTGACGTTGTAGGTGCCGTCGAGCATGCTGACGGGGGTAGAGGTGTTGTTGCCGCCCCAGTTCCACTCCTGTTTCACGATGTCCTCGCCAGGCTTCTTCTGAGCGAAGGCCTTGATACGGGCGGCTTTGTCGGCACGCACCTTCATGCGGAAGCGGAACTGCTCGCCGGTCTGCCAGACGTGGTCGGGGGTGTAGACGAAGAACCGCGTGGTCCAGTCGTTGGCGGCATTGGCCACGGAGTGGACCTTGATGCCGCGCGAGCCTTCGACGCCGGCACCGTCGGTGATGCGTCTCACGTTGCTGGTGCTGTTGCCGTTACGGCTGTAGAGGCTCGATGCGTCGGTGCCCTCGCAGTCGCCGTTCTTCACCCACTGCGTCCAGGGGTTCACCTTGACGCCGTCGGGCAGCGGCGCCTTGGGCATGCTGCCGTCGTTGGTGTACATCAGCCGGGCACCCTCGGGGATGTCGACCTTGAAGCTGAACGAGCCGTTGAACAGCTTGCTGCCCTCGCTGACGACGGGCGGGGCGAGCCGCTTTTCAGCGAAGTTGGCCGTGGCGTTGCTCTCGCCGGGGGTGCAGTCAGCCGTCCATCCCCACTCGTCGCCGCCGTCGGTCTTGCGGGCCCAGGCGGTGTGGCTGAGGGCCTCGGGGTAGGTCTGGCTGGCAATGATGTTGCCACTGCCGTCGCTCAGGATGATGGTGCCGCCGTCACAGTCGAGCTTGAAGGGAGCCTGGTCGGCGCGGATCTCGTCGGAGCCGAGCCAGACGACCTTGAAGCCCTTGGCGGGCACCTCGCCGATGTCGGCCGGCAACTGCCAGCGCTTCAGGTTGTCGGCGTTGTCACTCAGATACATTCCGGCCAGGCTGACGGCCTGGTCGGAGGGGTTATACAGCTCAATCCAGCTGTCGAAATTGATAGCGGGACTTATGGCTTCGCCCGCATTGGCGGCCATCAGCTCGTTGATGGCCAAAACTACTGATAGTAATGCTGAAAACATCTTTTGTTAAGGAGTTGAGGAGTTGAGGAGTTGGGGAGTTGAGGAGTTGAGGAGTTGAG
>JAFPVW010000136.1 GCA_017395215.1 Prevotella sp. | reverse complement strand
GTCCGCAAACATGTGTCACCCCTGTGTCAGCCTGTGTCACCCTTTAAAACGTTGCACGCCCTTTATATATCGGCATTGTGTCAGCGTGTCACCCTTTTTCAAGAAAAACACTTGTTACTCATGATGCAACGCTTCTACTGGACGTTTATACATGGCTACCAGCGTGGGGACGACCATGCCGAGCGTGACGACGGCGAGCATGAGCAGGCACTGCACGGTGCTGACGATGAGGAAGTGGGGCCAGAACCGCACCACCCAGTCTTGCTCGAGGCCGGAGCTGCCGTAGGCGTTGCCGTTGGAGAGCAGGTCCCAGTGGATGGCGAACTGGAACCAGACGAGACAGCCCACCAGGCAGGCCGCGACGGTGAGGATGGCCGCCTCGCCCCATATCTGCAGGAAGATGTCGCGGCGCTTGGCGCCGAAGCTGCGCATGATGCCGATGTCCTCGGTGCGCTTGCGTATCTGCAGCCAGAAGGTGCCGAGCGTGCCGAGCACGACGATGACGGCGAAGAGCGCCAAGGGGACGGTGGCCAGCGTGGTGTACATCGAGTAGTCGTGGGCCACCTGACTGTCGTAGTGCTGCCGGTAGATCTCCAGGTTGTTCAGCACGCAGACGCCTGCGCGGTAGTCGCTGGTCAGCGTCGGCGTGAGGCGCCTCACGAAGGCTTCGGCGTCGGCATCGGACTTCAGCCGCACCAGCAGTTTGCTGTAAGGGTTGGCACTGTTGTCGGGGCGGGGAAAGAAGACGACGTAGGGGTAGCGCTCGTTGGGGGCACCCTTCACGTCCTCCACCACGCCGGCTATAATATGGTAGCCCGCCACCTCATGGACAATCTTGCCGTCGGCATAGCGGGTGTCCACCATGGC
This sequence comes from Prevotella sp., assembly GCA_017395215.1. Classification (GTDB taxonomy): domain Bacteria; phylum Bacteroidota; class Bacteroidia; order Bacteroidales; family Bacteroidaceae; genus Prevotella. Next base: position 2,036 of record JAFPVW010000136.1, on the reverse strand, counting down.
CACGCGCTTGCCCACCACCTGGTCGTGGCCGAAGAGTATCCGCGCCACGCTGCGGGTGACGACGATGCCGTCGGGGGCTATCTGCCGTGACAGCGTCTCAGCGTCGGGACTGCCCTCGATGGCGCGGAGACCCTGCGTCTCGAAGAACCGTTCGTTCTGGTAGTAGAAAAGCTGCGAGAAGCCGATGGTACGCGTGGTGTCGTCGGCCAGGGCCAGCGTGCGCCAGTTGTAGCGCTTGAGGTCGGCCCCAAGGTAGTCGGGCGTAAGGCAGACCGACGCCACCTCGGGCAGGCTGGCCAGTTTTTCGCGTATGACGTAGACACTCTGGGCTTCCTCGTCGGTGACAATCTGCTCCGAGGCACTCTCGCTACGGATGACACCCATCTGCCCCACGCACAGATGGTCTTTCTCGAACTCGCCGGCCGGTGTGCAGAGGTGGGTGGCGTAGAACGTGACGACGAGGTAGTCGACGATGAACCAGCCCAGGCAGGCGATGATGGCTATCTCGACGAATATCCAGCCGTTCTGCTTCTTGTGAGTCCACAGACTCTTCAGTATCATGCTCATCTTTTCTGATTTAGTGATTCAACAATAGGCTTGCGCAGCGACGACCAGGCGGGAATGAGGGCGGCCATGAGGTTGAGCACGGCGCAGCAGGCGAAGGCAATGAGGAAGAGCGTCGGCGTGAAGAACATATCGAGCTGCAGCGACACGCTGCCGACGGGGGCGTTATCGCGGCCGAACATGGTGAGGAACATGGCGTTGCTACGCATGGCGCTGATGAACAGCCACGAGAGCCCATAGCCCGCGATGCCGCCCAGGAGCGTCAGCACGAGGTTCTCGTGAATCACCTGCTGCAGCAGCCACCGCCGCTTGGCGCCGAAGGCCTTGCGGATGCCCATCTCGGCACGGCGGGCCTCCATGCGGTTGCTGACCAGGCCGCTCAGATTGATGGCGGGCAGCAGCAGGAGCAGCAGCATGAGCAGGGCGGGATATTGCAGGTTGTGCAGCATTTCGCCCGTGGTCATGTCGTAGGAAGGGTCGAAGTTGAGCGTCCGGGCCCAGTGCGGCTCGGCATCAATGTCGAAAGTGTAGTCCCGGCCCGTCGCCTGCCGCAGCATCGAGAGATATTTTGCGCGCAGCGGCTCCAGTTCGTCCTTCAGCATCTGGTAGGTGCAGCCCTCCTTCAGCAGCACCGTCACCATCAGGCCGCCGGCATAGCTCACCTCGGAACTGCGCCAGTGCTCGCGGGAGTCGCCTACGGTGTAAGGCAGGTAGACATCGGCCGAGGACGAGAACAGCAGCGGACTCACCTCGCTGACGACACCTACAATGCGGTAGGGCAGGTAGTTGAGCTGCAGCTGGCGGCCAACCACCGACGCGGCGTGTGCTCCTGATGCGGGCGAGGTCGCCCGCGGTCCGAACACGCGGCGGGCCAGGGCGTCGGAGATGACGACGCACTTCTCGGCATGCTGCAGCTGCTCATCGGTATAGGGGCGGCCGTCGACAAACCGGAAGTCGTAGAGGCGGTAGAAGTTGGCGTCGGTGAACTTCACCGTCACCGGCACCTCAGGCTTGCCTATCTCCTCACAGGCGCTGAAGTGAAAGACATACTCTTCGTTCACGTTGGCGCTGACCACCTCGGCACACTTCAGGCGGCTGAACATCTCCTCGACGGCCAGGGGCGAATAGCCGGAGTAGCTTACGAAAGAGTCGCCGTCCTTGAAATTGCTCTTCACATACACCGTGCGGTCGCGGTGCTCCTCGGGGTAGATGTTGCCCATGCGTATGTGCAGGATGAGGGCCACCACCATAGCCGAGGCGATGGCTACCGCCGTGCCCGCAATGTAGATAGCGGAGAAGAGCTTGTCCTCGCGGATGAGGGCGAAGAGACCCACCCCCTTGCCCCTCCCTGTGAGGGAGGGGAGTGGTTACTTACAAGATAAAGGGAGTGAAGCTCAAGAAAGGTACCTACCTCTATGGTACTGTGACTGGCTTTGGCCAGCAGCGCGTGATGGCAGATATTACGAGTATTC
>JAFPVW010000135.1 GCA_017395215.1 Prevotella sp. | reverse complement strand
CATCCCGCCAGCTATAGCAAAGAATCTCTTCACTCCGTTTTTCTCTACCAAACCCCAAGGCCAGGGCCTCGGTCTTCTGCTCATCCGTGACATCCTTACTTCTCATCACTGCACGTTCAATCTGCTCACAGACCCTGAAGACCATCTCACTCGCTTCACCATCCAATTTCCCATCCAGAAAACTCATAAATGAAAGGAGCCGGAATTACAGAGGGCGTCTGGAGTCTTCCAAGTTTTTCCTTAGCATTGATAGACTGGCTTCCATTCTGCCACTTGCATTTACCTAATTATAGTTGCAATATTGAACCTCATCGTATCCTTTTGGACTATAACGAAGGTGAATAATGATACTACTACTTTATAAAGCGAGAAATACTTCGCTTTATTAAAATTTGGGAAAAAGCTTGGCTGATCGGATTATTATTGTTACCTTTGTTCCCCAATAAAAGGAACGAACAACGCGTTCCCTTTTTACAGACATTGATTCAATAACTAAACCCATCAAGACAATGAAAAGGCTTGTGACTTTACTTTGCAGCAGCATGATTGTTGTCAGCAGTTTCGGACAGCAGGCCCTCGGCCAGCGGGCGCGCGTGAAATCACCCGTGGTGAACGCCGACGGTACGGTAACATTCAATTTCTTCAGCCCATCGGCGACAAGGGTGAGTGTCGTGGGCGACTTCGAGCAGATTCGCTCAAAGGGCCTGGAAATGACGAAGCAGGACAACGGCGTATGGACCGTGACGACTGCACCGCTGGCACCGGAGTTGTATTCGTATAGCCTCTCCGTTGACGGTCAGCGCTTTGTCGACCCCGCCAACAGCTATGTGAACCGCGACATCTCGACGCTGAGCAATATCTTCATCGTGACGAAGGACAACGACGACAAGGGACACCTCTACCAGATGAATAACGTGCCCCATGGCACATTGGCCCGCGTCTGGTACGACAGTCCGACGCTCGGTCAGCAGCGCCGCATGACGGTCTACCTGCCCGCTGCCTATGACGGAAAGAAGGAGTTCCCCGTGATGTATCTGCTCCACGGCCACGGCGGCGACGAGACGGCTTGGGGCGACCTCGGCCGTGCCTCTCAGATAATGGACAACCTCATTGCCGAGGGCAAGGCCGTGCCGATGATTGTGGTGATGCCTAACGGCAACCCGACGTGCAACGCCGCCCCGGGCTGGTGGCACGAGGGCATGTACACGCCCGACGGCAACGCCTTCAACCAGCGTGGCGCCAAGGCGTCGATGGAGGAGAGTTTCATGGATATCGTCAACTTCGTGGACAGCCACTACAAGACCATCCGCAAGCGGTCAGGACGTGCCGTGACCGGCCTGTCGATGGGCGGCGGCCACACCTTCGGCATCTCACGCCTCTATCCTGAGACGTTCGACTACTACGGCCTGCAGTCGGCAGCAGCCCGCATGCAGCGTAACGACGCGAAGTTTGACGAGCAGATGGCGCGCCTCTTCGCCTCGAAGCCCCGCCTCTTCTGGATTGCCATCGGCAAGGAGGACTTCCTGCTGCAGATGAACAGCGAGCTGCGCAAGTATCTCGACGAACATAAGTACCCTTACGAGTACTACGAGAACGACGGTGGCCACATCTGGCGCAACTGGCGCATCTACCTCACGATGTTTGCCCAGAAGATTTTCAAGTAAGTCGCTGAGTTAATAGTATTCGATTTCCCGTTCCACAACCATGGCGCCCCGCCAGGAGGTGCGGCTCAACTCGCCGCCCTCGGCGGTGCTGCCGCGGTAGCGCTGTTCGCGCCTGGTCCAGTTGCCCTTGTCGTCGAACTTCGTATAGCGGTATTCGGTCCTCGACTCTATCGATGTGCCTTCCTCTTCGCTGCTGTACTCGCGGCTTGAGGGGTAGATGTTGTCGCCCTCGTAAGAGAACTTCTCGACGGAGAACGACTCCCAGAACGTACGCTCAATCTTTATAAGTCGGTCCTGTTCGTCGTAGGTGAACTTATTCTCAAAGCGGGCATCGTCGTCCTCGTCGTTCTGCTGCAAGTAGTAGACGACGCGCCCCTTGGCATCGCGGCGCATGACTGATTTCTCGGTGATTCCCTTGACGAATCGGCCCCTGTTGTCGTATTCATAGACGCCACCGTAAGGTTCGGTAAGAATCTGACCGTCGGCGTTGAAGGAGTAGCCCTGCTCGCTGTCGTTGCTGTTGACGGGGTCGCCTTTCTCCAGCTCGTCGGCATCGATGTCATCGGCTTCGAACATATTGCAGAACGACTCCTTAACGGACCCCAAGAAGCCGAAGGCGCGCACATCGGTAGCAGTAGTACCGGCCACGTCGGCGGGCACTTCTTCCTCGTCGGCCTCTGCCTCCTCAGGGTCGTCGGAGTAGTAGATGATTTTGCGGCGCTCGAGACTCTCACCCTTATCGGTAGAGCGGGTGGTCTCGTCGTCGGCTATCATGCCTTTCGCCGTATAGTAGCAGTAGCGCTCCGTCCAGTTGCCGTGGGCGTCGGTCTTGACGTATTTATAGGTGGTTGTCACCTTGTAGGTCTCGGCTTCAGCCTGCCCCTCGGTAATCGTCTTCGCAGGGTAGACCTTGCTGCCCTCGTAGACCATCGAGTCGGTGGTAATGGCCTCCCAGTAAATCTGCTCCACCGTCAGCAGGCGCCCTTTTGCGTCGTGCGTGAAGGTGAAGTGGCGCATGTCGCGGTCGTTCAGGCCCTGTTCGTTGTCGTAATTGCCCAGACGCCCCTCATCGTCGCGTGTCAACGTTGTCTTTTTGGAGAGACCCTTGACGAGTCTGCCCTTCTCGTTGTAGACATACACGTTGCCATAGGGGTCGAGGGTGACGCGACCGCGCTCGTCGAAGGTCATCAGCAGTTCGTCGTCCTCTACCCACGGGTCCTCGCCGGGCAGCAGGTTGGAACGTTTAGCCACCGAAAGGCGCACCTCCTTGACATCGCCCACCAGTCCGAACGTCAGGGCATCCTGGGGGTTATACCCTTCTTCTTCGTCACCGCCGCCGGCTGTCCTCGGGCCGTCACAGGCAGCCAGCATCATGAGTCCCAGCAAGGCCAGGAAACCAACATACTTGTACTTCATTGCGTTCTTCTTCATAGGTCAGTCGGATAATTATAGCGTTGGTCAGAGTTTTTTCAGTAAGCGTTTCCACATCGACCTGCGATACTCCCTTTGCAAGCGCGGGAGAATCTCCTTATAGCTGTGCTCAGTGTCGAAGACCAGCGAACCATGCTCGCTTGGAGCCTTGACCGGTGTCATGTAGTCGGGGCCGAATGAGCTGCGAAGGAAAGCATCGTAGTCGTAGGGGGCTGGCACCATGATGTCCTCGAACGGCAGCATCACGGTCTTGTCGAAGATGCGCTTGTCCCAGCGCGGCTCCTCGCCTAACGAGGTCAGTTCGGCCACCTGCGTATGGGGGTACTGCGCCAGTACGCGCATTTCGTCCTCGGCCTTGTTGTAGTAGTATAGCCAACCGTTCTTTCGTGTCAGGTAGCGGGCTTTCAGCTTGCGGAATATCAGCGTCAGCCGCCCCGAGCTGATGCAGTGGGTGTTCTTGGCTTTCAGGAATTTCAGCAGTTTCTTGCACCGCTTGCAGTGGTCGTGTACCAGCTGGCGGTCGTCGGGGACGGCGTCGAGGGGGAAGATGTCGATGAAGATACCCTGGTTGAAGGGCTGGAAACAGTCGGAGGGGCGTATGGCTGCGGTGTCGCTGCGGCGCAGCTGGGCATGCCCTCGGTGGTAGTCGGTGTCGCTCCAGGCCGTCTGCAGGAAGTAGGGCTCACTCAGTCCGTCGTTGCCTATCTGGCACAGACGGTCGTAGTCGTCGCGCATCATCGCCACGTCCAGGTCGTCGTCCCACGGGATGAAACCCTTGTGGCGCACGGCTCCCAGCAGCGTTCCGCCCTCTACCCAGCACTTCAGTCCGTGGCGTTCGCAGTGGCTGAGGAACACGCGCAGTAGGTCGAGCTCCACGGCCCACAGCTTCTTCATCTCAGGTGCAACGGGGTAGCCGTCGCGCATTTCAGTCTTCATGCCGTCTGTCATTGTCTCAGGTGTATTTAGCCGGAACGGCAATGCCGTACTTTTCGAATGCTTCGCGCAGTACCACGAAGAAGTCCTCGATGTCAGGAACGTCGATTGTCCCGAGGGCACACAGCCGGAAGGTGTTTGTGGTGGAGATCTTGCCGGGATAGATGGTGAAGCCGCGCTCGTAGCAGTAGTCGTGTACGCGCTCGAAGTTCCAGTGCTCGTCGTCGGGATAGAGGACGCTGGCCACGAGTCCCGACTGAATGTCGCGACGGATGGCCTCGCGCAGCCCCATCGCGGCCAGTCCGTTGTGGATGGCGTCGATGACGCGGCGGTGGCGTGCGAACTTCTCGGCCTCGCCCACCTCGAAGTACTCTTTCAGGGCCTGTATGGTGGCATAGATAGTCTGCACGGGAGGCGTGAAGTGCATCTCGCCCGTTCGCTCGAAGAAGTCGTACTGCAGGAAGAGGTTGCAGTAGTAGGAGCGTCTGGGGTAGTCCTTGCTCTTGCGGATTTCGGCCTCGTTGCCAATGATGAACGACAGTCCAGCCATGGCCATGATCCCCTTCTGGGCCGAGGCCATGCAGAAGTCGACGTTGTCGCGCTCCATGTCGAAGGGAATCATTCCAAGCGACGAGGTGGTGTCGACCACGAAGACGGCGCCGTGGCGGTGAGCCATCTCTCCTATCTGGCGTATGGGGTTCAGTATGCCCGTTCCTGTTTCGTGGTGCGTCGTGTAGACCACGGCCACGTCGGGGTTTCCGCTGAGAGCCTGCTCGACGGCATTGAGGTCAGGCAGCTCGAAGACCGACGACTTCAGGTCGACGTGTGGCAGGCCGTAATACTGGCACACCTCGACGGCGCGCGAGCTGTAGGCGCCGTTGTTCACTACCAGCACCTTCTTCCCGGCAGGCAGCAGGGAGTTCAGGCAGATGTCGATGTTGATGGTCCCCGAGCCGCAGAACAGCACCGACGTGTATTTTTCAGCGGGAGCGTGGGCCACGCGCAGCAGGTCGGCGCGCAGCTGCTTCATCATGCCGGCAAACTCTTTCTCGCGGGGACAGATGTCGGGCACCACCTGTGCCATCTTCACCGTGTCGGTGGTGGTAGCTGGTCCCGGATTCAGCAAAACGTTTCTTTTGATAGTCATAGATATTGAATGATGTTTTCTTCTGCAAACTTCAGGTCGTCCATGTCGTCAATCTCATACCATTTCAGTCCCTCCTCGCAGAGCACGTGGACGGGGCGCAACGCCTGCGACATGTGGAGCAGCTGGTATTCGTAGCCCAGCTTGGGCAGCTGGTCAGACTTTCTGGAATAGTCGTCGCACATGACTCGGTAGAAGCTGGCCGACAACTTATGTATGCCCACCAGTTCGCCCTTGGCCTTCAGCTCATCCTTGTTGGTTGAGCAGTTGGTGAGGATGCCGTCGTCGTCGGACTCCACGTAATACTGGTCCTGGAATTTCGTGACGGGCGTGATGAGCATAACGTCGGGGTGTGGGCACTCCATGAGGGCCGTTATGGCTCTTTTCTCGTACACCAGGTCGCTCTCCAGAAGCAGGAAATCCTCGTCTTCGCCTATCAGCGACCGGCAGTTGTACAAGGTATACATGCTGTTGGTCTCGGCATAGCGAGGGCTGAAGCAGCACTCTATCTGCGGAAACTGGCGGGCTAACTCCTCGTAGGCCTCGTGCTGGTAGCCCGTGCCGATGACGATGCGCTTGATGCCACAGTCGACGAGTGTCTCGACGGAGCGCACGACCATCGCCTTACCGCCCACCTCGATGAATCCTTTGGGACGGGCCTCGGTCATGCTGCCAAAGCGGGTGCCCAGGCCCGCAGCCATGATAACAGCGGTTGTCGTCATACGCCCAGTTCCTCCATGAAAGCTTCTTTGTTCTCAACAGGTGTTGTCGTGGGGCGTCCCAGGTCGTCGCGTGAGTCGATTCTCACGCGCAGTTCTGTCAGGGCGGGCCCTTCCACGTGCTCCAGTTGCTGCAGGGCCTGTATCATCTCCTCTTGCGTAGCAGCACGCTGGGCAAACAGGTAGCCGCTGGCCTTGGCTATGCCGACGGCATCAATCTCGTAGCCGATGGTGGGCTGGCCGCCCACGCTTTCGTGTGCGTTATTGTTGAAGAGTATGTGGTAGAAGTTGCGGGGCTTCATCGATGCCACGATGCCCAGCGCTCCCGTGTGCATGATGAACGCGCCGTCGCCGTCGAAGCAGAACACCCGCCGCTGCGGCTTTTCCAGTGCGATGCCCAGTGCGATGCTGCTGCTGTGGCCCATGGAGCCCACGGTCAGGAAATCGTGGCCATGGCCCTGCTGTTTGGCCTCGCGGTACTCGAAGAGTTCGCGCGACAGTTTCCCCGTTGTCGACACGATGATGTCGTCGGCCCGCAGGTGGTCCACCACCAACTTCATGGCCTGTTCGCGACTGAGTTCGTAGTCGTTCTTGCTGGCATTTTTCAGCTTGTAGCTGCCGAAGGTGCCCTTCCTCACGACGATGGCGACGGGCGACTTGCGGTTGACGGCCAGTGCCACCTGTGGCCCTATCTGACCGACGTCTTCTAATATTATATAAGGTATCTGCATGGCGTCGAGCAGGGCCAGCGTCACCTCGCCCTGCTTCGCGTGCTGAGGCTCGTCGTGGACGCCCGGCTCCCCGCGCCAGCCTATCATCAGCACCATCGGGATGCTGTAGACCTTCTCGTCGGCCAGCGACATCAGGGGGTTCACCGTGTTGCCCAGTCCGGAGTTCTGCATGTAAACCAGTGCGGGCTTGCCCGTGGCCAGGTAGTGGCCGGCGGCTATGCCCACGGCGTTGCCCTCGTTGGCGGCTATGATGTGCCTCTCGCGGGGTGTTGTGTCGGTAATGTAGGCACAGATGTTTTTCAGCAGCGAGTCGGGCACGCCTGTGAACATGTCGATGCCGCTGCCTACCAGTGCTTCATAGGTTTCTTTAACGTCTATCATTTCGTTCCAGGTATAAGTTCAAGAATTTGCTTGATGGGCATGCACAGGTCGTTGGCGTCGTACGACCGGTGGTTCTCAAGAATGCTGGTGGCCACTTTTACCATTGCCGGGTAGGCGGCGCGCAGCATGTGGTTGGCATAGATGACCACCTTGATGCCCCATTCGGCCAGCTCCTCCTCGCGCAGGTGGTTGTAGGTGGTGGGAACCGCCACGATGGGCACGAAAGGGTGTAGCGCCTTGAAACGTTGGCAGAACTCGCGAATGTCCTGCCCCGTCTTCTCCTTTGAGTGGATCATGATGCCGTCGGCTCCGCCCTGCTCCACGTATGCGCAGCAGCGCTCGAGGGCATCGTCGATGGGCTTGCCTGCTATCAGACTCTCGCAGCGGGCAATAATCATGAAGTCCTTCGTCACCTGGGCATTCTTGCCCGCCCGTATCTTCTCGCAGAAGTTCTCGATGCTGTCCTGCGTCTGTATGGCATCGGTGCCGAAGAGTGAGTTCTTCTTCAGGCCGGTCTTGTCCTCGATGATGACGGCCGAGATGCCGTTGCGCTCCAAGGTACGGACGGTGAAGATGAAGTGCTCCAGCTTGCCGCCAGTGTCGCCGTCGTAGATGATGGGCTTGGTCGTACACTCCAGCACGTTCGTCAGGTCCTGCATGCGGGTGGTCAGGTCGACGGCCTCGATGTCGGGCTTGCCCTTCGACGTCGAGTCGGTCAGCGAGCTGCTCCACATACCGTCGAAACTCTCGGTGAACAGTCCGTTCTTGACCTCCAGGTTTTCGCAGATAAGCCCCGACAGCCCGTCGTGAACCTCGAGGATGCGCACCGTGGGTTTGGCGGCTATCAGCCGTCTGAGCGACTTCAGTCGTATGTCGGGCGTGGTTCCTATCTTCTTAATCTCCTTGTCGAGCGACGACGACTCGATGCCCTTCGTGTAGGGAATCTCTATCACCTCGCCGCCCCATTCCCGCATCACGTTGATGGCCTCAGAGCGCAGCTCTTGGTCGGGACCCTGCTGCCAGTCGTCGCCGTGAATCATGTAGTCGGGCTTCAGCTTGCGCAGGTTTTCGGCATAGCTCCATTCGTCCTGTGGCACTACCTGGCTCACACCCTTGATGCTCTCGACCACGTTCTTGCGCTGTTCGTAGGTCAGGTAGGGCAGTCGCTTATACTGCGCTATGGCCTTGTCGGTGAACAGTCCGATGATGAGCTGTCCGTGCTTGGCTCCCTCGTTGATGATGTTGATAAGTCCTGGGTGCATGATGTCGGCAATCATGCCTAAGTAAACGGTCTTTTCCATATTATCATACTTTTTGGCTACAAAGGTACGAATAATTTGCGAATAAGTTGGCGTTTGAAAGATTTTTTTCAAAACTTCCAGCGTAGTTGCAGGTCGAGGTCGGTCTGCATCGGGCTGTCAATCAGCTGGAGACCGGTGCCGATGGTGCTGCGGTCGAAGTAGCGGGTGAGGCCGAGCTTGGCGGTCAGCGTCAGCCGGCTGACGGGCGCCGACTGTACCATCAGCATCAGGCGCATGCCTTCGCCATAGTAGGCGGGAAAGGAGAAGGCGTAGAGCGGACTGCGCTCGTAGACATACAGCCGGCTGGCGTAGCCCGTGGTGTTGAAGTAGCCGCAGCCGGCACTTGCCTTCAGCTTGTGCCACTGTCTGCCTACCGTCTCGCTCAGCATGTAGCCCCAGTCGTCGCCCGTGCTGACGGCATCAGCCTGTGTGGTGGCGGTGAGTCGTGCGCTGCCTTGTGTCAGGCTCAGTCGTCCGCGGTGCTCGGTATAGTCGGTCAGAGCCGTCTTCGTCTCGTTGTCGCGTTGCCGCAGGTGCAGGCGGTAGCGGCCTGTCAGAGTCCATGTGCCCCTGCTATAGGTGGCTGAGAGCAGGTTGTCCCAGGCGTGGGAGGCCTGCGACACCTGATAGCGTGCCCAGGCAAAGTAGGCATAGTCGGTGTAGGCCTGCAGTTGCAGGTCGGGTCGCGGCTTCCATGTGGCACCGAGGTAAATGGCACTCTCGTTCTGTACGTGCCCACCTTCGGTCATCGTGCGGGCGTAGAGGGCGGTGTAGCGGTAGCTGAAGAAGCGCTGCAGCAGCATGACGGTCATTCCGTCGGCAGCTTGCAGGCTGAGGCTGTTGATGGTGGCCAGTGCCCCGTCGCGGTTGACGGCTGTCTCGCCGTTCAGTGCGAATCGTGGGTGCAGGTAGCCATAGTCGGCACTGACGTTCACGAAGTTGCTGCCCTGCGCGTTGTAGCGGCGGTATAGGGTTTTTGTATTGGGACAGAGCTGGCGGTCCAGGTGGGTATAGAGGACGGTGGCACCGGCGTGCAGTCCGCCCTGCCGGTAGCCGATGTGCGTGCCGGCGTCGGTGGCGTGGCTGTTGTTCTTCTTCTCCATCTCGTTGGGCGTGCGGTGGTAGCCGCCGGTGACGATGGTACTTATGGTGCCGTCGTCGTTGAGCGTGGCGTCGAGGGGCCGATAGGAGAGGAAGGCCGTAAGTCGCCACTGTGCCGACAGACTGACGGTAGCGGCTGCTCCCTCGAAGAATCCTGACTGCGAGCGCGACGAATGGGGCCGGACGGTGTTGGTGTTGCGCCCCAGCTGCTGCAGCATGGCCAGCTTGCCCAGTCCGAAGCTGTTGTTGAGGACGAGTCCCATTCCTGTCGAGAGCTTGTACTTGCCGACGACGGCGTTGTCGATGCGCCCCAGTTTCCTGATCTGCAAGTAGTACGAGTAGAAGTCATAGCCAGCCTTGTTCTTGTCGGCGAAGAAAGGCTCGCCGGCATCCTGCGACCCTACGAAGCCCGCTTTCACATAGTCGCCGTAACTCGTGTTATAGCGCAGCCAGTGGCGGTACGGGTAGCCGATATATCCGTTCTCATCGCCTTTACGCTGATAGAAAGGTACGCGAACGTTGGCCATCGTCTCGTGGCGGCCGTATTTCAGAATATCGCTGAGCCGGGGGAAACCCGGCTCCACCCGTTCGTCTTCGACGAAGGTGAAGTAGCGCAGAAGCTCTGTCTGTGTAGGGTCGAGCGTCTTGATCATGCGCAGCTCGTTCATGGATTTCATCGGGCCGTAGCGGTATAGGTATTCCATGATGTCCTCTACCTGGCGCACCGAGAGGAAGGGCAGCGCCTCCAACTCCTCGCGGGTGGCCGTGTTGAGGTTTAGGGGTTGCTGCTCCAGTTCGCACAGCATGTCGTAGGTGTCCTCCCAGTCGGCTGCCTCCATGTCTTCGGCTGTCATCGTTTCGGCCAGCAACTCGTCCCACGGCCGCTCCGTCTGGCCGCTTGCCGTCAGCGTCAGCAATAGCAAGATAATGGCTGCGAATGCTCTCATTTTTTATTCTTTTGGGCAAAATTACGAATTATTATTGAATAAAGCAAACACTCATTTGTTTTTTCAGCGTAAAATGTGTACCTTTGCAGTGTTTTTCGGACAAATAGTGAAAAGTGGACAATGCAAACGCGAAACTATAATAAATTGCAATGAAGAAACTCTTTTTCCTGATCTGTGGAATTGTCGTCATCGCTGGTTGCCGCAAGAGCAGCGTCGACACCTCCACCATCGCGCCAACCGATGATGCCAGTCAGTTTGTGATGCTGACAGATGCTGTGCCCGATGCCATCCTTGAAATCCGTTACTTCGGCACCTACAACTTTGTGGGCGACCGCATTGACGGCTACGAAGAACCTACGGCCCTGCTGACCAGACAGGCTGCCGACAGCCTGCGCGCCGTGAGTGACGATGTTGTCAAACTGGGCTATCGGCTGAAGATTTACGACGCCTATCGGCCGCAGAAGGCCGTCGACCACTTTGTGCGCTGGGCCGAGGACATCCCCGATGTGCGCATGAAGACCTACTTCTACCCCGACCTCGACAAGAACGTGCTCTTCCCTCAGGAATATATCTGCCTGAAGAGTGGCCATACGCGTGGCTCTACACTCGACCTGACACTCTTCGACATGACCACGGAGAAAGAGCTTGACATGGGCGGCACTTTCGACTGGTTCGGGCCTGAGAGTCACCCTGACTTCTGCGGCAATCCCGAGACGGGCGAATACACGGGTGACAACAGCAAGAGTCCCGCTAACCGCAGCATCACGGCCGAGCAGTTTGCCAACCGCATGATTCTGCGCCAGGCAATGCTCCGTCATGGCTTCAAGCCCTTAAGCACCGAGTGGTGGCACTTTACGCTGAGCGACGAGCCCTTCCCTGATACATATTTCACCTTTCCCGTAAGAAAATTGACAAAGTGAGATGCGGCATATACTGACGATAATCATGGTGCTGGCGAGCGTGCTCTGTGCGTCGGCGCAGAAGGACACGACCGGCATCGGCGACCCCACCTTCGTGCCCACGGTGAAGGTGAGCAAGGTGGTGGTCGACGGCGACAGCATTCAGTATATGGAGATGTCGAACGTGTATGTGTACCCGAAGATGACGTTCAGCAGCAAGCGCCAGGAGGGCTCCTACATGCGCCTGGTGAAGAACGTGAAGAAGACGCTGCCGATAGCAAAGGAGGTGCGCCAGATTCTCATCGAGACGGCGGAGTACTTAGAGATGCTGCCTAACGAGAAGGCGAAGCAGGAGCACATGAAGCGGGTGGAGCAGAGCATCGTGAAGGAGTATAAACCGAAGATGAAGAAGCTGACTTACTCGCAGGGTAAGCTGCTAATCAAGCTGATTAACCGTGAGTGCAACTCGACGAGCTACGAGGCCATCCAGGCGTTTCTGGGGCCGATACGCGCGGGCTTCTGGCAGGCGTTTGCCTGGGCCTTCGGTGCGAGCCTGAAGAAGGAGTACGACCCTGAGGGCACGGACCGGCTGACCGAGCGCGTGGTGCTGATGGTGGAGGCGGGGCAGCTGTAGCTCCCTCCCGGCCTCCCCTGGGGAGGAGGAAATAGAAAATCGAAAATAGAATAATCGAAAATAATAAAGATGGTTGAGGTTATTGATTTTTCGGAGCAGAGGTCGGTGATGAACCAGTTCATGGCCGAGCTGCGCGACAGGAAGTATCAGCAGAACAGGCTGCTGTTTCGTAACAACATTGAGCGCATCGGTCAGATGATGGCCTTTGAGCTGTCGAAGACGCTGGAGTACAAGGCGAAGACGGTGACCACTCCGCTGGGTACGCTGGACATTCCGCTGCCGCACGACGAGCTGGTGATAGCCACGGTGCTGCGGGCGGGACTGCCGTTCCACGAGGGTTTCCTGAAGGTGTTCGACCATGCTGAGAACGGCTTCGTGTCGGCCTACCGTATGTATACCAACCGCGAGCATACGGAGGTGGGCGTGCATACGGAGTACATGGCATCGCCGAGCGTGAAGAACAAGACGCTGGTGATTACCGACCCGATGCTGGCTACGGGCGGCTCAATGGCAGCGAGCATCGAGGCGCTGATGAAGACTGGACGCCCAAGGAAGGTGCACGTGTGCTGCGTGATTGCCACACCCGAGGGCATCGAGGTGGTGCGCGAGGCGCTGCCCGACGGCTCGACCATCTGGTGTGCGGCCATCGACCCGGGCATGAACGAGCACAAGTATATTGTGCCGGGCTTTGGCGACTGCGGCGACCTGTGCTACGGGGAGAAACTGTAGAGAGGAGCCGTTCTGTTCCAAATCGATTATTATCCGTCAATCCGTCACCTTCGTCCTATCTGCCTCATGCTGAGTGTGTTACGTGGTAACGGATAAGGGTGACGGGTGACGGATGGCTACATGCTCCACTGCAATGATTCACGGGCGGTGAACAATGATTCACCGCCCGTGAACATTTGGCGCAGAGGCTTGGCGCAGGGGAATGCGCCGTGCATCCGTCATCCGTCACCATTATCCGTCACCACGTATCTGCTTGATTGTCTGTTGTTTACGTGGCTGTGACGGATGTGACGGATTTAAATATGATATTTGTGGGATTGACGGCAGACTTGGGGTTCTTTCGAGCCTGATGACCGATTGGGGGTTATTGGGCGGTGGCGAAGCGGTATTCCAGGAGTTTGTTCTGGAGGTCGGCGAAGGCGTCGGTATGGCGGTCGCGGGCCTGCTGGTAGAGAAGCTGCGCCTCGAGCAGGTCGGCCATGCGCGACGTGCCCGCCTGGTAGTAGTTGCGGTTGAGCCGGAGGTTCTCTTCAGCCTGCTCAATGCTGCGCTGGGCGAGCTGTAGCTGCTCGTTGGCCTCGACCACATCATTATAGGTTTTCTGCATGCGTATGTTGAGCAGCTGGGCGTTGTCGGCCAGTTGCTCTTCAGCCTGCTGCAGCTCAATCTTGCGGCGCTTGACGGCGTGGGAACCGCCCCACCAGTCGGAGATGGGCACGCTGACGGTGGCGAAGAGCATGCCGAAGGTGCGGTCGCGGTCGAGGAGGTTGTGGTAGGTGTAGCCAGCACCGACGGCGACCGAGGGCAGGTTCTGGCCTACGGCGAGCTTCTTCTGGAGGGTTGCTGCCTCGACCTGCTTCTCCAGGAGGCGGTATTCGGGGAGAAGACTCACCCCCGAGCCCTCCCTTGAGAGGGAGGGGAGTTGGTTTCCTTGGTTGTTTATGTCGGACGCTGCGAGAGCAAAGGTGGTGTCTTGCAGGCCGCAGTACTGGGCGATGAGGAGGTGGAGTAGGGTGACGCCGTTGTTCAGCTTGAGGCGCTGCGAGGCGATGTCGTTCTGGCGAAGCTGTACCTGGAGGAGGTCGTTGCGCAGGGCGACACCGGCACGGACAGCCACGTCGACGTCCTTGTGGATGTCGGCAAGGAGCGTGTCGACGGCATCGAGCGTGCGCCGCTTCTCATTGAGGGTGACGAGCTGCCAGTAGTACTGCTCGACGTTGCGCTCTACCTCCTGCTGCGAGAGCTGGAGCTGCAGCCGGCTGACGTCCTCGCCGACGCGGGCGAGGCGGTTGCCGTTGACTATCTGTCCGCCGGCGAAGACGGGCTGCACGGCCATGATGGAGCCCACGGTGCCGTTCTTCATCATGGAGATGGTGACGGGATTGGCGAGGGCGACGAGGGCCTCGGGCGGGGACAGCTGCGACAGGGCGGGCGCCAGCGACGAGGGGACAATCTCGGAGGGGTTGACGGTGGTCTCGGCCATGCCGCGGTTGGCATTGAACGTGAAGCCCGTGGCGCTGACGTTGGGGAAGAACTTGGTGAAGGCCTCGCGGCGCTGCTGGCTGGCGGCGTCGACTGAGAGTCGGGCGTTGCTGACGGCGGCGTTATGGGCGAGAGCCGAGTCCTTGAGCTGGGCCAGGGTGTAGCCGGGCTGGGCTGCAACGGTGTTGCAGCATAGGTGACAGAGCAGGGAGAGGAGGTAGAGGAGGGGCTTTTTCATTTCTTACTTTTTTTCAGGCTGACTTTCCAGTAGATGACGGGGAGCATGGTGACGACGAGGATGAGGGAGCCGATGCCGCCGGCGAAGATGGTGACACCGACAGGCATCCAGAACGACGACTGCGCAATAATCATCGGGACCACACCGACGGCGGTGGTGGCGGTGGTAAGGAAGATGGGCACCATGCGGCGCTTGCCGGCCTCGTAGGCGGCCTCGCGGACGGTGGGCCCCACCCCGGACCCCTCCCCCGTAGGGAGGGGAACTTGAGAGGCTTGAGCCTCCCCTACGGGGGGAGGTTGGAGGGGGCCTTTTAGCAGGCTGTTGGCATGCTCGAAGATAAGGATCTCGTTGCGCATGATCATTCCCATGAGGGTGATGACGCCCATGATGGAGGTGAGGCCGAGCGTGCGGTTCATCAGGCCGAGGCCGACGAGCACGCCGGGTATCATCAGGCCGAGGGCGACGATGCAGACGGTGGTGATGCCGAACTTCTTGAAGTTGAACAGCAGGAAGAAGAAAATGATGACCATGGCGATGGCCACGCCGCCGAAGATCTGGGGCATGGCTTCGCCGTTATACTCGATTTCGCCGCCCACCTCGGAGCGCACGCCGTCGGGAATCTGCATCTCGTGCTCCATGATGTCGGCAATGCGCGACTCGATGGGTGCGGCATAGACGCCGTAGGCAAACTGCGCCGTCACGGTGATGCAGCGCTCGCCGCCGCGGTGCATGATGCGGCTCTCGCTCCACTTGGGGCTGACCTTGGCTATGGAGCGCAGCGGAACGGTGCTGTTGGTGCCGCCGGCACCCGCCGAGAGCACGGCCATCGGTGTGGCAATGCCGAGGTTCTCAATGTCAGAGAAGGTCATGTCGGCATCGTCCTTGACGACGATGGGCAGTTCGTAGTCGTCCTCATAGACCTGGCCTACGCGCAGGTCGTTGGTAGTAGCGCTCAGGGCGAGGGCTGCGGTGGTGCGCGATATGCCCAGCTGCGCGGAGGCCACGGGGTCGAGCTCGACGTTGATGAGCGGGTAGGGCTGCAGGAAGTCGGTGTGTACCCACTCGAGCTCGGGCATCTCGCGCATGCGCAGCATCAGCCGTTCGGCAGCCTCGTGGAGCGAGTCGAGGTCTTCGCCATAGAAGCGGTACTCCAGCTCGGGCACCTCGAGGTAGTCAAGGCGCTTGAAGCGGATGTAGGCCTGGGGGAAGGCCTCGCTCCAGCGGGGCTGGTACTTGGCCAGCAGGTCGAGGGTGGCCTGGTGCGACGTGGTGTTGACGATGAACTGCGCGTAGTTGCGGCCGGCCATCTGCGGGGCGTAGCAGACCATGAAGCGCGGCGACGAGCAGCCCACGAAGCTGGTGATGCACTTGACGTTGTCGTCCTGCTGCAGCACGTGGCGCAGGGAGTCGGCAATGACGCGCGTCTCGGCGATGCCCTTGCCCTCGGGCATGAATATCTCGACGGCAAACTGGTCGCGGTCGGCAAAGGGGAACTGTCGGATTTTCAGCGCGGGCACGATGAGGCACGAGAGCAGGATGATGCCGACGCCGCCCCAGATGGTGAGCCACGGATGGCGGAAGGTGAAGTCGAGCACCTTGTCGTAGGTGGTCTGCACCCAGCGGGTGATTGCCCCGCCCCCGCCTCCGCCCTGCTTGGCGACGGGCGTCTTGATGATCAGCACCTCGAGGAAGGGGATGACGGTGACGGCGAGGAAGAGCGACACCATGAGGTTGATGGTGATGGTGACGGGGAAGTCCCTCAGGGCATCGTTGAAGGCGCCCTTCAGCGTGAGCAGCAGCGGGTAGAAGATGACGCAGATGCAGAGTGTGGCGAGCATCATCGGCATGAAATACTGCTTGGCCGAGGCGATGGCGGCCTCCTTGGGGGTGTAGCCCTTGCCGACATACTCCAGATAGCCGTCGATGACGACGATGGCATTGTCGACGACCATGCCGAGCACCACGATGAGGGCGGCGAGGGTGACGATGTTGAGCTCGATGCCCATCATATACATGATAGCCACCGAGACGAAGGTGCTCAGCGGAATGGTGATGGCAGCCACGATGGCCGAGCGCAGGGGGAAGAGCACCATCATGACCAGGACGATGATGGCCATCGAGACGAGCAGGTCGCGCAGGAAGTCGCGGACGCTCGCACCCACGACCTTCGGCTGGTCGGCAATGCGGGTGATGGTGACGTCGTCGGGCAGCTCGTCGGCCGAGAAGCGGCTGAGCACGCTCTCGACCTCATCGCCATACTGTACGATGTTGTTGCCGGGCGTCATCTCAAGCGAGAGCAGCATGCAGGGGTGGCCGTCCTGCTCGATGTAGCTTTCTACGCTGTCGTACTCGCGCACGACGCGTGCCACATCCCTGACGCGGGCCACCTTGCCGCTGACGGGGTCGCTGAAGATAATCTGGTTGGCTATCTCCTCTTCGGTATTGTTGGTGGCCTCGATATGAATAGGTATCTGCTGGTCGTCGTCGCTGATGCTGCCGCTGAGGGTGGTGATGCCCTGCGACTGCAGGTGGCTGAAGAGCATCTGCTGGCCGATGCCGTAGGCCTGGAGGCGCTGGCGGTCGACATAGAGCGAGATCTGCTCCTTCTGCTCACCGTAGGTGCGGACATTGGCCACGGAGGGTATGCGGCGCAGGCGGTCGGAGAGCTGGTCGGTGTATTTCTGAAGCTCGCGATAGCTACGCTGCGGGCTCTCGATGGCAATGAGCAGGGCCGACGTGTTGCCGAAGTCGTCGTTGGCAAAAAGGGCGACGACGCCCGAGGGCAGCGACGACTTGAAGAGGTTGAGGCCGTGCTTGATCTTCGACCAGACCTCATCCTTGTTGTTGACCTCGTCGTTGAGGCGCACCATGACGATGCAGAGACCGTTCTGCGACGTGGTGCTGGTCTTGGCGCGGCACACCTCGCCGAAGGTGAACAGGTAGCGCTCGAGGGGCTTGGCCACCTGGGTTTCCACCTCCTCAGTCGTGGCGCCGGGGTAGGCGGCTATCACCACACCCTGACGGATGGTGAATGCCGGGAATTCGTCCTTGGGCATGACGTACATGCCGTAGATGCCCAGTACGAACAGGATGCCGACGATGAGCAGCGATATTGAGTAATGCTCCAGCGGCCAGCGGAGCCAGTCCATCTTCTTCATTTGCGATTTGTTTTTTCGATGTTTCGATGTTTCGATGCTTCGACGCTTCGACGCCCCTTAGAAGGCGACGCGGGTGCCTTCGCTCAGCTTCTGGTAGCCCTCGGTGATGACGCGCTGGCCGATGTCGATGCCTTCGGTCACGGTGACGTGGTTACCCTGTACGTGGCCTATCTTGACCGGCGTGCGGTGGGCGGTGCTGTCCTTGTCGACGGTCCAGACGAAGAGCGTGCCGTCGGACTTCTTCTGGATTGACGTCACGGGCAGCGAGCGACCGCTGATGGCCTGCGAACCGCTGGTGAGGAATCTGACGCTGGCCACCATGCCGGGCAGCAGGCGGCGCTCGAGGTTGGCCACGCGTATACGTACATCGTAGGTATGCGTGAGGGCGTCGGCCTGCACACCTTTCTCTATATGGCCGCCCTGATAGCTGCGGTCGATGGCCTCGACCTTGACGGTGGTCATGGTGCTGGGCGTGATGGCGCCAATCTCGGCCTCGGGGATGGCCACCTTCACCTTCACCGTCGAGATGTCGAGAATGCTCACCACGGCCTGCGAAGGCATGGCAGTCTCGCCGGCACCCACCATCTTGCGGCCGATGATGCCGCCGACGGGGGCCACGAGGCGGCAGTCGGCAAGGTTCTTCTTGGCCACCTCAAGCTGTGAGCGGGCCTGAGCCACCTTGCTCTGAATCTCGACCCACTGCACCTCGGGCAGCGAGCCATTGTCGTGGAGCATCTGGTAGCGCTGCAGGGCGTCGTTGGCCTGCGCCATCTGGGCCTCGGCGCCGCTGAGCACGTTGCGGGCCTGCGTGGCGTCCATCTCGGCGAGGAGCTGGCCGCGGCTGACGGCCTGTCCCTCGTTGACATACACACGCTTGACCACGCCCATGCTGGTGAAGCTGACGGCCGTGCCGGCGTTCTCCTCGACAATGCCCACGTAGGTGTGGCTGTCGTCGACCAGACCGGGGCTCACCAAGAGCGTCTTTACGCGCGTTGGGGCTTTCTGTCCAGTAGTTTTCTTCTCGCTGCAGCCGGTGGTCAGGAGCCAGCATCCGACTGCCAGAATGATTGCGTATCTCATGTGTTTCTTGGTTTTTGGTTGCAAAGATAATAAGAAAAACGGAAAACGGTTGCCAATCGTTTGACTTTTTTTCGATTGGCAACCGTTAATACTCTGTTTTTGGGATGTTTTATATCAGGTGCATCGTACCCATGAGGTAGACAAGACCAAAGCCCAGCACCATTGAGATGATACCCATGATGATGCCTATCTTCGACATCTCGCTCTGCTTGACGAAACCTGTAGCGAAGGCCAGGGCGTTAGGCGGCGTCGAGATGGGCAGGATCATAGCCGACGAGGCGGCGATGGCCACGCCGATGAGCACGGTTCCCGTTCCGCCGATGGGGTCGAGCTTGTCGCCCATGGCTGTGCAGACGATGGCCAGGATGGGCATCAGCAGGGCTGCCGTGGCCGAGTTGCTGATGAAGTTCGACAGGGCGTAGCAGATGGCGCCGCCGAGCAGCAGGATGAGCAACGGCGAGAACTCGGCGAAGGGAATGCTCTCGACGGCATTCTCGGCCAGTCCCGACTTGTTGAGACCGTAACCGAGGGCAAAGCCGCCGGCCACCATCCAGATGACACTCCAGTTAATCTGCTCAAGGTCGCGCTTGTTGATGACTCCCGTCAGGGCGAAGACGCAGAAGGGGATGAGCGCTACGGTATTGGCATTGATGCCGGTAAAGCGGTCGGACAGCCAGAGCAGGATGGTGACGATGAACGTGATGACCACCACCGTCGAGTGGAAACCCTTCTCCATGCCGCCGTCAATCTTCAGCTCGACGGTCTTCTGCGTGAAGGGGAAGAACTTCAGCAGCAGGCGCCAGCTGATGAACAGCAGCAGGACGACGAGCGGGAACATGAACATCATCCACTGGCCGAAGCCGAGGCCGAGGTTCAGACCCTCTGGGTCGTTCAGATACTTCAGGGCGATGTTGTTCGGGGGCGTACCGATGGGCGTGCCCATGCCACCGAGGTTGGCTGCCACGGGGATAGACATGGCCAGGGCGGTGCGGCCCTTACCCTCGGGCGGCAGCTGGCGGAACACCGGCGTCAGGAACGTCAGCATCATGGCGGCAGTAGCCGTGTTCGACACGAACATCGAGAACAGGCCTGTCACGAGCAGGAAACCCAGCAGCACCATCTCGCTGCGCGTGCCGAAGGGCTTCAGCAGCACCTTGGCCAGCTGGGCGTCGAGCCCCGTCTTCGTGGCGGCAATGGCCAGCACGAAACCGCCGATGAACAGCATGATGACAGGGTCGGCAAACGATCCCATAACACCTTTATAAGATAATAGCGCGCCTACTTCCTCCTCGTTGACCATCGGCGCTATGCCGCTGTCGGAACAGAAGAGCAGCATCAGCACGATGATGGCCACCGACGTGGCCCACGACGAGACAATCTCAAGAATCCACATCAGCGTGGCAAAGGCAAAGATGGCGATGATGCGCTGCTGGATGACGGTCAGGTTCTGGATGCCGAACCACTCGCCGGGCATGTTCCAGAGCAGCAGCGTGACCAGGGCTACAATCAGAATCTTGATGGCACGCTTCGTGCCATCGGCAGGTTGATACTTCCGCTGGTAACGCATCTTGTGGTAGGCGTCGACCAAGTGGAATCCTTCGTAAATATGAAACATATCTTCTTAATTTTTAATGATTTCGCTTTAAGTGGCCGCAAAGGTACGAAGTTTTTGCGAGACGCCGTCCGTCTTCCAGCTTTTTTTGGTTTTTGCTTTCTGCTAAAAGGCAAATTATGGCGCCGTGGCCGTCCTTATGCGGCGGGGTTGCCAAGTGGAGTTGGCAATTTTACGGCGAAAAGATTCTTTGGGAGTTTTTCTGTATCATGCGACAAATCCTGGAGGTCATGTGCGGTGCGGCCGACTTGGCCGAGATGCTCGGCGTCAGCCAGAACCGCCTGGCACTGCTCTTCCGTCACCAGACCATCCACCGCACGCCTGATGCCTATATCGACAACCTGCGCGTGCTGGCTGCCCTGCGGCTGCTCCGTGAGAAGCCCAACTACACCATCGCCGTCGTGGCCGAGGAGGCGGGCTTCTCAAACGTGCGCACTCTCCAGCGCCGCATTCAGGAGGCCATCGGCATGAGTCCCGTTGACTACCGCCTCATGCTGACCCGCGACCTGTAGTAAACAAAAAATCCCCGCCGGCCAGGCGGGGATTTTACTTATTTCACTTCCCAGATGTCGTTGGTCTCTAACAGCTCAGCGAAGTTGTGATACTTCTTCTGGGCTGAGACCTCAGCAATCTGAGCGTAGACAGCGTCGTTGTAGGTGGGAGCCTCCACGTCGCGGATGACGCCGAGGGCGATGGGGAAACCATCCTCGGGGGTCATCAGGGCAAGCTTCAGCTGCAGGGTGTTGTCCTGACAGTGGGCATCATGGGTAAGCACGTCGTCGAGCGTGTAGCCGTCCTTGCCAATCTCAACAACCTTCAGGCCGAAGCCCTGCTGCACGAGGCCGTATTCGTTGTTCTCGCCGAACACCAGCTTCTCGCCGTGGCGCACGTAGATGGCGTTCTTCTTGCGGCCCTCGTTGTTGTAAACGATGTCGTGGCAGTGGTCGTTGAAGATGACGCAGTTCTGCAGCACCTCGGTCACCGAAGCACCCTTGTGCTCGTAGGCAGCCTTCAGCACCTCAACGGTGCCCTTGGCATCGGTAGCCACGCAGCGTGCGAAGAAGTGGCCGCGGGCACCGAAGCACAGCTCGGCGGGACGGAACGGGTCCTCGACGGTGCCGTAGGGTGAGGACTTCGAGACGAAGCCACGGGGGCTGGTCGGCGAGTACTGGCCCTTGGTCAGACCGTAGATGCGGTTGTTCAACAGAATCATGTTCAGGTCGATGTTACGGCGGTTGGCGTGGATGAAGTGGTTACCGCCGATGGCCAGTCCGTCGCCGTCGCCCGACACCTGCCAGACGGTCAGGTCGGGGTTAGCCACCTTGGCGCCGGTAGCGATGGCGGCGGCACGTCCGTGGATGGTGTTCATGCCGTAGGTAGCCATGTAGTGCGGCAGACGGCTCGAACAGCCGATACCGCTGATAACTGCCACATTCTCAGGAGCTACGCCAATCTCTGCCATAGCCTTATGGAGCGAAGCCAGGAAGAAGTGGTCGCCACAACCCGGACACCACCGCGGCTGTCCTTTCTTGAAATCTTGTGCACTGTAACTCATATTGTTTATTTTTTATACAAAGATTTTAAGATTTTGAAGATTTTTTCTGTCTTGGAGTCCGTAGATTATGGATTTTGCTGAATGTTGTAACGCTCATATTTCAATGACGTCTCGCCAAAATTCAAGAGTACAGCAATCTTGCAACCAGCTACCTTTGCATAATTCATGGCTTGGGCACGAAAGATATTCTCCAGTTCCTTAACTGCTTTCAGCTCCACTACGATTTGGTCATAGCATATAAAATCAGGAACAAACGCTGTCTTCAGTACCACTCCTCTGTATGTGGCATGTAGCGGATATTCGCGTTTATAAGGAATCTGACGATGTTGTAATTCAATTTCGAGAGCATCCTGGTACACTTTTTCGGTAAAGCCACACCCGAGTTCACGGTGGACAGCCATTGCCGCACCTATTATCTCGTGTGTCTCAACTCCACTTGTGTAA
Organism: Prevotella sp.; assembly: GCA_017395215.1. Lineage (GTDB taxonomy): Bacteria > Bacteroidota > Bacteroidia > Bacteroidales > Bacteroidaceae > Prevotella. The sequence goes on along the minus strand of JAFPVW010000135.1, from coordinate 13,918 downwards.
ACCATAACCAAAAATCTTTTAAATCTTTAAATCCTCCAAGGCCAAAAATCTTTTAAATCTTTAAACCCTCCAAGGCCAAAAATCTTTTAAATCTTTAAATCCTCCAAGGCCAAAAATCTTTTAAATCTTTAAATCTTTGTTTTCTATTGATTGATTTATTTCTTAATTATCTCTTCGAACGCATTGACGAGTTCTTCGACCACGAACGGCTGGCCCTTTACCTGATTGAACTGGTAGGGCACGAAGCCGTCGACCTTCATGCGCAGGTAGGCGGCGAGCTGACCCATGTTCTGCTCGGCCACCACCACCTTATTATATTTAGAGAGCACGGCGGCGGTGTTCTTGGGCAGCGGGTTCAGGTACTTGAAGTGAGCCTGAGCCACCTTGTAGCCTTTCTGGCGGAGTTCGTCCATGGCCGAGTGCAAGTGGCCGTAGGTAGAGCCGAAGCCCACAATCAGCAGGTCGGCATCGTCGACGTCGCCGCTGACCTCCAGGTCGGGCACCTCGATGTTGGCAATCTTCTGCTGGCGCAGGCGCGTCATCAGGTCGTGGTTCTCAGGATTGGTGGAGATGGCACCGGTATTGCTGTCCTTCTCCAGTCCGCCGAGGATGTGGGCGAAGCCCTCACGACCGGGCACAGCCCAGTAGCGGGTGCCGTTCTCGGCACGCATGTAGGGTGTCCACTTGCCCTTCAGATCCTCGGGCACGTATGGCGGATTGATGGGGTCGAGCTTGTCCATCTCGGGCAGTTTGAAGGCTCCCGAGCCGTTGGCCACGAAGGCATCGGTCAGCAGCACGACGGGCGTCATGTGCTCCAGTGCCATCTTGCAAGCCTGGTAGGCGGCGTCGAAGCAGTCGGTGGGACTGGTGGCAGCCATCACCGGCATGGGGCTCTCGCCGTTGCGGCCGAAGAGAGCCTGCAGCAGGTCGGTCTGTTCCGACTTAGTGGGCAGACCGGTGGCAGGACCGCCGCGCTGCACGTCGAGCACGACGAGCGGCAGCTCCATGATGACGGCCAGGTTCATGGCCTCTGACTTCAGGCAGATGCCGGGGCCGGAGGTGCTGGTCACGCCGAGGGCTCCGGCGAACGAGGCGCCGAGGGCCGAAGCGCAGCCCGAGATTTCGTCCTCGCACTGCACGGTGATGACGCCGCACGACTTGTGCTTCGACAGCTCGTGGAGCACGTCGGTGGCCGGTGTGATAGGGTAGGAGCCGAGGTAGAGCTTCAGTCCGGCCTTCTCGGCAGCGGCGATGAAGCCGTAGGCTGTGGCCTTGTTACCCGTAATGTCCATATAGCGTCCGGGCTCCTTCACCTTCGACTCCACGCGGTAGACGTTGACCGTCGACGAGTGGGTGTTGTGGCCGTAGTCCCAGCCGGCCTGAATCACCTTGATGTTAGCCTCGGCAATGGCGGGTTTCTTGGCGAACTTCTCACGCAGGAAGTTGGCCACCAGGTTGAGGTCGCGGTCGAAGAGCCAGCAGACGAGTCCCAGTGCGAACATATTGCGGCACTTCAAAACAGACTTCATATCGATGCTGGCCCCCCCTACTGCCCCCGAGGGGGCTTCATTACTCTTGCCAACTATTGTGGCCCCCTCGGGGGCTGAAGGGGGGGCTGGCATGAGTGCTTGTTTCACCATCGTTGTCAGCGGGCACTGGATGACGCGGTCGGGGTCGATGCCCATCTCGCCGAGGTAGTCCTCGGTCTTGAACTGTGCCTTCTCCAGATCCTTCGGACCGAACGAGTCGGTGTCGATGATAATCGTTGCGCCGGGCTTGGCGTAGCGGTACTGCGTCTTCAGCGCGGCGGCGTTCATGGCCACCAGCACGTCGCACTTGTCGCCGGGCGTGTAGACCTTGCCCGCTCCGATGTGTACCTGAAAGCCCGAGACGCCCGTCAGCGAGCCTTGCGGGGCGCGGATGTCAGCGGGGTAGTCGGGAAACGTCGAGATGCCGTTTCCCACCGTGGCGCTGACGGTTGAAAAAATGTTTCCGGCCAACTGCATACCGTCGCCGGAGTCACCCGAGAAGCGGACAACAACCTGGTCCAGCTCCTTCACTTCTAAAACTTCTGCCATTTTCTATTTAGTTTTAAACTACGTTTTGCAAAATCGGCTGCAAAATTATTCATTTTTGCCCGAAATGCCAAAGAAAATGCAAAGAAAGTGCATATTTGCCCCTGTATTCTTGTAAATATACACTTTCCATACAATATCTTCAGCAGAGGCGATGCCGTTTCCCTAAAACCCGGCGCCTTTTGCTCGTAAACCCCCGCCTTTTGCGCAAAAGGCGGGGGTTTACGTCAGGGTGTCGGTTCGAGTGTCGGTTCCTGCCTCCGAAGGCTGGCGGCGAGCGTGGTTTTGTCGATTATTCCGGCTGTTTTTGCTATTATAGTTGCCATTCGCACTTTGTATCCTACACTTCCTACACTCCCTACACCTAAGAAAGTTCAACAGGTGTAGGGAGTGTAGGAAGTGCAGGGTAATTCCTGTGAATAACAATTATATGCCAGAAGTTCAGGCCATGAGGATTTCGTAGAGCTCCTTCATGCCCTCGGAGGCACCCTTCTGAATCTGCTTCACGCGAGCGCCAGCCGAGACGGGGTTCGGGTCGATCAGGTAGACGGGCGTCGAGGGGCGGGCGTAGTGCAGCAGTCCGGCGGCGGGATAGACCACCAGCGACGTGCCGATGATAATCAGGATGTCGGCCTCCTGCACCTCGTCGGCAGCGATGCCGATGTTTGGCACAGCCTCGCCGAAGAAGACGATGTAGGGGCGCAGCAGCGAGCCGTCGCCGGCCTTCGTGCCGGGGGCAATCTCGCAGTTGTCGGGCGTCAGCTGCTGGATGTAGCGCGGGTCGTCGACATCGTTGCTCGAGCAAACCTTCATCAGTTCGCCGTGCAGGTGGATGACCTTCGACGAGCCGGCCTGCTCGTGCAGGTTGTCGACGTTCTGCGTCACCACTGTCACGTCGTACTTCTGCTCGAGGGCTGCCACGAGCTTGTGTCCCTCGTTGGGCTTCACGCCCCAGCACTTCTTGCGCAGCATGTTATAGAAGTTCGTCACCAGCGTGGGGTCGGCCAGCCATCCCTCGTGGGTGGCCACCTGTGCTACGGGATATTCCTCCCACAGTCCGTCGGCATCGCGGAAAGTCTTCAAGCCGCTCTCCACCGACATGCCGGCACCAGTCAATACAACTATCTTTTTCATACACAAAACGATTAAATTTGTGCAAATATACGCATTTTAGGTCAAAAGGTGGCGGCCTTTAACTCCTTTTAACTCCTTTAACTCCTTTAACTCCCTAAAAAGTAGTACCTTTGCGCCGATTTTCGAAAATTTGTACCTTATTATTAAAGAGAAAGCATGGATAAAGTAAGTTATGCCCTTGGTCTGGGCATTGGTCAGCAGTTGGCACAGATGGGTGCCTCTGACCTGAACATCGACGATTTTGCTCAGGCCATCAAGGACGTTGTCAGCGGCAGCGAACTGAAGGTTCAGCACCGCGACGCACAGCAGATTGTACAGGATTATTTTGCAAAGAAGGAAGAGAAGCTCAATGCCGAGCGTGCCGTGCAGGGCAAGGCTCATAAGGAGGCCGGCGAGAAGTATCTGGCCGAGAATGCCAAGAAGGAAGGCGTCGTCACGCTGCCCAGCGGCCTGCAGTATCAGGTGCTGAAAGAGGGTAACGGCAAGAAGCCCAGCGCCAAGGACACCGTGAAGTGCCACTACGAGGGCTTCCTCATCGACGGAACAGTGTTCGACAGCAGCGTTCAGCGCGGCGAGCCTGCCACGTTCCCCCTGCAGCAGGTCATTGCAGGCTGGACCGAGGGCCTGCAGCTGATGCAGGAGGGGGCCAAGTACCGCTTCTTCATCCCCTACCGCCTGGCTTACGGCGAGGGCGGTGCCGGACAGATGATTCCCCCGTTTGCAACGCTGATCTTCGACGTGGAGCTGATTGAGGTGGTTTAGCCTCGATACATCGTAACATCGGAATATCGAAATATCGAAACATCGAATAATAAAAAAACAAAAAGCAATGAAAAAATTATCTATCGTAGCCGCTATGGCTATTGTGGCTGCGGGCTTCACCGCTTGCGGCAATGGCACTCCGAAGGCCAGCCTGAAGAGTGATGTCGACTCCATGAGCTATGCCATCGGTATGGCCCAGACTCAGGGTCTGAAGGACTATCTCGTAGAGCGCCTCGGCGTAGACACCGCCTACATGGGCGAGTTTATCAAGGGTCTGAACGAAGGCGCCAACGCTGGCGACAACAAGAAGAAGGCCGCCTACTATGCCGGTATCCAGATTGGTCAGCAGATTGCTAACCAGATGGTGAAGGGCATCAACCACGAGGTGTTCGGTGACGACTCTACGAAGACCATCTCGATGAAGAACTTCATGGCCGGTTTCGTCAGCGGAACCACTGGTAAGGGTGGCCTGATGACCGCCGAGGAGGCTCAGACAACTGCTCAGACCAAGATGCAGGAGATCAAGGCCCGCGAGATGCTGAAGACCTATGGTCCCAACAAGGAGGAAGGTGAGAAGTTCCTCGCTGAGAACGCCAAGAAGGAAGGTGTGAAGACACTGGATGGCGGTGTGCAGTACAAGGTCATCAAGGAAGGTTCTGGTGCCATCCCCGCCGACACCTCGCTCGTGAAGGTACACTACGAGGGCCGTCTGCTCAACGACTCTGTCTTCGACAGCTCTTACAAGCGCGGCGAGCCTATCACCCTGCGCTGCAACCAGACCATCAAGGGTTGGACCGAAGCTATGGTCCACATGCCTGCCGGCTCTATCTGGGAGGTTTACATTCCCCAGGATCAGGCTTATGGCGAGCGTGAGCAGGGTATCATCAAGCCCTTCTCAGTGCTGGTATTCAAGATTGAACTTTTGGAGGTGAACCCTAAGAAGTAAACAATGAAGAAGGTCGTATTATTAGCACTCGCTGTCATGGCGAGTGCTTCTTTTTGCACAGTTGATGCAAAGAAGAAGAAAAAGGAAGTAGTGGAGGAGAAGCCCGTCGTCGTTCCCGTGGAGCTGAAGAACGGCTCCGACTCCGTCAGCTATGCCGCCGGTATGGCTATCACCAACGGTCTGATGCCGTTCCTGAAGCAGCAGCACGGTCTCGACTCTGCCAATATCGGCACGTTCCTCAAGGCTTTCGAGGAGGCCATCAACGCCGGCGACTCGCCCGAGGCCAAGGCCCGCATAGCCGGTGCCGAGATTGCCAACCAGGTAAAAAGCCGCATGCTGCCCGGCATCAGCGGCGACTTCAAGGACTCTCCCGACACCATCGTCGCCAACCTCTTCTACCGTGGATTCATCGACGCTATGAAGCAGGACAGCACGCACTTCAGCCAGGCTGCTGCCGAGGATTTCTTCAAGATGAAACAGGAGGTCGACAAGAAGGCCAAGGACGAGAAGCTCTACGGTGCTAACCGCGAGGCCGGCGTACAGTTCCTGAAGGAGAATGCCAAGAAGGAGGGTGTCATTACCACCGCCTCTGGTCTGCAGTACAAGGTGCTGGTGCAGGGCGAAGGCCAGGTGCCCCAGAAGACCGACAAGGTGCAGGTACACTATGAGGGCCGTCTGATTGACGGCACCGTCTTCGACGCCTCGAAGAAGCATGGCGACAAGCCGCTGGAGTTCCGTGCCGACCAGGTCATCAAGGGCTGGACGGAGGCACTCACGATGATGCCCGTCGGCTCGAAGTGGCAGCTCTTCATTCCGCAGGAGCTGGCCTACGGCGAGCGCAACACAGGCAGCATCAAGCCCTACTCCGCACTCATCTTCGATGTCGAGCTGGTAGGCATTGTCGGCGACAAGCCTGCAGAGCCAGCCAAGGCCGAACCCGCCAAGCCGGCGGCGAAAAACACCAAAAAGACAGCCAAGAAGAAGTAAAAACTTTATAATGTGCCACGAAAGTGGCACATTTTTTTATTTTTTCCGTTAGTTTTGTTGCTCAATTCAGCAAAAATGGTTACTTTTGCTGACAAAATGTAACGAAAACACTTTATCATGGAAAAAATCGACAATCTCGACAAGAAAATTCTGAGCATCTTGTCAAAGAATGCGCGCATCCCGTTCAAGGATGTCGCAGCAGAATGCAATGTGTCGCGCGCGGCTATTCATCAGCGCGTACAGCATCTGATAGAGGCCGGCGTCATCACGGGCAGCGGCTTCGACGTGAACCCCAAGAGCCTCGGCTACAGCACCTGTACCTACGTGGGCATCACCCTTGAGAAAGGCTCCATGTACAAGGATGTGGTCGAGGAGCTGCAGCACATCCCCGAGGTGGTGGAGTGCCACTTCACCACGGGTCCCTACACCATGCTCGTCAAACTCTATGCCCGCGACAACGAGCAGCTGATGGAGCTGCTTAACGGCTGTCTGCAGGGCATCCACGGCGTGATGTCCACCGAGACGCTCATCTCGTTGGAGCAGAGCATCAAGCGCGAGATTCCCGTACACTTTGAAGAGATTGAGAAGTGAAAAGTGAAGAGTGAAAGGTGAAAAGTTTTAGTCTGCAGAACCATATCGACGCGGTGTACAGCGGCTATCCCGCTGCCAGCCGTCAGCCCGTCATTGGCATTACGGGCAACTACGAGGACCTTACCTGCAAGCTGGGCAAGGGCTATTACCAGTCGGTCATCCGTGCCGGGGGCACGCCCGTCATTATTCCGCCGTCGGCCGACAAGGCCGTGCTGATGAACACGCTCGACCACATCGACGCGCTCATCCTCAGCGGTGGCGGCGACATCAACCCCTTGTACTGCGGCGAGGAGCCGGTGCCCGGACTCCGTGGCATCAACAGCGAGCGCGACCTGCCCGAGCTGCTCATCACCCGCCTGGCCTACAACCGCCAGATGCCCATGCTCGGCATCTGTCGCGGCATTCAGACGCTGGCCGTCGCACTGGGCGGCAAGGTCTGTCAGGACATAAGCTCCACCCCCGGCCCCTCACCCATAGGGAGGGGAGGCTCGGTCAAGCATTCGCAGGACGCCGACCGCTCAGAGCCAACCCATAGCGTCACCATCGCCGAAGATTCCACCTTATATAATATATATATAGAAGCGCTCAAGACTCCCCCTCTACGGGAGGGGGCAGGGGGGAGGCTTGAGGGGGATGGTGGGAGGCTCCTCGTCAACTCCTTCCACCACCAGGCCGTCAGCGAGCCGGGCGAGCGGTTCCGTGTCGTGGCTACTGTCACTGACGGCATCATCGAGGTCATCGAGAGCTCGGAGTTCAAGAGCATACTCGGCGTGCAGTGGCACCCGGAGTGCCTGGGCGACGACGGTCTGCCCCTGTTCGAGTGGCTCGTCGCTGAGGCTAATGCCTACCGCCACGCCCACGAGGTGCACAACCGCGTGCTGACGCTCGACACCCACTGCGACACGCCGATGTTCTTCCCGCAGGGCATACATTTCGAGCAGCGCGACCCCCGCATACTCGTCGACCTGCACAAGATGACCGAAGGCCGGCAGGATGCCACCATCATGGTCGCCTACCTGCCGCAGCCGAAGATGGGCGAGACCTTCTCCAGCAAGGTCGACTTCGACGTGCAGGGACCCACGGAGTATGCCGACCTTATCTTCGACAAGATTGAGGAGATTGTCAATGCGAATGCCGACTACATAGCCCTGGCCCGCACCCCTGGCGACCTCTACGAGAACAAGCGCCACGGCCGCAAGTCGATCATGCTCGGCATCGAGAACGGGCTGGCCCTTGGCGGCGAGCTGAAGAACGTCGAGCACTTCGCCGACCGAGGCGTGGTCTATATCACCCTCTGCCACAACGGCGACAACGACCTCTGCGACTCCTGCCGCGGCTGCAACACCCACGACGGCGTCAGCCGCTTCGGCGAGCAGGTCATCCGCGAGATGAACCGCCTCGGACTGATGGTCGACCTGAGCCACGCCGGCGACAAGTCGTTCTACGACGCCCTCGACATCAGTCAGACGCCCATCGTCTGCAGCCATTCGTCGTGCCGCGCCCTCTGCGACCATCCCCGCAACCTCACCGACGACCAGATGCAGCGTCTGGCTGCTGCGGGCGGCGTGATGCAGATCACCCTTTACAACGGTTTCCTCGTCAAGGACGGCGAGGCTACTGTCCTTGGTGCCATTGCTCATTTGGAGCATGCCATCCGCATCATGGGCATCGACCACGTCGGACTGGGCACCGACTTCGACGGCGACGGCGGCATCCGCGGCCTGCGCGACTCGTCGGAGCTGATCAACTTCACGCGCCAGCTCCTTGCCCGCCGCTACTCCGAGCGCGATATCCAGAAGATCTGGGGCGGCAACTTTCTTCGCGTCATGACACAAGTACAGAAGAAATGAGGAATGAGAAATGAGGAATGAGAAATGAAAAGCTATGAATAAGATAATGTATTTATTGGCACTCATTGTGCTGACAGCCTGCGGCAACACCAGCAAAAGTACTATGGAAACAGCAAATTCCGAACCTGTCGGCCCGGCGTTCATGGCCGACTCGGCCTACCTCTTCTGCCAGCAGCAGTGCGACTTCGGCCCGCGCACGATGAACAGCGAGGCCCACGACCGCTGCGGCGAGTGGATTGCCGAGAAGTTCCGCCAGTATGGCATGGAGGTCACGCTGCAGAAGGCCGACCTCCGGGGCTACGACGACACCCGTCTGCGCAGTACCAACATCATAGCCTCGTATCGCCCGGAGCTTACGCCGCGCGTGCTGCTCTGTGCCCACTGGGACAGCCGTCCCTGGGCCGACAACGACCCCGACGAGAAGAACCATCGTAAACCCGTGATGGCCGCCAACGACGGCGCATCGGGCGTGGCTGTCATGCTCGAGGTGGCACGGCTGCTGGCGGGCGACACGCTCGCCGTGGGCGTCGACTTCGTCTGCTTCGATGCCGAGGACTGGGGCACTCCGCAGTGGGTAGAGACGGAGGGGAGTGATGCCGACACGTGGGCGCTCGGTGCCCAGTACTGGGCCATGCAGTATGCAGCCGACACCTCGGCTCCCCGCTACCGCTACGGCATCCTGCTCGACATGGTGGGCGGCCAGGGTGCCCGCTTCTATCAGGAGCAGGTGTCGCTCGCCTTCGCCCCCGACGTCGTGCGCCGTGTGTGGAGTGCCGCCCAGACGGTCGGCTACGGCAGCCTGTTCCCCAAGGAAGAGGGCAACGCCATCACCGACGACCATCTGCCCCTAAACCGCGTGGCTGGCATCCCCTGCATCGACATCATCCCCCACTATCCCGACTGCGAAGCCAGCTCCTTCGGCCCGACGTGGCATACTGTCAACGACGATATGCAGCACATCGACCGCAACACCCTCCAGGCCGTCGGCCAGACCATCATTCAGGTGCTGTTTAGCGAGTAGCTGTCCTGTTATTCACGAAAAGACCTCCCATCCTCCTGTTTTCTTCCGAAACACCTTTCTACATCAGCGTTTCAGCACGGGAGGTTGATGGGAGGTCGATGGGACCTCTGACGGGAGGTCTCAAAACCTTGGGAACCTTTTATACATCGGGGTTACAGAGATCAGAAGGGAGGTGTCGTCACTTTTTTATTTTGTTGTCACGCCCCTTTTGGTCGGAGTAACCTGCCGAGTTACTCCGACCAACCCGCCCACTTGCTCCGTTCAGCTCGGCACCCCTTAGTGAATATCCAAGACGTAACAGCACTCATAGAACTTGTCCTAATACAGTAGTCGGAATAAGATGCACAGAAAAAATATAGAAAAAAACAGAGAATTATTTGGACGTTTCGAAAAATATGCTTAAATTTGCAGCGGAGTTTATAAACTGATAACTTAAAATATAGTTTAATATGAAACAAAACAATCAATCGTCGTGGGCTGCGCGCCTACGAAAACTATCGGCTCTCTGCCTTATGCTGGTGGCTGCATCAAGCGCTTGGGCAGATGACAATGTGCGTGTTGTTAGTCCCTTGAACATTAAGGCGGGACAAACAAAACAGGTGGCTGTCTCTTTAGAGAACACAACTGCATTTACTGCTTTTCAGATGGATATTGCATTGCCCGCAGGCTTGACAATTGATGAGAGCAGTATTAAGTCGCGCCGTACCAGTGACGCTACCTATCATAATATTTTGACTGGTGACGTTGAAGGAAAAAAGCGAATCGTTGCTTATTCGGCAAAATTCAATGATGGTAACCTTGAGGATGGTAATATACCTCTGACGGGAGAATCTGGTGATTATGTCATCTATTTTAGTGTTACTGCCTCTGAGGATTACACAGGTGGAAATATTGAGGTAAGTAAGGCGATTTTTGCAACTGCCTCCGAGGGAGCCGAGTTAGCTAATGCCTCAAGTGCAGATGATGATGCTGTTATCTTTGGCGACGTTAACGGAGACAAAATAGTTGATGGTGATGATGTCAACCAGTTAATCCGCTATTATCTTAGGAAAAACCCGACGGGTTTCAATAAGGTTGCTGCTGATTCATATATCGATGGTGTTATAGACGGTGATGATGTAAATAGGGCTATTAGAATATATCTGCGTAAGGAATAAAAAAAAGAGATATGAAAAAATACATTTTTACTTTAGGCCTTTTGGCTGTTTTTGGAATGGCCAATGCACAGAAGTTTTCTGTTGCTGATGTTGAGGTAATGCAAGGTGGAACCGTAAATGTTGCCTTGACAATTGACACTGAGTCTGCTGGTGATTACACTGGATTCCAATTTGATGCATATGTTCCGGAGGGATTCACAACAACAGGAGTATCTACTGTTGACAACAATATTTGGGACAAAACCAGGACTTCAGGAAAGCTGAGTGTTGGTGATGTGCAAGATGGTTATGCTAATATTTTGGCAACATCTGACGATATTGTATTACCTGCTGGTGAATTTCAGATTGCAACTTTCGAACTGAAAGTGGACAAGAGTGTTCAAACTGGAAGCTATGATGTTACTATCAAAAATTTTGCATTCTTGATACAAACTGGTGGTAAAGCTGCAGTGGATAATCTCACTTTCAAAGTAAATGTCGTTGATTATATGACACTTGACGAAAACGCTACAGAGGCACCCAAGGCTGCAAATGGCGTGAAAGTTCTTATGAAGCGCACCATTGCTGATAATACATGGAGCACTGGTTGCTTCCCGTTCGCAATGGATGCTGCTCAGATTAAAACTGCCTTTGGAGATGGTGTGCAACTGGGCGAGATAACAGGTTGTAAAATTGAGGAAGATGATGATGAAAACGTCGTTGCCATTGCTGTAGGCTTCAAGAGTATTTCGACTATTGAAGCTAATCGTCCCTTCATTATCAAGGTAAATAACCCTGTATCTCAATTCACTGTTGAAGGTGTAAACATTACTCCTGAAAGTGCCCCTGAACTTGAGGCTAAAGACTTTGGGAAAAAGGCTGGGATGTATGGTACATATGTTGCAAATACTCCTGTTCCCGAAGAGAATTTGTTCCTCAATGACGGCAAGTTCTGGTATTCAAAGGGAGATAATAAAATGAAGGCATTCCGTGCATACTTTGAGTTAAAGGAAACACTGGTAGCTTATGACGCAGCTTCTCGCATTTACATCACGTTCGATGACGTTACTGCCATCAAGAACCTGAAGACCAACGGCGAGGAAGAGATTTACACTCTGAGCGGACAGCGTGTTAGCAAGGCCGGTAAGGGCGTGTATATCGTTAATGGTAAGAAAGTCATTAAAAAGTAAATGAAGACAGCTATGAAGAAAGTATATTTTGCTCCCCAGACGGAGATACTGGAATACATGACCGAAGAGATGATTGCCGCCAGCGGCGTCAGCAGTGAAGATCCGTTCGATATTGGTTATGGTGGCATAGACATTGAGGGCGAGCTCGATCCCGAGTCGCGCATCCCGATGGGTAAGTTCATCTTTGGCGAGTAATCAACGAAGAATACATAACAAAGTAATGCCTGCTGGAGTTTTCTCCGGCAGGCATTTTTTGCAAGTCGGCTTTACTTTTTTGAATATTAATTTGCATAATTGGAAAGAAAAGAGTATCTTTGCACAATCAAAAGAAGCAAGGACGATGGAAAAATTGATTACCCGTGAGCAGTATGACAAGGTGAAGGCTCGTGTAGAGGAACTAATAACTGAAGCGACTCAGAAAGGAATGCTTGAACCTGATAGTGAGAATGAGTACACTCGTGAGATAGGTGATTTGAGTAAGCTGATGGCTGACTATGAGGATGAGTACCTCAATATTCTCCCGTTACGTAAAAAGTCGCCTCTCATTGCTTCTATTGAAGAATATTTTTACGCTCATGGCATGAAGCAGAAAGACGGAGCACGGTTATTGGGGGTCAATGAGTCCCAATTCAGTCAGATTATGAGTGGCCGTCGGCGTATCTCCATGTCATTTGCCAAGCGTCTGAGATCAAAGATGGGCATTGATGCAAACCTCATTTTAGAGTATGCGTAATACGTACCACAAAAAGATTTCATAAAATATGAAACGTAAAATATGAAAAAACCGTGAACGTATGAAAGCAAAAAGATGGAACAAGTGTAAGAACAAAGTGCTGACAAAGATGCTGACGTGGCTCGGCATCGGCTCGTCGGCACTGCTGTTCATGGCCTGCTACGGCCCGGCGCCGAGGAACTACCAGCCGGAGCCTTACGACATCGGCGATGACACCGTGGAGTATGTGACGGACGACTCGCAGGAAGTGGTGGAGCAGGCTGACTCAGTGACCGTTGTCGACGAGCAACGGTGAACGCGCACACTCCTTTTGATATGTCGAAGTGGCAAAAGTGTCGCTTCGACATTTGTTTTTTGATACTTTAACGCAGAAAGGCGCGCCCGTCGGCAATTTCTCAATTTTCAATCATCAATTTTCAAATTCTTTTTCGTACCTTTGCACCCGTAAAAAGAGTGAGTATTCATCATAACAAAAAAATATCAACAAAAGTATGGCAAAGTTAGATTTGACACAGTATGGCATCACTGGTTCAACCGTGATTGCCCACAATCCGTCGTATGAGTTCCTCTATGAGGAAGAGACTAAGGAAGGTCTGACCGGTTTTGACAAAGGTCAGAACACTGAGCTGAACGCTGTAAACGTGATGACTGGTATCTACACCGGCCGCTCGCCCAAGGACAAGTACATCGTGAAGGATGCACAGAGCGAGGACAAGGTATGGTGGACCAGCGAGGAATATAAGAACGACAACCACCCCATGACCGAAGAGGTCTGGAAGACCGTCAAGGAGATTGCCATCAAGGAGCTCTGCAACAAGAACCTGTACGTGATGGACGCTTTCTGCGGTGCCAACGAGGCTACCCGTCTGCGCGTGCGCTTCATCGTCGAGGTGGCCTGGCAGGCTCACTTCGTGAAGAATATGTTCATCCAGCCTACCGCTGAGGAGCTGGAGTCGTTCGAGCCGAACTTCGTCATCTACAACGCTTCGAAGGCCAAGGTTGAGAACTACAAGGAACTGGGTCTGAACTCAGAGACCTGCGTGGCCTTCAACACTACTACCCGCGAGCAGTGCATCATTAACACATGGTACGGCGGCGAGATGAAGAAGGGTATGTTCTCGATGATGAACTACTACCTGCCCCTGCAGGGCATCGCTTCGATGCACTGCTCGGCCAACACCGACATGGAGGGTAAGAACACCGCTATCTTCTTCGGCCTCAGCGGCACAGGTAAGACCACGCTGTCGACTGACCCGAAGCGCCTGCTCATCGGCGACGACGAGCACGGCTGGGACGACGAGGGTGTGTTCAACTTCGAAGGCGGTTGCTATGCCAAGGTGATCAACCTCGACAAAGAGAGTGAGCCGGACATCTACGCTGCTATCCGTCGTAACGCCCTTCTGGAGAATGTAACTGTGGACGAGAACGGCAAGATCGATTTCGCTGACAAGAGCGTAACCGAGAACACCCGCGTAAGCTATCCGATCAACCAT
>JAFPVW010000134.1 GCA_017395215.1 Prevotella sp. | reverse complement strand
GTCCACATTGCCTACAAGACCAGTAGCACTGCCAACCCCTATTCGGGCTACATTACCGACATCTGCGCGTCGAATAAAAAAGTGGATTCCTTTACCTCTGATGGGCGCACCTACTACAAGGCGCCGACCAACAACAGCAAGTTCGACGGCGACCTCAACAACGGTACTGGAAAGGGGGCAGACATCTATATTTATTACACCTGCGACCGCAAGAACCTTAGTGATAAGGGCGGAGAGAAGCGCGTGATGACCCGTCTGACTACAACAACGAACACCAACGGCACTACCGATGACGGCGACAGTTCTTCTGACGCCGTCTCTTGGCGCAACAGCTCGTACAGTGGCTACGTCGACACGAACAAAGGAACGGGAGCCCAATACGTCTTCATCCATCAGCACTTCACCACACAGACGGCGAAGTGGAAAAAAGAGCCCACCTACGCCTCGGATCTTACCTATGACGGCAAAAGTCAGGAGCTGATAACCTTTAATCCAACGACGTCCAACTACGGCAACCCGCAATACAGAGTGGATGGCGGCAGCTGGTCGTATGCCGTGCCTACGGCCACGAACGTAGGCAGCTATAAGGTTGAGTCTCGTCTTGAGGGCAAATACTCGGGCAACACCTTTGCCGACAACAGTAATGTCATCAGCAAGACGGTGACCATCAATCCGCCCATTGTCCAGGCTACCAACCTGAAGGGCGTGTTCAACCAGCGCGACAAGAAGGTGAACCTCTCGTGGAGCGTAGGCTCTATCCCCGGCAACTATTCTGACTACAAGTGGGTGGTCTATCGCGACGGGAAAAAGATAGCCGAGCTCGCTCAAAACGTGCGTGCATACGCTGACACTGGCTTCAGCAATGAGGCAAAGCCGGTCTATGACGTATATTATGTATCGAACTTCTGGGACGTGACGACCCGTCGCAACGACACGAAGGCCAGCGTCACCGTGAGCACCACCCGCACGATGCCCGTCAAGAACCTCAAGGCGGAACAGTTGTCGGACCGCATCGTCTTCACCTGGAATTCCGACGCCTATCCCAAGAGCTTCGGCCATAAATTCCGCATCTATGTAGACGACGAGAAAGACCCCATCTACACCCTCACGCCGGCCGACAATCAGAGTTCCTTCCGCTGGGAGCACCGCACCACCGACCAGCACGCCAATCGGCAGAACAAGGTGGACGCCGCGACGGGCGTGCCCTATACCGAGGAGCCTCTGAGCGCCTGCAGTCCCCGTAACTATCGCATAGAGGGTGTCATTGGCGACGCCGTGCTCAACACCAATTCCGTTAGTAAGAAGGCAGTTGGCCAGGCTACCAAGTTCTACGCGCTCGATGCCTCGAAGGGCGTCTATGAAGGCTCGGTGAAACTGTCGTGGCACGTCAACCTGCAGGGCAACACACAAGCCAAGACCTACATCATTGAGCGTCGGCGTGCCGAGCAGGAAAGTGAGGCATGGGAGACGCTGACACGCCTGTCGAGCAGCGAAGAGTATCTGTTCTATACCGACGAGACGTCTCAGCCGGGCATCTACTACGACTACCGCGTCACCGTCGAGGACAAATGCGACGACGGCACCATCGTCAATAGCGACATGACCAACATCGGCTTCGCCAAGAGCACCGGAACGGTGACGGGCCGCATAGCCTACGGTTCTTCGGGCACCGCCGTGCAGGGTGTCGATGTGGTGATGACGATGACCAACAGCGAGGGCAGCGAGGTCGACCAGTACCACTCCATCTATTTCTCCGACGCTACCGGTGGCGTGACGTGGGCATACCCCTCAGCCGACTATGCCGCCAGCCTGTTTGCCGGCGACTTCTCCATTCAGCTGTGGCTCTATCCCGAAACGTTCAGCAAGAGCCTGATAGCCCACCTGGGAGGCAATGCCGGTCTGGGCATGACGGCTGCCGGCCAGCTGACCTTCAGCAACGGCTCCACCACCTACACCTTCGACGGCATCACCCTCCAGCAGGAGAGCTACAACCATGTGGTGCTGACCCGCAGCGGTACGACGCTGACCTGCTACGTGCTGAACAGCGCTGGCGGCTGGGCCGTCAAGAAAGCCACGCTGACCATTGCCGGCAGCCAGTGGCCGCTAACGAATGCCAGCCAGTTTGAGCTGGGCCGCTTCAAGGGTGCCGCCGACGAGCTGCGCCTGTGGGCGAAGTGCCTCAGCGAGGCTGACATCGTGGACAACTACGACCATCTGCTTGTGGGCGACGAACAGCAGTTAGAGACCTACTGGACCTTCGACGAGGGCCTGCGCACCCAGTTCTTCGACTACTCGCGCGACGGCAGCAACTATCATAAGCACCACGGCCTGATAGGCAGCAATGCCCAGACTTCGACGCTTACGCCCGGCGCGCTAAAACTGAAGGCGAAGACCGACGCCGAAGGCAACTACATCATTCAGGGCATCCCCTACACCGGCGCAGGCACCACCTATTCAGTCATTCCACTCTACGGTGTTCACGAGTTCAAACCCGCCAAGACGCTGGTCTATGTGGGCAATGATGCACTCGTACATGCTGCCGACTTCGAGGACGTGTCGAGCTTCCCTATGCAGGGACGTATCACCTACGCCGGCACCAACATCCCCGTGGAGGGCATACAGTTATATGTCGACGGACAGCTGCAGACCAACGACGGCGAGGTGGAGCAGACCGATGCCAATGGCCGCTACCTGATCAGCGTGCCCATCGGCAAACACTATGTTGAGGCCAAGCTCGGCGGGCACACGATAGTGGCTGGCGGACGCTTCCCGATTACCGGTAAATACGACTTCAGCGCCCCTGTAACCTACGACTTCCAGGACTCTACGCTGGTGAACTTCGTGGGCCGTGTGGGCGGCGGTGAGCGCAACGACACGCTTGCCGTAGGCTTCGGCGCGTCGAAAAACAACATCGGCACGACACGCATCACGCTGATGATGAACAACGAGAGCCTGCTCTTCAACTACTATAACGACCAGACCGGCACCGAGGAGCGCCCCTTCCAGAGCGACACCACCGCCATCCAGAGCACCGCATGGGCAGGCAAGGGCAGCGACGCCAAGTACATCTATATAGACACCGACCCGAAGACGGGCGAGTTCTCCGCCCTGTTGCCGCCGCTGAAATACATCACGAAGAGCATTGAGATCATTAAAAACAAGGACAACATCGAGTTTGTCACGCTGCCGCAGATAGACCTGAGCAACGTGCTGAAGGAGATGACCGACTCGCTGTTGCAGGTCAACGAGCAGGGCGACTCGGTATGGCACAACTACACGTACAACACCAAGATGGTGAAGACCCACTATGCTGAGCCCCAGATGGACATCAGCCAGCCGGGCAGCCCCGCCGGTGTGTTCGGCATGAAGGAATACAAGGGCGAGGACGCGCTGGGCAAGTTCACCGTCAGTGACCTGTGGACCGACGACAACGGTGCCGTGAGCTATAAGTACGGCTATCCCATCTACCAGATGGGCGACGAATACCAGATGAAGGTCTTCGGCTACGAGACCTACCGCAACTACGACGGTGCAGAGGTTGTCACCGACACCATCAAATTGGCGGGCCAGGTGGTCACCGTCGTCAACGAAATGAGCAACGAGCAGCAGATTGTTGCCGTGGTGACCGACGAGAGCAGCAACAAGCAGGTGGGACAGGTGTACGACCTGAAGATGAACCAGCTGGCACTCGATGCCGACGGCTGCTACACCTTCAAGTGGAACACCGGCGCACCCAACGTGGTGAGCCCCTATACGCGCCACTTGGGCATGACCTTAGAGCGCCAAGGACGCACCTACTCGCCCGTCAACTTCAACGCCATCGTGACTGGCAGCCTGCCTTTGGGCAACAACTTCGTGACCAACGGCCCCGACCAGGTGCTGATGGTGCTGCGCGACCCACCCGGTGCCAAATCGCGCACCGTATGGACTACCGGCTCGACAAAGACCAAGGTCAACAGTGTCGCCAATGCCGGCTACGGCGACGAGAAATTCGTGATAGAGCAGAACCTCGGTGTTGCCATCAAGTTCATGTCGGGCGTCGGCCTGTACTACCAGACCACCGACCTGGACAACACCATCGACATCGGCGGCGGACTGCACTACTCGTTTACCGCCGGCTCGTCGACAGAGAAGACTTGGACGGTGACCGCCACCGAGGCGATAAGTACCAGCGGCGAAAGCCAATACGTGGGTTCCAAGGGCGATATCTTCATCGGCTACTCCACCAACCTGCTCATGGGCCAGTGCCGCAAGGTGGGCTTCTTCCGTGAGAACGCCACCGCGCCCTTCGAGCTGAAGGACGACGTGGCGGTGAGCTTAGGCGACAGCGTCACTACGAAGTTCATGTACTCCGCCTACGAGATAGAGACGGTCATGATGCCGAAGTGGGAGGAGACGCGCAACAGCTACCTGACCCAGCACTTCTCCACCAAGGCCGAGGCAGAAGCCTTCGTCAACCGCGCCAGCGAACCGGTCTATGTCACCTGGCTCAAGGAGGACGAAGAGAACTACGGCCAGGACGGCACCTACAAGATGGTCATTCCCGAGGAGTGGAAGCAGAAGAAAGATTTCTTTGACGAGGACAAGGTGGCGTGGTGTAACGACCAGTTAGCCCACTGGCGGCAGGTACTGGCCAACAACGAGCGCGACAAGGTGGTAGCCATGCAGGGCCGCGGCACCTACTGGCAGCGCAACGTCTCGTTCGACGGCGGCTCCAACTACAGCTATTCGAACCGCTGCGACACAACGAGCACGGTGACACATACCTACTCGCACAACTTAGGCGCCATCATCAAGGGCGGCTTCACCAGCAAGAACTCCGTGGCCGGAGCACAGTTCAAGACCCAGCTCTCTATCGACACGGAGAACGGCTGGCAGTACTCGGAGGCAAAGAGCGACTACGACGAGAACACGACGGACTTCGCCGAATTCGCGTATGAGTTCAGCGACGGCAACCGCGACACCGACTTCTCGGTAGATGTCTATAAGTCGCCGACGGGATGGAGCGACATCTTCAGCCTCTTCGGCGGGCAGTCGTACAACCCCTACGAGCCGGAGGAGAAGACCAAATACTACGAGCCGGGCCAGCACACCCTGAGCAACGGCACCACGCGCATGGAGAACCCCGACCTGCAAATCTCGCTGCCGGGCGAGAACGGGGCGAAGAGCGTCACCGTGACCGACATACCGGCCGGCGGCGAAGCCAACGTGATACTCTACTGCACCAACCTTGCCACCGTCCATCAGGGGAAGAACTTCAACTACGAACTGGAAATCATTGACGAGACCAACCAAAACGGCCTGCAGATACTCATGGACGGCGTGCCCATCAACGGACGCTCTCTCTATCTGGAGCATGGCGAGACAGCCACGAAGGTACTCACCATCCGCCAGACGGACCAGAGCGTGCTGGACTACGAAGGCATCACGATATGGTTTGAATCGCAATATCAGCCCACCAAGATCCACGACGAGGTGACGCTGAACGCCCACTTCAAGCCGTCGTCGTCGCCTATCGACCTGGCCATCCAGGAGCCCGTGCTCAACAACGACCGCGAGGACGGCATCCTGGACATGAAGCTCTCCGGCTTCAACCGCCAGTTCAAGAATCTGAAGAATGTGGGCGTGCAGTACCGCTTCCAGGGCAACACGCAGTGGACCGACCTGTTTACGTGGTGGGTCAATCCCACCGACACCATCGGCCGCGACACCGTGAGCAACGCCCTGTTGCCCGCAAAGGGCGACCTGCGCTATGCGGCGAAGATGAAGAGCAACCTCTCGTTCCCTGAGGGCGACTACCAGTTCCGTGCCTTCACCACCACGCCCTACGGCACGGAGAATGTCTGTGTGTACAGCGACGTCATCACTGTCATCAAGGACATGAGCAGCCCCCGCAGCCTCTATACGCCGGCGCCCGCCAACGGCATTCTGGGCTACGGCGACCAGCTGGCCATCGAGTTCAACGAGGACATCGTGCCGGGCTATGTCAACGCGGACAACATCATCGTCACGGCGAAGCTGAACAACAGCGAGGTGAACCACGACGTAGCCTACCAGATCATCCCCTTCCTCGACATGCCGAGGACGGTGAACCCCGTGTTCTTGAAGGGTGACTTCGCCATGGACTTCTGGCTGAACTGGCACGATCCGGGCACCATCCTCCACCAGGGAGCCGGCACGGACAACTTCGCGCTGGGCATCGACGACGCGGGTCACGTGAAGGTGACCATTGCCAAGGCACAGTTTGTCAGCACAGACACCGTGCCGAAGGACGAGTGGGTGTTCTTTGCCCTGAGCTACAATGCCGCCAAGATGACGTTCGACATTCTGGCACAGTATGGCACCACCACCGTTGAGCTGTTTCATGACCAGCCTGTGACGGCAGAGAACAAACTGGTAGTGAACTACGCTTCCGACAACCATCTCTACTTAGGCTATATCTGGGCCGACATGCATGGGCTGAGCCTCTATAACATCTGCCACGACGTGCACGAGGCCGCCGCCACCAAGTATCAGGCCAAGGATAACTACATCTACGGACTGGCCAACTACTGGCCCATGGACGAGGGCCACGGCTCTATTGCCGCCGACACCCGCCACACGCACGACTTCACGGTGTATGACTCGTGGACGCTCAACAACCGCAACTACTCGCTGCGCATCAACAAGCCGGAGGGCGCACAGGCCGACATCACACGCGTGGTCACCGGGCAGGGCGACAGCTACGCCATCGAGATGTGGTACAACAAGAGCGGTGCCAAGGACGAGGTGGTGTTTGAAACCAACGCATCTGCAGAGGAGTCGAAACTGCGCCTGCGCTACGACAGTGTGCAGAGCATAGTGCTTGACTATGGTAAGAAGTCGATGGTGGTGGCCAGCCATGAGGACTTCCCCGACCTGCGCAGATGGCATCATGTGGCACTGAACGTGGTGCGCGGACAGGCCGCCTCGTTCTACCTGGACGGACAGCGCACGGCTGTCATTGCCGAGCGCGACGTGCCGCCTATCGAGGGCTCAAGGCTCATCGTGGGAAAGGGCAACGAGATAATGGCCTTCGCCGACGAGGTGCGCATCTGGCATGCGGCACTCAGCGAGAGCCGACTGCTCAGAAACATCTACAACACCATCGACACCGCCGATGTTTATTCACGCGGACTCGTGGCCTACTATCCGTTCGAGAAGACGGGCGAGGAGGATGGCGTCGTGACGAAGGTGCCGACGATGGAAAACATGGCTCCGAACCTGTCGGCAGGGGCGGCCAAGGAAATCATCTTCGACAAGGACAATCTGATGGACCACACGCCGCCACTGAAGAACGCACCCGACGAGACGCGCCTCATTGCGTCGCCGGTGGCTTCGGAGCGCAAGGTGGTCATCAACCTGACGGATGTCGGCATCACGCCCCGCGACATCGAGGGTACGACGCTGAACATCACCATGGACCGCATCCACGACCTGCACGGCAACACGTCGCAGCCCATACGCTGGACGGCCTACGTGCAGCAGAACACGCTGAAGTGGACGAAGGACTCGGTGAACGTCATCAAGAAGTACGGCGACGACTATACCTTCGACGTCGATATCGAGAACAAGAG
>JAFPVW010000133.1 GCA_017395215.1 Prevotella sp. | reverse complement strand
TGTACGTCATGCGGCGCGCGCCCTCCACCGTCTCCTTCAGTCCCAGGTAGAGCTGGTCGCCCTCCTCGTCCAGCGCCGCAATGTCCTGCGTTATCAGGCTCTCGCGGGTCAGCGCGTAGGCCGTGTTCAGCGCCTCGTAGCTCGCGCGGAACTCCGCCAGCTGTGCAGCCAGGCGCGGCGGCGCGGGGTTCTCCTCGGCGTCGAACGAGGCATTGAACCGGTCGAGCGTGAACTTCATCGTGCCCACCAGCACGGCGTTCTTCATCCGCACTAAGGGCGCGTCTTTTACTTGTTCGGGTATCTGTATCATGTTTCTTCTCGTTTTTTAGTTTGTACTGAATTATGAAATCCGTAATGCCGTTGACTGCGGTCAATTCCCCTTCCACGGTTGCGGGACGCTGTTGACTGCGGTCAATTCCTTCCTGCGCTTTGCGAGAGGCTTTTGATTGCGGTCAATTCCTTCTCGCACGTTGCGGGACGCTTCTGATTGCAGTCAATTCCTTCTCGCAAGTTGCGGGTCGTTGCTGATTGTAGTCAATTCCTTCTCGCAAGTTGCGGGACGCTGCTGACTCTAATCAGCGTGTGTCTCGCTTCTGCGAGCCCCTGCCGACCGCAGTCATTCCCATCCGGGCGGAGGGCGCGAGTCTTTATGGTTTGACTTTCCGTTCATATTCTCGTCAGTTTTGCTGTTGATGTCGTTTAACTCATTCGCCTGTCCCCGTGACTATCAAGCGTCGGATGCCGAGTAAAGGGGTCTTTACTCCACTGCTGGGGCGTCGGCGGTGCCCCGTCCGAGGGCGAGAGAAAGGAGGGCGGCGTCCGTTCGCCGTGGCTTTCGGGCCGCCCTCCGTGGTTTGTCACTGGCCTCACAAAGTGTCAGACACCTTGTGAGCGCAGCACATTCCGGCGAGGGGTTAGTTTTGCCTGTCCGGGGGGACAGAAATTAAATCCTACTCGACCTGGCGAACGAGGCGCACCGAGAACCCGTAGCTGCGATCGTTGTTGTACGCGGGATCCAGACCGCCCGAATAGAAGTACACGCGGTAGGCGTAGTCCGCGCCATAGGGCGACGACGACCAGTAGCGGCCGTCGGAGCCGGCAGTGCCGACCGACGTCCCATACCGGTAGCCCGCTGCGGGCAGGAAAACACAGCCTTTAGCAGCAAGGGCAGACCACTGGGCAGTGGTGCACTTGGTGGCATAAGCGCTGGTGTTATTGACGGTGCCTGCGGTGGTCACCTCGGTAGATGCGATGTCAACACCATCGGGGAACAATATCATACCGTTCACGCCGGTACCGTCGGTGTTGATGGTGGCGTGGGCGTAGCGGGCCTGCGCGGTGCCGAACACGGTGCCGCCAGTGGTGCGGGTGTTGAACACATACGTCCACTCGGCACTGGTCAGCGAATGCCAGCCGGAACCGACGGCATCGCCCCAGTCTTTAAAGTCGCCGGAATATGTCGAATTAGATGTGGAAATATTCATACCGTAAGTAGTGGCGGAAGTACTCCAACCGAACTTGTCCCATGAATCGGCTGAGTATGTCGTGTAGTAGTCCCACTGATTGTCGAAGAAACTCCAAGCACCAGACGTGTAACGCAGGTTGCCCTGGGCAAACTTGACCTGTGTGCCGCTGCTGTTGATGGTGAATGCACCGGTCAGAATCATTTTCCAGCTGACGCTATAGCCGTTGCCTGCGGCGTAGGTCTTGCCGGTCAGCGTCTTGGTGTAGTACCTCGTGCCGTCGGTGGCGGTAATCTTGATGTTGGCCGAGATCGTGGGGGAGATGGCAACGTAGATGGGGCCTGCGGTGGCAGAGCGGTTGATGGTGTAGGTATAATTATTCTCGTTCTCGCTCAGGGTCAGGCTCGTGATAGTGCTGGTGATGTCGTTAGGAGTGGCGGCATTGTCCTTCAGCGTGATGGCGAGGATGGCCAATCTGTTCTCTAATGTCAGCGAGGGCAGGTTGTCGCCGGCCCATTTGGCAGAGTTCATGCAGAAGTCGAAATTCTTTTCAAGGGTCGTGAGCGTGCCGTCCTGCGCTGTGAAGAGGGCATCGTTGTTCGGTGTGCCGTCATCATTAATCATCGCTGCGGGATAGTAATAATACACAATGTACGACTTGTCGGGGTCGGTCACGGTGAAGGTGAACGTGGCGGTCTTGCCACCGTTGCTGATGTCGCCAGCGGCCAGTGCATTGCTCACGGCCTTGACTTCAACTAAGTCCGTTTTCCTATAGACGAGGGCCATCTTCTCGCCCACGGCGAAGGTCTTCACGCCCTCTGGGGTCAGTGCGCGGGTGGTGGCTGCGCCGCCGTCGAGGCTGACGGTCGTGGTCAGGGTTACTACGTTGCTTTTGCTTGCGGGCTGCTGCGGCTCGTCGATGATGTTGTCGTCGCTGGAGCAGCCTACGGTTACTGCGCCCACCAGTGCGAGGGCGGCCATACTAAGAAATCTCATTGTCTTTTTCATTTTGCTCTTCGTTTTAGTGGGTTTGTTACTCTTCTTCTTCATCGTTCCAGTTGTAGTTCTGCACGCCGGCTTGGCCATTGCTGCCAGCCAGGATGTGGCACTGGTGATGTAACTGGACGACCTTCATCGTCGGTTTCCTGTAATTTTTTCTTTTCATTTCTGTGTTAATGCTTAAAAGATTATTATTGAATTATTCTTTTCCGATGGGAATAAAAAAACAATGCGGCCCCCCTTGCACGATTGCAAGAAAAGCCGTATATTGACGCGGGCGACCCGCGCGTAAAATAAAAAAGGTGTTACTGTTTCTCTTATATAGGCGAGCGCCTGAGAGAGAGAGAGAGAGATTTCTAAGACAAAACCAAGAGTGAGGCACTTAATAAATGTTAAGGAGCCTCATTTTCTTCATTTATAGGCTTGAGACAACAGTTTTTGCTGTAACGAATGAGTCATTTTT
>JAFPVW010000132.1 GCA_017395215.1 Prevotella sp. | reverse complement strand
TCTACACCTTGGACGGCTCCTGCCCCTGCGACGCCCAGAACGCCAATGTGATGACCTACACCGGCCCCATCACCGCCACCGGCGAGGAACTGACCATCCGCGCGATGGCCGTTGCCAACGGCATGGCCGAGAGCGACGTGGTCAAGTTCCGCTACAAGGTCATCGACAACCCCGTGTCCGTAGAGCCTATCCTCCTTTCACCCTTCACCCTTCACCCTTCACCAACGGAATACTACCGACTCGACGGCCATCGCACGCCGACGCTCCAGAAGGGTCTGAACATCGTCCGCCAGAAGGATGGCACTGTCAGAAAGGTGACAACAAAATAAAAGGAACAACTTAAAACTTGCAACTATGAAGAAACTGTTATCGACACTCATGGTGGTCCTATCCTCCATTACCACCGCGATTCGGGCTGACGACATCAGCATCCCCACCGATGCCGACCACCCCTTCAGCCTTAATCTCGCCACATTTGAGGGCAACGGACTGAGAATCAACAATGAGAACGAGATTGACAACGGCCGCAACGGCTACAAGGCAACCTTCACCCTCGACAACCGCGAGGACGCCGACTACTACCTGCTCAGTTTCAAGGCTGGCACGCAGCTCGACAACACACGGTTTCTCATTACCATCACCGCCGACGACGGCACAGAAGTGTTAAGCAGCGACGTGCCGCTGGTGAACAACGGCACGTGGACGTGCAACTACGGCTACTCCGTGAAGACCGGCAAGATGGAGAAGGGCCGCTACACGCTGGTCTTCGACTTCGTTTCTACGGGCAACGAGTACGCGGCGCGCCTGGCCGACATCGCCTTCAAGAAACCCATGAGCCTGCAGCCTGGCGACGAGGTGGAGCTGGTGAACCCCGAGTTCGACAATGGCTACATAGGTTGGGAGTACGAGGGCAACGTCTGGGGCAAAGGCAGCAGCAGCATGTTCGGCAACAACTGCGCCCGTATGTGGGAACCCCGCTTGCTGAGGCAGAGCGTTACCAGCCTGCCCGCCGGCACCTACCTGATGCAGGTCTGTGCTTACCATGCTGACGACTGGGACGGCACTGGCGAGCTGGGAAGTTACGTCTTCCTGAACGACACCTACCAGCAGATGAAGCACGTCAGCGACGAGGGCGTGGGCTACCGCAACATCTACCGCGTCTTCGACGGGCAGAGTATAAACAACAACTATCGCCATTCGAATGACGGACGCTTCGCGCCCACCCATAACTCGGAATGGAACGAGGCACTGGCCATGGCCGAGCACTTCTACGTGAACAGCATCGTGGCACCCGTCACCAATGGCATGGCTACAATCGGGCTACTGGTCAGCCGATTCACCATGCTTCCCTGCGACCACTTCCGTCTCGTCTATCTCTCCGACAGGAGCGATGTCAGTGCCAAGGAGTGTGCTGCCCTCGCCCGCGAACAGACCACCATGGTTTATCGCGAGCGCCTCAACAGTCAATTGTCAATTCTCGATTCGCTATTGACCAACGGCAAGCCCCACGCCCCACAGGCCGTCGCCGAGGCAAAATCCTTGACAGCCGCCGTGTCCGACGCATCTCCGTCGGACACCCCCGCTCTCATTGACGTCATCCTCAACGCCGAGCATTTACTGCAGCGTTTGAAGCTGCCGTTCTATGAGCTGAACGGGGAAAATCTCGCCGACCAGCTCGCCACCCTCGGCATCCAGCCTACCGACACCATCGCCCTGAAGCTCAACGGCTCCCTCACGGCTGATGACTTCGCCGCCCTGAAGACGCTGACCAACTTGACGGAGCTGGACCTCAGCGAGGCCACGCTAACCGCCCTGCCCGACAAACAGTTTGAGGGAAAGAAACACCTGACGTGGCTGACGCTGCCCGACGGACTGCAGTCCATCGGAAGCGACGCCTTCTCCGATTGTTACTGCCTGCTTAATATATCGCTGCCCTCCTCGCTGAAGACGATTGGCAGTGGAACGTTTCGCAGGTGTTACAATCTTAGCCATGCAGTCATCCCCGACAACGTCAGTGTAGGCAGTTATACCTTTTCCGAGAGCGGCATCCGTTTCTTGTCACTACCTCCGACAATGAAGAACATTCCCGATAACCTCTGTAGTGGCTGCCGCGATCTGACCGACATTCGGTTCAACGGCCAAGCCGTCATCGGCGGAAGTGCTTTCGCTGGCTGTTCCAGTCTGCAGACGCTCAGTCTGCCCGAAGGTCTGAAGTGGCTCGACCGAGACTGTTTCCGCAGCTGTACAGCCCTGACCAGTGTCACGCTGCCCAGCACGCTGCAGTACATGGACGTTCCATTTAATGACTGCAAGAACCTCACGGAAATCACCAGCCTGTCCATTTCCACGCCCCATTCAGTAGTCCATGAAGAGGGAAACACCTTAAAAGGCTGTACTCTCCGGGTGCCGCAACTTGCTGTAGCGGCCTATCAGGAAGCCAGATACTGGCGCGAGTTCGCTGCTATCGAGGGTATTGACGTGCTGCCGACTACGCTCAGCATCGTTTCCCCCGTCACGCTCAACATGGCGGGCAGTCTGCCTGCCGACTATAAACCCGATGTCAGTCTGGGCCTCATCACCAATGATTATAACGACATGATGGCGGGAGCCGAGCTAACCGTAGAGGGGGCGGCACTGCTCTCAGCCCGCCACTACACCCAGTGCTACGACGGCTATACCAGCCGCGCCGCCGCATGGGCAAGCAGCAACGGCATCAGCTGCAACAGGTTCTACACGTCGCTGCTCAACAACGGCCTGATGCGTGCCGACACCGTGACCATCGACCTGCGGCTCTATCCCAACCAGTGGGACTACGTCTCGTTCCCGTTCGATGTGCGTGTGGCCGACATCGACATCCTGATGAACGACCGCCAGCGCTCCTTCGGCTCGGCGCCATTGGCCATCTACGGCCACGACGGTGCCAAGCGCGCCGCCGGCCGCTACGACGAAGCATGGGTGCCCATGACCGCCGACAGCATTCTCCATGCCGGCCGTGGCTACATCTGGCAGTCGCGCTTAGACCTGAAGCCGGTCAATGGCGACCTGCTCCACAGCCGGCTCCTGGTGCATGCCATGCAGAATGCCACGAAGCCGCTGTTCTTCCGCCGGGACAACGTGGAGGTTCCCCTGCAACGGTACTACTCAGAGTTTGCCAACAACCGCTCGTGGAACTTCATCGGCAACCCCTATCCCTGCTTCTTCGACATCAGCAACATCGACACCACGTCGCCCATCATCGTGTGGGAATTTGTCGACGACAAAACCAGCCGCTATGCGGCCTACTCACCCTTGGACGATGTCTATACCCTGCATCCCGGCCAGGCTTTCTTCATCCAGTGCCCACTGGAGCAACAGTCGATCGTGTTCTACGCTGAAGGGCGACGAAACACGCTCGATGTCTCGCTCATGGCCAGAGCACGCGCCGCTAAACGCGCCGCCGACCAGTCGCGCCAGGTGTTCAATCTCGAGCTGAAAGCCCCCTCCTCCGTCCCCGGGGGAACTACTATTGACCGCACGCGCTTCGTCGTCAACGAGGCTGCCACGCTCGACTATGAACAGGGCCGCGACGCCGCCAAGTTCAGCAATCCCGGCGGCACCGACCTTTATACCAACCGCGACGGCATCCGCTACGCCATCGACGAGCGCCCCCTGGCCGACGGCCTCGTCAGCCTCGGCTTCTCCGTACCCGCCGCCGGCGTCTACACCCTCGCCTTGGCCTCCGTGCCTGCCGCTTCTTCGCAGAGCGAAGCGTCCCAAGGGCCGAGCGCTCCGGCGGGGACCATCGCCCTCATCGACCATGAGACCGGCACCGAGACCCTACTCACCGAGGAGGGCTACACCTTCCAGGCCGAGGCTGGCACCCACGACAGCCGCTTCACTCTCCGCCTCAACAACGGCACTGATGGCTTAGCCGAAATAGTAAATAGTAAATCTGTAAATAGTAAATACTATGACCTCTATGGCCGCCCTGTCACCACCCCGCGCCCCGGCCTCTACATAAGAGACAACAAAAAGGTAATCATCAAGTAAAACGACACGAACTATGAAGAAGCTCATCACTATAGGCGCCCTGCTGCTTGCCCAGCTCGCCGCCATCGCCCAGACGGACGATACGAAATACACCGTGACCCTTCATCAAGAACCCGACAACAACGACGCCTTCGTCCTGCGCGTTGAAGCTGAAAACTATGCGCTCTACAACCCCTTGGCCAAGCCCCAGGCCAAGCCAGGACAGAAAGTGAGTGTCCGTGTGTGGCTCAATGACGGCTACGTGTTCGACCAGCTGACCTCCGCCGACACTATCATGACCACCACCCTGGTCGATGTGTGGGGCGGATGGGACTACTATGTGTCGTCATTCGTCATGCCTCAGCACGACGTTGACATCATCGTCACCGCACACTTTGACCCCGCAACGCCAGAACTGCCGGGCCTTTGCGACTGGGACGAACAGACGGGCACACTCATCGTCACCCATTTCACACCGGGGCAGTTCTACGAGGCTGTCAGCCGTGCTGTCAACAATAAGTTCAGTGCCGTCAGACGGCTCACCGTGGCGGGCACGCTCCGAAGTTCGGACATGGCAAACATGGGCTACCATCTGGCACCCTCCCTGAACTATTTAGACCTGAGCCGCACCGATGGTCTGAAGGAACTCTACTCCGATGACGAATGTTTCAGAGGAGCCACACAGCTGCAGACGCTGTTGCTGCCCGCATCGTTAGAGACTCTGGGAAGTTATGCCTTTACCGACATACCCGTGTTGGAGAGCGTCACCTGCTATGCCACCACGCCCCCGAAGTTGTCCGTGTCAGGCTCTCGCCACGCTTTCAGCGGGGCATCGCCAGCCCTCACCGTCTATGTCCCTGCCGAGAGCCTGCCCCTCTACGTCGAGGCCGACGGCTGGAAGGACATGCAGCTCATGCCCATCACCCAGGGCGTGCACTCGCTGACCGTCAGCCTCCCCTCTACGGCGACGGGTCTGAAGGATATGTTCCTCCAGTTAGTGAACAACAAGACGGGTCAGTCGCAGCGCATGGTGCTGACCAGCCGCACGCAGTACACCTTCCTCAACCTCATCGAGGGCACACAGTATAATACATATATAATGAACGCGCGAGGCGATGTCCTCGCCACCATCAAGGACGTTGCCATCGAAAAGCAGGACGTGGAGGTAGCCTTCTCCGACCTGAAGCCCCTCCGCGATGTCACCCTTCAATTGTCCGTGCCCGATGGTGCCCCCGTCGAGACCGATGCCTTCTCTGTTACATGGACCGACCTCGTCGGAAACTTCCTAGCCACCGGCCCCACGCTCGCCGGTCAGGTGGAAGGCTCGAAGGCCGTTGCCCGCGTTAAGCTGGGCGAGCAGCTCGGCACGCAGTACCAGCAGCCTGCTGACACGACGATTGTGGTAGGTGAGGTAGGTGTGGTAGATGTTCGGCTGACGTCGTTGGCGCAGACCGTCCTCAGCGGCACCGTCACCGCTGCTGCCACCGGGCAGCCCATCCGCTCGGCCAGCATCGCCGTCACCCAGCGTCTGAACGGCCTCTACCCCGTGACGCTTACCACGACCACCGACGCGCAGGGCCGCTGGACGCTCACCGCCTACGATGTCCCAGCTACCGTCACCGCTCAGGCCGCAGGCTACGTGACAGCCTTTCCCAGTCCCTCCGAAGGAGGGGAGTATCTGGCCGTCATGAAGGATTTAGAGGGAACTACCATTAACCTTGACCTGAGCTATCGCCCCGCCGTGCGTAACGGCGAGACGGCTGACGACCATGCTGACTACAGCGGCTACCAGAACTTGAGTTTCGCCGTCTATGACGAGACCCATCAGCAAGAGCTGACAAACATCCAGGCCCAGGGCGGTCGCCTCATTCTGCAAGACCAGCAACTGGCCGAGGGCACGCGCCTGCGCATCACCGCCACCGGAGGCGACGTTGCTCCGGCCACCGCCACCTGCACCGTCGACGCCGACGGCAACGCCACGGCCACACTCCAGCTCACTCAGCTCGGCCAACTGCGCGTCACCTTCAGCCAGACCGACAACCAGGCCGTGGTCGCCATGCTCTACGATGCCGACGGACAGCTGCAGGGCCGCTACTACTATGACGAGGCCAAAGTGAGCATCGCCGCCATCGCCGACGGACGCTACACGCTCGTCACCATGGGCGAGAGCCAGCTCTTCAACGGCGTGAACACCCTCGCCGCCCTCACCGAGATGCGACTGCAGGAGGGTCGCGACTACGTCAAGAACACGGTGACCATTGCCGCCGGGCGCATCGACAGCTTGCACAATCAACAGGTGCCGATGATGGACGAGACCGTCTTTTACTATACCGGCCAGAACACCAGCTTCACGGTCAACAAGGCGACCGTCACCGTGGGCAACTACGTCACCCTGCGCGCTCAGGTGGACTTCAAGCCCGGCGTCACGCCGACGGATGCCAGCATCGTCTTCGACCTGCCCGACGGCTGTCAGCTTGTAGAAGGCAGCGTAATGGTCGGTAACCAGATGGCCCAGTACGACGTGGACGGCCAGCGGCTCAGTGTGGCTCTCAGCAACAGGAGCGACCTGGTGCGCTTCTGTATTGTTCCCACGAGGGAGGGCAACTGCGAGCCGTCGGCCGCCGTGAGCTTCAGCACGGACTGGAACGACATCGTTCAGCCCCTCGGCTCTGCCGGCTTCACCGCCGAGGCCCTGCGCATCGACGTGCCCGCGCAGACCTCTGGCCGTCAGGCGCTGCCCGTCAGTGGCATTGCCATGAGCGGCGCTCAGGTGCAGGTCTATGACGACGAGGTGCTCATCGGCCAGACCGAGGCCAACCCCGACGGCAGCTGGCGCGTGATGTGCCACCTCAACCAGTCCTACAACCTGAGCACCCATGCCATCTATGCCACAGCCACCAGCAATGGCATCACCACAAGGACTGCCACGCAGACCGTCACCGTGAGTCAGGGCACGCTGACACCCGTAGCCTACATGACATTCAATAGTGACTTCGGGAATGCTCACGAGACTGTCAAGTTCGACTTCCGCAACGCCACCATCAGTACCAGATCTTACGCCACAGGAGTGAACGATGAAATACCATTCACGTTCTATGTTGACTTCATGGATGGCGACGACGTGGTGAACGACCCGGCCACCGTCTCAGATGTCGTCATTTACGTGCAGGGCTTGGACAACTCTTACGTAGAAATGGAGGCCAAGTTCAACGAAAGACAACAAAGATGGGTAGCCCAGGAGGTGTTCAGCTCAAGCAGCATGCCCGTCAGCCTTGCCGTGGAGTATGGCCAGGACGAGAAGATTATGACCGACCGTCTGCAGATGGACGACAGGCTGGAGGAGACTTTACAAACCATCACCGAACATCAGCAGATGGTAAAGGATGTCTACGCTGTGACCGACGAGGAAATCGTACTTGACGACCAGGCTCTCTACGACGAACTTGCGCAGCTGCTCGCCATTGAGAATCCTGACGAGGCCACACAGAAGCGAGCCGACGAACTGATAGAATTGCTGACGGGCGATGCGCCTCAGGAGCTTTCACCAGTTTTAACTCCCGATGAGGCAGAGAAGAACCGCGAAGAACTCGACAAATGGAAGTATCAGTGGCGCGACAAGATGTTCGGTATGCTCTCCTATTTCATCGGCACTGACACCATAACCTTACAGGCTAAGGAAGTAGAGGAACAGATGGATATTCCGCTGACTAACGGTGTCATACACTATACGTCGAAGCGAGAGAGCAGTATCAATGAGCAGGCCCTGCTCAGCGAGGGCTACACCCCGTCACCCATGACCGACGGCAGCAGCATCTACTACCTGAACACTGGCGCAAAGGAGGCGTATCTTGACTCTCGCAGCCTGATGCACTACATCCTCGAGTGGCAAGGGGGAGCGCAAGCCCGCAAAAGTTCTGCCGGCAGACTGCAAAGCAGTCCCCGGCGCAATTCGATGACCATCAACTCCATCTTCAGCGATGAAGAGAGAGAAAAATTCAGAAACATCTTTCTTCAACTGCGCAATCTTGAAGAGAACAGTTCCTCACAGACACCGTATGCACTGGCACAGGTTTTCTTAGGACAGGGCAGAACGCTATCCCGCGAACTGTACATGAGTGCCAACAACCTCTATATGGATGGCCTTAAAAACATGAAGCAGCAGGTGGAGAACGTCTACAAGGAAATCATTGACTCCTGCAACGTCATGATCCAAAATGCGAGTGAAGAAAGGGCAATGGCTAAAAACAAACTGAAGCAGAGTGTTTTACCGGAAGAAAGAGGATATTACCTAAATCTGATGGGATATGCAAAAAGAGACAGTATCAGATATGAGAAGTCGAAAAAAGAGGCAGCGAAGAAAAAGAGAAAGCTCGACGGGCTCCTGAATGGTATGCCACGGAGCTTGGGAACCACCTCTCTCAGCCGCGGAGATACTGACTTGGCATTTATGTATGAAGAAACTCCCTACGGACTGCTCTACATATTGCGACTCTGCTTCTACTATGCCAGGAACACATACGAAGACCTTGGAGAGTGGCAGAAAACGTACCAGGCCATCAGGAACAAGATTCCCTGCGAGGGAAATGAAGATGAGGCTATCGCTATCATGACAGAAGTGGTAGATGCCATTGCGAATAATGGGCGCGAAGAGACTAAGGAGGAATTCTATCATGCCGCTAAGTTTGAGTATTCCAACGTGAACGGCGTAAACGACTATGCGCCTCAAGGTGATGCCGACATGACATTACCACTATCGTGGTTCTACGAGAACAATACTAACAGAGACAACTGGACTCACGGTAGCTTCTGGACCTGTAGCGTATTGATGTCTTCCCACCATTCCAATTGGGAGAAAGAGCAGTTTATCAAGTCTAAGAACCAGCGGAAAGGACTTGATGCCCGCATCAAAGCCTTGAAATGCAAGAAGCCCGACGACGACCAGAACATCACGCACAATAGCTCTGGTCAGGGCTTCTGGGACTGGCTGTTCGGCACACCGAAGAGTCCGCGCAGGGGTGGTGGCGGCCGAAAAGTTCAGGCCAACAACACCATGCAGATAGTCCCCTTCATCGACCCCTCGGGCTATGTCTACGAGGCCGTCAGCAGCAACCGCCTGGAGGGTGTCCGCGCCACCTGCTACTACAAGGAGACGGGTGAGGATATGTATGGCGATATGTACGAGCGCGAGGTGGTATGGAATGCCGAGGAATATGCGCAGGAGAACCCGCAGTTTACTGACAGCGAGGGTAAATACCACTGGGATGTGCCGCAGGGCCTCTGGCAGGTGCGCTACGAGAAGGATGGCTACGAGCCGAAGCGCTCGGAGTGGCTCCCCGTGCCCCCGCCGCAACTGGAGGTGAACGTGGGCATGACGCAGCTGCGACAGCCCAGCGTGCAGAAGGTGAAAGCATATACCGACGGCATCGAGATTACCTTCGACAAGTATATGAGGCCGGCAACGCTCAGCACTGACAATATCTTCGTCACCGTCGGCGGCCAGACCATCGGCGGCACCATAGAGCTACTAAATGCCGACAGTGGCTACGAGACGCCCGATTCCGTCTACGCCTCGAAAATACGCTTCATACCTAACCTCCCCTCCCTTGGGGAGGGGTCGGGGGTGGGCCTGACAGTCCGTAAGACCGTAGAGAGCTACGCAGGCCTGCAGATGGAGCAGGACTTCCAGCAGGAGTTCGACGTGGAACAACGCATCACGGCCATTGTCACCGACACCCTGCTCTACATGGCCGAAGGCAGCGAGCGCACCGTCACCGTGAGTATCCTGCCCGCCGAGGCAGCCAAAGGTAAGCAGCTCAAGGTGAGCGGTGCTGACGATGGAATCGTCAGCCACAAGGAAGGAGAGCTGACGCTCGACGCCAGCGGACAGGCCACAGTGGTTCTCACCGCCAACAGTCTCGGCTCGAGTGCCGTCAGGTTCTGCCTGACGGACGACCCCGACCTCGCCGCCACCACCCTCGTCACCGTCCGCGACGCTGCCTTGATGTACGTCTATGCTCCCAGGTCATCGCGCATGAGCGGCACCGAGATATACCGTGGTGCTGAAATCCGCCTGACCTGCCAGACCGCCGGAGCCACCATCCTCTACACCTTGGACGGCTCCTGCCCCTGCGACGCCCAGAACGCCAATGTGATGACC
>JAFPVW010000131.1 GCA_017395215.1 Prevotella sp. | reverse complement strand
CCCCGTCCCCTGGCTCGAACTGCGGTACGACATCAACTATGGGTGGTCTGAAACTAAAAACTCCCCTCCATCACAGGGAGGGGCTGGGGTTGGGTCTTCTCTGACCTCCCTCACCCATAGCGGAGCCATCCACGTATTCCCTATCGCCACCCTCGACCTCTCACTGGACTACGACCATGTGCGTCGCCAGCTCACCGCCGACCAGTACAAGCGCATGTCCCTCTTCAACGCCTCCGCCCAGTACAAATGGAAGCGCCTCGTCCTTCGTCTGGAACTCGACAATCTCCTGAACCAGCGCAGCTACGCCTACACCATCTTCGACGGCATCAATACCTACACCTACGACTACGGCCTCTGTGGTCGCACTGCGATGCTCAGGGCCACGTTTAAACTGTAAAGAATATGAAGTAATCGGCAAAGTCACTTGGATTGTCAGGCAACTTTCCTGCACTTCCTGCACTGACTACTGATTATAAGGCAGTTATGCAAGATTTTTCGTTGATTTTCCTGCACTGGTTCAGGCTGTTTCCTGCACTGAGGCGGCTGGGCAGGAAAAGGCGGTGTAAATTTATTTCAAAAAGCCAGTCAGTATTTTCGTCGGGGCTTGAAAATCTGATTTTCCTGACAGGAAAAACTCCTTTTCAAGGCTCGAAAGACTGTGAAAGGGCCGACATACCCAGACGGAACGCAGAGCCTGCCGTGAGAGTCAGTGCAGGTTCTGAGCAGGTTTCAGTGCAAGATTTAGAAGCCTCAGAGGCTCGTAAGCGGCTGAAAGTCAATGGTCAGTGCAGGAAGTGCAGCTTTTGTAATCTGTACTATTACATCTTTTCCAGCAGTCCGGCCACGGCCTCTATATCCAATGGGAAGTCGAGCACTTTGTGCAACTTGCCGTCGCGCCCGAAGACGATGTTGGTGGGGAAGCCCTGAACGCCAAGGTATTCCTCGACGGCCTTTTGCTGGTGCTCGGGCAGGTTGTAGTGCACCACATTCTTGCCCGCCACCTGATACTCCTTGACGACGTTCTTCCAGCCTTGGTCGCTGCTGCGGTTGGCGAGATAGAGATAGACGACATCGTAGTCTTTCAGCCGCTCGTATTCTTCCTGGCAGTGTGAGAGCTGGGCCTTGCAGGGACCGCACCACGTGCCCCACACGTCGACGAGAATGACACGGCCTCTGTACGGCTCGATGATCTTCTGGAATATCGCCTCGCCGTCGCTCATGCCCTTCACGATGTCGTTCGACTTGAAACAGTCTTCGTTGTCCAGCATGAAATGGGTCAGCTGCTCATACTTGTCGCTCAAGGCTCGCACGGCGCTCAGTGCGGCCGGCGCATGGATATGCTCTTCGGCAAAGGCGAGAAGAGACTTGTCGAGCGGCTTGCACTCACCCCTCAGTAAGTGGCAGAAATAGCGGCTGAGGAAGATGTCCTGCGTGGTCTGGCTCCATCCCTGCGCGTTCATCTCGGGCAGCAGATACGCCAGGTCGCGCTGTGTGAACTTGGTGTTGGCATAATCCTGATAGCCCTCACGACTGATTATCTCGTTGACGACAGCCACGAAGTCGTTCTGCTCGAACTCAGCGTTGATGGCTTCCCTCAAACTATCGGGGGCGCTCTTCAACTTCTCATTATATGCAGGGAAAGAGGCGTCATACTGTGCGACGGCCTCCCGCTCCCTGGCCGAGAGGCTGACGATGCCGTCCTTCTCAGCCTGGTTCACGATCCATTTCAGCGTGTAGTCAATCTTGCTCCGGGCCTTCTGCTGCAGCTGCTCACTATAGTTGTTGAATAGATAGGTGAAGGTGTAGGCTTCCAGCGTGTACGGTTCAGCGAGTTTCTGCCAGTACTCCTCTTCGACGGCCTTCATGTAAGCCTCTGGAAATTCATAGTTCGGTGCCATGAACTTGGCTCGCATTAAGTTCGACATGCCGTTGGTCAATATGCTGTTGCGGTAGTACGTGCGATACCTTCCTGACAGGGTGGGGTGTTCGTGGCACATAATGTCCAGTTCCCTCATCGCCGCTTTTGTCTGTGTCTTGACACTGTCGAGAATGGCCGTGAAGTCGCCGATGGCTTCCAGCTGGTCCGACCCGTATCCGTTCATTCGGATATGGTGAGCCCTGACCTCGTTCTGCAGCCGGGCGTTCCTGCCCATGAAGAGCACCTTGTCCTGCAGTTCGTCGATAGTGAGGAAATACGTCTCGTTTGGTTCTGCCACCACGCATACGCTCTTTCTGCCGCAATCCAGAAGGAATGACGTGGTGTTTACTATCGGCATGCGCAGCGTGAAATGGCCAACGCTGTCTATCGTAGTCGTAAACGTCAGCTCCTCGTCGGTCAGGATGTTGGCCATCATCTCTACGGTCACCTTCCTGGCGTTCTTAGCTTCCTGGCCGAGTATCTTTCCTATCCTGTTGAAGATGCCTGGCAGACGGTTCACCACCCATCCCTCGATGGTCACGCTGTCGCCTGTGGCATAGTGGCTGTCGGCAATCGTGTCGCAGGGGTCTTTCCTCGGATAGTCGGGCAGGCACCAGCCATCGATGAGACTGCAGTCATACTGCTTGCTGCCGATGGTGACGGTCCGCTTGCCGTCCAGCTCCGTGCCGAAGCCGATGTTGAGTTTGTCCTTTCCGTCATTCGCCAGAATAGCGAACGTCCCGTTGCTTTCGTCCTTCGATGCGATGTCCCACGCCTTGCAGTCGTAGAACACCTTGTCCTCTGTCAGTCCAATGAGCCACTCGCCCGTCTTGTCGTCGCGCCAATAGGTGTCCGTGATGCCGTCGCCGCTGCAGGCGCAGAGGACAAAGGTTAGT
>JAFPVW010000130.1 GCA_017395215.1 Prevotella sp. | reverse complement strand
GGTGAAGACGGGCGCGTCGAGGTTGATGGGCAGTCGGCGCTGCTTGGTGTTGATGTAGGTGCGGCCCGGGGCAAACTGCAGTTCGGCATGCAGCTCGGTGGTTCGAATCTTGCCGTTGTGCAGGTAGCGGTGGAGGTCGTCCTCGGGAATGTCGATGTTGCTGTTAGGTTCCGAGAGGGGTGTGAAGAACAGGGCGCCGGTGGCCTCGTTCTCTTCGGCCTTCAGCGAGACGGTGGTCTTGAATCCCCATTCCTCCTCGCGCTCGAAGGTGAGCTGCTGGCGGTTGTAGAACATCATCTTGTCGACGGTGGCCCACTTGAAGGCGGTGAAGACGTTGTCCTTGTCGGTATGCACGAACTTGTCGCTGGGCGAGGCGATGTCGTAGGTGGAGGTGAAGGAGAGCGTGCGCTTGGGGAACTCGCGCGGCAGGTATTCCTTCTTGTTGAACGAATAGGTGAGGTCACCTTTGTAATAAACCTTCTTTGAGTCGAGACCATAGGCCACGTAGCCCGAGGCGAAGAGGTGGGGCGAGAGGTTGGCGGTGGTCTGACCGGAGAGTCGGAAGCGGTAGCCGTCGATGAAGTTGCGGGTAATCATCGTGTTGACAGGTCCGATGTCGAACTTTGAGGGGTGGCCGGGGGTGCTGGTCTCGACGAAGTTCTCGGCCAGGGCCTTCACGCCGAAGAGCACGTACTTGAAGCCCTTGAGCTGTTCAATCTTGTGGATGAAGGCATCCATGGACGACTCGCTCTTGGTGAGTTCCACGGAGCGGTACTGGTTCCAGAAGGCTTCGTCGCGCATCATGGCGTTGGCATCGCGCCGCTCCTTGGCCTTGCCCTTGAAGAGTTGCTTGGGCAGCGGGTCGAAGGCATAGTCGGAGAGGCGGGTGGTGCGGATGACGATGGCCTTGGTGATGAACTTCGAGACCTTCAGCTCGACGATCATGTCGTCGACGGAGAGTGCCCACTCGCCGTTGGGCAGTCGCTTGTATTCCTGCTGCACCTGCAGGTTTTCGACGAAGTTCACGTCGGAACGCTTCGGGATGGTGAGGTTGCAGCGCTTCACGTGGAGCGTGGAGTCGGCGATGATGAAGAGCTCACCGCGGAAACCGAAGTCCTGCTGGTTGTTGGGAATGAACTGCAGGTGGTAGCAGAGGTCGCGGTCGACGTAGACGGTGTCCTCGATGTAGAAGCGGTAGAAGGCGATGGCATCCTTGCCGATGGGCGAGGTGAAGGGGTACTGCAGCAGTCGCACCTGGTCGTCGTAGATGTCGACATCGGTAAAGACGTCCTTCATGGCGACGTTGAGGATGTCGCCGGTCTGAATGAAGTGATTGATGCCGGTGGAGT
The DNA here is from genome assembly GCA_017395215.1 of Prevotella sp. GTDB lineage: Bacteria > Bacteroidota > Bacteroidia > Bacteroidales > Bacteroidaceae > Prevotella. Next base: position 2,018 of record JAFPVW010000130.1, on the reverse strand, counting down.
TGACGCCGCGTATGATGTCCTTCTCGTCGTGCGGGTCGCGGCGGTAGATGTGCTGGCTGACGGTCTCGTCGACGGAGATGGGCAGGATGAGCTTGTTGTTGTAGGGGCAGGTCTCCACCTGGTCGAGCAGCCACTGGCGCTTGCCGATGAAGCCGCTGTCGACGAGTTCGTCGGGGCCGATGTCGTTCATGGCCAGGGTAATTTTCTGATACTTGTCGTACTGATAGTAGTCGTGGTTCTTCAGGTCGGTCTTCTTCTTGGCGGCGATGACGCGGCGCATGAGCTCAACGGCAGGATTGTCCTTGCGCGAGTACTTGCCGCGCTTCTTGTTGACCACGACTTCCTGCAGCTGCTTGGTGTCGGGCTTCAGCTTCACGTCGAGGCGCGAGGGCGTCTTCTCGTTCACCATGATGCGCTTCGACTGATAGCCCACGGCCGAGAACGTGAGGTACCAGCCGTTGTGGCGCGCAATGCGATAGCGTCCGTTGGCATCGCCCGACACGGCCACGTGGTTGCCCTTGTAGGAGGCACTGGGGTAGAGGATGGTGTCGCCGGTCTGCGCATCGGTGATGACGCCACTTATCTGTGCCTGCGTGGAAAGCGAAAGGGCTGCGAAGAGTGATATGAAAAAATACTTGAGTTTTGTCATTCTGAATGTCTTATTTGATAACCAGCAAATCAGCGAGGTCGGTGATGACCATGTCGGGAACCGTCTCGTCGTAGGTCTCGTCGGTCCAGCCCTCACCCTTGAACCATGCAGTGCGGCAGCCCGCCTTCTGGGCCGGCAGGATGTCCTTGTAGAAGCTGTCGCCGACGACGAGGACGTCTTGAGAGTGGAGAGGAGAAGACCCACCCCCCTGCCCCTCCCGTGGAGGGAGGGGAGTAGTATGCCATTCTTCTTGCACTCCTTGAACTTCTTGAACTCCTTGAACTCCTTTCCTCAGCTCCTCAACTCCTAACTCGAAGATGCGGGGGTCGGGCTTGCGGATGCCCACGACGGCCGACTCAACGATGCGGGGGAAGAACTTGCGGAGACCGAACTCCTGGAGCACGCACTCGATGTTGCCGTAGAAGTTGCTGACGAGCACCATCGGGAAACGCTCGCTGAGCTGCGTGAGCACCTCGGCACTATGAGCCGTCGTGGCCAGGACCTCGGCGTAGACATCTTCGAGCACGGCCTGGTGCTTCTGCTTGAACTCCTCCTCCGAGGCATCCCATGCGCCTTGGGTGCAGAGATGCTCCATCTCGAGGCGAATCTTCGTAGCGAGCGTGCGGTGGAACGTGTAGTCGGGTTTGATGATGGGGTTGCGGCCCAGCGTGCGCTCGCCGTAGACGTAGGCGTCGCGGAACTGCTGCTCGCTGACGGGCACGTGCTGGCGCTCGTAGGCGTGCCAGAGCTTCTTGCCCCAGTGCTGGCCGCACGTGTCGAGGGTGCCGCCGTAGTCGAAGATGATTCCTTTCAGGCCCCCTAAAGAAGAGGGGCGGGTGTCTTTTCTGTTATTCATTGTCGGTGGGGGTGTAAAGTGATTGGCAGAGCGCCTCGTGCTTGCGGTGCATGTAGACGTAGAGGCCCTGCATGACGGTGATTTCGAAAAGGGGATAAATCCACGGCTGGTTGATGAGGCACGTGATGTAGACCACGATGGCGCGCGTGTTGAACGTCAGGATGTTCGTGAAGGGCATGAGCGGACGCGAACCCTCGAGGAACTGCTGGCGCGTCTTTTCGTTGCGCGTGCCCAGCCATTGCTTGAAGAACTGCTGGAACCGCGGCGTGCGCTTCTCCTGCGAACGGCAGTAGTTGGCGTAGTTGTAGAAGAACAGTTGGCCCACAAGGTTGCCCTCGCGCTTGTGCTGCTCGTAGACGCGGCGCTGCTGGGCGTAGTGGTCGAGCTCGCTGCCCTCCTTGCCTTTCAGGAAGAAGAGGTGAATCTGGCGATAGTAGTCGCTGAGCGACGACTGCGGCGAGTGGAACATGAAGCCAGCCACAGCGCAGAGTGCCCAGCTCCACGGACCCCACT
>JAFPVW010000129.1 GCA_017395215.1 Prevotella sp. | reverse complement strand
GCCCCGTATTTGCCTTCGACTACTACTCCAGCTACGTGTTCCACGCCATGTATCTGGAGACCCTGCAGAACATGATCGACGCCCGCGCCAACACGCGGCTGGAATACCAGAAGTATTACGACCGTGCACTGAAGCGGGCGCAGAAGTTCAGCATCATCCTGGAGCGGTTCATATCGCCGGAAGGCACGTTCCCAGTCATCGGCCGCTCGACACCTTACCGTTTGGCCGCCCTGCAGCCCCTGGCCCTACTGGCCTGGCAGCAGAAACTGCCGAAAGAGCTCAGCAACGGACAGGTGCGCGCTGCCCTGACGCAGGTGATGCACCGCATGTATGACCACCAGCAGAACTATAACGAGGGTGGGTTCCTGACCATCGGCTTCTGCGGGTCACAGCCAGAAACAGCCGACTGGTACACCAACAACGGGTCGCTCTACATGACCTCGCTGTCGCTGATGCCCCTCGGACTGCCTGCCGACCATCCGTTCTGGACCTGCGACGCCGAGCCATGGACGCAGGTGAAAGCGTGGAGTGGACAACCCTTCCCCAAGGACCACCGCTGGAGCGACGACATCCAGACGCGCGATCGATGGTAAGTGTGTGTGCGGGGGAAGGGCGGGGGTGCTACAGGTGTAGCGTGTGCCCCATGCGCTGCTGCTTGGTGCGCAGATAGCGCAGGTTGTACTTGTTAGGCGTCACCTCGATGGGAACGTTCTCAACGATTTCCAGACCGTAGGCCTCCAGGCCGACGCGCTTCACGGGATTGTTTGTCATCAGCCGCATCTTGTGCACACCGAGGTGGCGCAGCATCTGCGCGCCGCAGCCATAGTCGCGCTCGTCGGCCTTGAACCCGAGGCACAGGTTGGCATCGACGGTGTCGTAGCCCTCCTCCTGCAGCTTGTAGGCGGCGAGCTTGTTCATCAGGCCGATGCCGCGGCCCTCCTGCTGCATGTAGATGATGACGCCCTTACCCTCCTGCTCGATCTTCTCCATCGAGCGGTGCAGCTGTTCGCCGCAGTCGCAGCGCATGGAGCCGAGGATGTCGCCCGTCATGCACGACGAGTGTACGCGCACCAGGATGGGCTCGTCGTCGGCCCATGTCCCCTTGATTAGTGCGAAGTGCTCCTGTCCGCTGCTCTTCTGGCGGAAGGGGATGATGCGGAAGTGCCCGTAGACGGTGGGCATATCGGCCTCGACGCCCACCTCGATGAGCGACTCCTGTCGTAGCCGGTAGGCAATGAGGTCCTTGATCGTAATGATCTTCAAGCCATGCTTCTCGCCGAAGCGGAGCAGCTCCGGTAGGCGTGCCATCGTGCCGTCGTCGTTCATGATTTCTATCAGTGCACCGGCGGGGTAGAGGCCCGAGAGGCGGCACAGGTCGATGGCGGCCTCCGTATGCCCCGATCGGCGCAGCACGCCGTTGTCCTGAGCGTAGAGCGGGTTGATGTGCCCGGGGCGTCCGAAGGTCTGCGGTGTCGACGATGGGTCGGCCAGTGCGCGGATGGTGGCGGCGCGGTCGTGTGCTGAGACGCCCGTCGAGCATCCCTCCAGCTTGTCGACGGTGACGGTGAACGGTGTGCCGAGCATCGACGTGTTCTCGCTGACCTGATGGGGCAGGTCGAGCTCCTTACTGCGACTGATGGTGATGGGCGCACAAAGCACGCCGCGGGCGTTCTTCAGCATGAAGTTCACCATTTCGGGTGTGATCTTCTCGGCGGCACAGATTAGGTCGCCCTCGTTCTCGCGATCCTCGTCGTCGACGACAATCACGAATTTGCCGTCACGGAAGTCCTCAAGGGCGGCGTCTATGGTTGACAGTTCGTAGTTCATAAGTAACTATTCAAATATATGGTTTATACAAATAATCCTTTTTCCAACAACGAATTTAACGAATTAAACGAATTGCTGCGCGTCGTAATTCGTTTAATTCGTTAAACTCGTTGTTTTTATAAAATAATTGTGTTCATCTACTTCATTCTTCACTTTTCACTTTTCACGCTTCACTTTTATTACCTCCACGATCCTGTTGCTGGTGCTCTCGATGGTGCGTAGGTCACGATAGAGGCGCAGCCGGAAGCGCAGCATGCGGATGTAGAAGAAGATGCCCACGGGCAGCAGCAGGCCCACCAGCGCGTTGAGCCAGCGGCGGCGGAAGGGCCGCGTGTGGGCGTGGGTAGCCAGCACGGGGTAGCTGTTCAGGTAGTGCAGTATGCGCTGGTCGCGCGTGTTTCCTAAGTCTTCGATGACCGTTTCCAGCTGGTCGCTGATGACCTGCACCTGCTGGTCGTCGCCCGGGCGGAAGAACACCTTGATGGGGTTCGGCCAGCGTAGCAGGTGGTGCTCGCTCATGTACTGGCTAACGAGTGTGTTGATGTGGGCCAGCTGTGTGGCGTCGGCGGCATAGTCGGGGTCGTTGATGATGACCTCCTTGCCGACGATGTTACGCTTCTGGCGCAGGCCGAGCATGCGGATCAGTAGCTGGCGGTAGGCGTCGATGTTGAACACGGCGCTGTCGTTGTTCGCCTTGTAGGTGAAGAAGACGGCCAGCGGTGCCAGCACCATCGTCGATATCCACTTGCCGAACCACACCGTCCAGTTGTCGTCGCGTGCCATGCGCATGCCCGAGTTATCAAAGATGTAGTAGACGATGAACACCAGCACCGAGATGATCACGGGCACGCCAAGGCCACCCTTGCGGATGATGGCGCCCAGCGGCGCTCCGATGAAGAAGAAGATGATGCACTGCAGGGCCAGCGTGAACTTCGCGATGGCCTCCATCTCATGCATGCGCTCCTGGCGGCTCATGTACTTCGCATAGTCGCTCTTCATCACCAGGTCGCCGACGGCATTCTGTGCCTGTCGTGCAGCCGTCTTCACGGCGTCGCGACGCCCGTCCTGACTCTGCTGTGCCAGCAGGCTGTCGAGCGTGGGCAGGTCGGCCGCGCTCACCGTCGCCAGCTTCGCCGAGTCGGCCTTCGTCAGGTGGCCTGTGTTGAACACGTAGCCCTGTGCCTCGCGGTAGAACTGTCGTCCCAGCGAGTCGCTGCTCAGGCGGATGGAGTCCAGGTCGTGGAGTATCTGCTTCGTCGACTTCGCCTTGGCGTTGGTCGCGATGCCCGAGGCGTCGGCAAGGCTGAAGTCACCGTCGAAGTCGAGCAGTATCTGCTTGTGGGCGAAGGTCTCGCGGCGGTAGGGCACCTCGGCAGCGTTGCCCAGGTCCTGCGAGCGCATGTTCTCGAACCACTCGCCGCTCCATAGCGTCAGCAGCAGGTGCTTCTTCTCGGCCGTCGACTGCAGCATGCCCGAGTCGGCCAGGATGATGGCCTGGTCCTCGTAGCTGCCCGTCTGCCGGTAGATCATCACTTGGTAGAGCTTGCCCGTCTCCATGTCCTTCTGCTGCACGTAGAGGTTCGTGTTGGGCAAGCCGTCGTAGAATACGCCCTCGGGTATTTCGAGCTCCGGGCTCTTCTGCTTCATCGATAGCAGTAGCTGTGCGAACGACTTGTTAGCCTCGGGGCCTATCACGTCCTGGAAGTAGTAGCTCACGCCTGCTATCACCAGCACGATCAGAATCAGCGACCGCATGGTCTGCAGCAGCGAGATGCCAGCCGACTTGATGGCTGTCAGCTCCGACGACTCGCCAAGGTTACCAAAGGTGATCAGCGACGACAGCAGGATGGCCAGCGGCAGTGCCGTGGGGATAAGCATCAGCCCCATGTACCAGAAGAACTGTCCCAGCACGTCGATGGTGAGGCCTTTGCCGATCAGGTCGTCGACATAGCGCCAGAGGAACTGCATCATCAGCACAAAGAGGCAGATAAAGAATGTTCCTACGAACAGCAGCCCAAACTGGCGAGCGATGAAGATATCAAGTTTCTTGATGCGCAACATTTCTCTAACGCTACATGCCACTGGTCTGGTGCAAACGTTCCAGGTTGCCGTCCCACAGACCGTGCAGGTCGTCAATCTCTTCGGCGGGGCCGTAGTCCACCACTTGCAGGCACAGCTGCTCGGTCAGCTCGCTGCGCCCTATGCGCATCTCCCAATAGGCCTCTGGGTCGTCCTCGTCCACCCACTGCAGGCGGATGTGGCTGTTCTTCTCGCGCTCGACAATGTTGGCCAGCAGCGTGTGGTGTTCGCCATAGATGCTGCCCCACGTAAGCGACAGCACCCCTGCCTCTTCCGTCACACGGTCGGCCAGCCAGCGTTCAAGGCCGTGGTCGGTGCTCATCAGCCGCCAGAGGATGTCGGGCTTACGGGCATTCAGGGGATATTCCAGTTCTAATCTTTGCTTATGCATGACTTGTCAGATTAACGTTTCCGAGGTCTTCACGACCCTTATCGGGTACAAAATTACACTTTTTTCGCGAATTACCAAATAAAATGGCCAAAAAATTTTGCCGTTCCAAACTTTTATTGTACCTTTGCACCCGCAAAACAAAACTTTGGCGGGATAGCTCAGCTGGTTAGAGCGCATGATTCATAATCATGAGGTCGCCGGTTCAATCCCGGCTCCCGCTACGGATATCGACAGCGAGCAGCAGAAATGCTGCTCGCTGTCGCTATTGAAACTCTGGTTATCGACCTTTCGAATTGATGTGTCCGGCATTTCGAATTGAGGTGTGCGGCGCATTGAGGGCGTGACATTGTAAATGATACCTTCTAAGTGTGCCAAGTGTCATTTAGCGTGACATCGATTAACTGGCGTTTACGCTGCGGAAATTTTGCTTTCGGTGCTGAAAAGTGGTAACTATGCATTGTCGTTCGTGAGGAGCGACCGGGAGAGTGCCCTATCTGCCCTGAAGGATGCCAGTGTCCTGATCTTGATGGTTGATGGTGCGCTGAAAGCTACGGTACCTGCTACCCGCTGAGAAGTTCCACGAGAGGACGAGCGTCAGCATGTTGCCCCGGTCACGCTCATGGGTCACCACCTCTTTGTGGATGTAGCGGCTAAGAATCTCAGTCTTGTTTCCCAGTGGATGGGCACTGAACGGATGCTGGGCATAGAGCGAGACGGTCAGCTGTCGCAGTTGGTAGGAAGCGCTGAGATACCATGTGGCAGGCTGGTGGCCGCGGTGCTCGCCCTCCATGAAGTTCCATCCGTTATCTGCGTATGCCGTGAGCGTCCAGTGTCCGAGATAAGCCTCGAGACTGGCTCCACCGTTGAAGGCGGTATAGGTGTGCCGGTAGTCGTCCGTGAAGTTGAAGAATCGATAGATGCCGCCGTAGAGCGTCGCCGTGAGACGGTCGGGCACAATGTTCCACTGGTTGTAGCTCTGAACGAAGAAGAAGCTACACGTATTGTCGGCATTGGTTTGCGTCTTGAAGAAGTGGCCGTCCTGCCTGTCGTACCGCTCCATGTTGCAATGGGCATTTAGGCGATAGTAGCCCTGTAGTTCGGTGGTGAGCCTTGGTGTAGAGTAGGTCAGGCGCAGGTCATGGCTGGTCACCCGGTTGGGGTGTATGTCGGGGTTTCCGACCAGCGTCTCCCAGGCGTTCTGCTTGATACTGACGTCGCTGACCAATGCTATCTGCGAAACGTGCTGCGACACTTCGAAGTCGTATTTCGCCTTCAGCCTCTCCGTCAGCGGATAGGCAACGGTGAGCTTGGGACGGAACAGCCAGAAGCGGTAGCCGCGGTTGTCCTGCCGGTTATAGTAGTTGCTGGCTCCCAGGCCACCGATGTAAGTCACTCTGCCGAGATTCCCTTTCAGCTGTCCAAACAGATAGAAGCCCGACGAGCGTATGTCGTTGATGGCATTGGTGCTACCCGCATAGACGTTGTGGACATATTTCTGGTTGTATTGCAGACCAGCAGAAAGGGCGAACGGCTCCAGTCGGTTTTCGTAAATCGTCTCCGTGAAGAGCGAGGCGGTTCTGCCCGCCACCGTGTAGCTGTATGGCGCCCCTTCATTTTGCTCGGCATCGCTGTTGGTCTTGATAAAGGTGCCTACAGCATTGGCCGTCAGAGACTGATGACGTGTAAAACGACGATGGAAGTAGAGGTCGAGAGCCGGCGAGAGACCGCGCGTTGCAGACTGATCGTCGCTGACCTGCCCGTTCACCGCCATCTTCGTGTAGTCACGCTGAGGCTTGATGTCGCGGCGGGCGGTGAGCTTCCCCTGAAACACATAGCTGGAATCGCTCAGGCTATAGGTCAGTTGCCCATTGTGATAGAGGCGCTTGTTCTGTCCCTCAAGTTGCTGTCGATGGATGGAGCGGATGTCGCCAGCAGCCATTTCGTACGTTGCCTGTTCATCGTAGTCTGTGCCACGGAAGTTCTGATAGCCGATGGTGTAATGCAGACCGAGTTCACGCTTTCCCCGATTGAACTTCCCAAAAACCGACTCCTTGCCATTGACCGTCGTGAGGGTGTTCGTGAGGTCGGCCCCCAGCACGTGGCCGCTCGTTGCCCTCTTGACGACGATGTTGACGACATAGGCTGTCCCCTCGCCATAGCGGACGCCAGGATTATCGATGTATTCAATGTGCTGCACAGCCTTGACATCGAGTGCTAGCAGGTCTTCCTGTGTGGCCACCATGTCGTTGATGCGCACCTGCACGGCACCCAGGTTCGACAAGGCCGTGACGGTGTGCTGAACGGGGTCGACACGCAGGTGGGGCAGTGTCAGTTTCGACAAGAGCAAATAGCCGTTCGTTGAATGTTCCAGTTGCTGCCGACTGGGGTAGATCCAGAGCCCCTCTGCGTGCTGGACCGTCGTTGCCCCCTTTACTGTTACCTCTTCTAATACCACTTCCTTTTGTGCCGAAGCGGCAAAAACCGTTGCCATGAACAGGCTCATCAACAATACGCTCTTCATACACATTGCTTGCGTTTTTTGCTGCAAAGGTATGAAGAGAGATGCGTCAAGCCAAAAAATCTGCCTGACATTTGTCTGACATTTCTTGGTCAGACCCTCTGTCAGTTTTCTATCTCGTTGACAGTCAGCCGGTAGGCCCTGCTGCGGTCAGACTCTATCCTGAGCTGGGAATGATGCTCAATGACTGGCTTCAGCCTTCTGACGAGCGTGTAGAGTGTGTCATGGGCATCGGGCTTCTTGGGCCAGAGGGCATCGCAGATTTCCGCCTTCGACAGCGCGTGTGAGGGCGATCGAAAGAACATTTCCATCAGCTGGTGCTGCATGGGGGTGAGTTGCACCACGTTGCCGTCAGCAGCATAGAAACGGCTGTCGGCCTCTGAGTAGGTCAGCCCGCCAAAGCTGTTCCCGCCATGTGCGGCAACCGTCAGCCGCTCGTTAGCCGCCACCTGTTGGCGACGGTGCCATACGATCATCGCCCAGAACACCGTCAGTAGCCAGAGCACGGTGGCAGGACGCTGGTCTGACAGTCTGAAGATGGTGGCTTCGGAGCAGCGGGCGTATGCCTTGAACTGTTGCCCGCGTGTGTCCACGGCCAGTGTTGCATTGCCGCGCAGTGCTGTTATCTGCAAATAGCTGTTGAACGTGCGGATGGTGTCCTGGCTGATCACGTCGCTCTGCTGTTCGGCCAGAGCCCGTGCAAGTGCCCTGTCCATGTCCTCGTTCACCAGTCGGCTGGTGTAGCGATAGCTGCCAAGGCTGGTCAGGCTCGAAGCAATAATCAGTGCAAACAGTGCGGCGATGGCACATCGTTGTTTTTTCATGACTGTTCCTCTCTTGTTTTGTAATGATGCGGCAAAATTACGAAAAGATTCCCAATCCAGCATGGCGCTTGCGATATTTTAACCCAAGTTTAACGCAAATCCAGAAGTTGAAGGACGCCAAAGGCCAGCCTCGTAGGGGCTGTCGGCGCAGAACTTGCGCTACTTACTCAGCAAGAAGGCGCTCGATGGCTTGTGATTCTCTCCTTTGTAATGATGAAGCAGGAAATCGTCGTTGCCACGCGAGCGCCATGGTGGGGAATCCGACCTGCGTCAGCCCGGGTGAGGGCCGCGTTAACAACGCGGCATACTGAACGGAGGGCGGTTAGAGGGCCGCGTTAACAACGCAGCATGCTGAACGGAGGGCGGTTCGAGGACCGAGAAAGGGCATGTGCGTGCTTGACACTGCCCTCGGCGGTGTGAATAAGTTCAGAGTCGGTTCTTCTCGGCATTGCCAGCGCCGGTGCCGCGATACTTCGACGGGGTGACGTTGAAGCGGTAGCGCAGTGCGAGCGTGACGCAGCGCGTGTCGTTGTCCTCCATCTTGTGGAACAACATGCGGTCAAAGTAGAATGTGCCACGCCCCATGCCCTGGTTGAAGAGGTCGTTTCCCGAGAGCTTGACATTCAGGCGTCGTTTCAGTAAGTCCTTGCTGACACTGAGCGAGAGCATGGCATTGGTGGTCTCGACCCTGAAGTTAGAACCTGTATAGCCGTGCGTGTGCATGTTGAAGTCGGCTTGCAAGAGCCAGTCGTGGGGCAGCGTGACGATGTTACCCAGTTGTAGGGACAGCATCGGCTGGTTCAGGTTCTTCTCCTGTCCTACGAATGTTGTCTTGAGCCACTGCTTCATGAACGTTAGGTTGTATTGCGGCGTCCACACGATACGCTCAGCCAGTTCCACATTCTTCTGTGCGCCCAGGGTAAAGACAATCCAGTCGGCATGGCCATAGTTCTCGATGGTGGCAATGTTTACCTTGCTGTCCTGCTCCATACTCTTCATCGTGTGCATGAATGGGTCGACGCAATGCGTAAAGTTGGTCGTCAGAAACAGCCACTTCCACATCACCGTCGCGTTCAGATTGTGGTATTTGACAGGCTTCAGATAGGGATTACCTATCTGCATGTTCAAGCGGTTCTCGTAGACAACGTCGTTGCTCAGGAGCCAGTAGGCAGGGCGGTTGGTGCGATTGGTGTAACTGAATGACAGCTGGAGACCCTTGACGGATGTCGACAAGCTGGCCGATGGAAACAGGTTGTTGTAGGTGCGACTCTGATTGCTGTTCCTCTGCCCGTTGACAAAGTAGTCTGACGTTACATGCTCATAGCGTAGCCCTGCCTGCATCAGGATACGCCCCAACTGTTGTCGCAGCTCCACATAAGGCGCGATGTTGCTTTCGTGCTGTTCATTGTTACTGCCCTGGATGTAGCCCTTGACATTCTCGAAACAGGTGAACCATCGGGTGTGGGTGTATTCCTCGCCAATCTCTATTTGGCCCTTCCACAGTGGTCGGCTGACGATGAGCTTCTCGGCTGCCATGCTGCCGCGTGTCAGGTTCTCTGTGTTTACGTCGCGGTTTTCGTAATTATCGCTCAGCTCCTGTTGTGTGTTGCGACTTATCTTTTTATTGAAGGTGTAGTCGGCGTTGAAGTCGATCGTGTAGTGCCCCACTTTGCCCGTGTAGTAAAGGTTGACT